>JAGXRV010000030.1 GCA_018335695.1 Clostridium sp.
CCATGCATCCGCATCTTCCATCCCATAGAAGCTAATCCATTTATCTAAAATGTTTGCAGCCAACGTTGGGTCTAGAGTCTTCGCCATAAAAACACATCCTTTGTCCTTTACTTAGTGATGATAATTTACTTCACCAAATAATATAGCCTAATCTACCGCCATTGTACAGACGGGATTAGGCTAATGTCGGAGAATATCTGATTTTTTGCCGCCACCAACTGTGACGTAAATGGCTGGTTTTGCAGACAAATTGCTCGGCTGAAAACAACTATTGTGGACTGTTAATTATTTCTACAAAATACTTTAATTACCTTTTTTTCCATAAAAGTATTTAAATAAATATTGAGTCCTTTTTTTATCTCTTTAGCATTGATGAATATCGGCAGAAACCTGCGTAATATAGCCATAAAAAATAACAGCATAACAGTAGGCGAAAATAATACAGTATTGCCTTTCCGAGGAGTGATAAATTTTCATGGCGGCTATGATACGGTTGATATAAGCGGCAATACGCTTACTAATGGCAACATGGGTATTTACTTCCGGAACAGAGGCATGAATATGGTCATGAATGGCAACAAGATTCAAAATATGCGCGGAATAGGGATTAATTTTGATGGGTTTCAGTATGAATTGTTTGATAACGTAAAGATAAGTGAAAACGATATCCAGGCTGACAGAATAGCATTGAACTTAAGCTTTGGACAAAATTTCAAACTAATCAACAATGTTCTTGTAGCCCCAAGAAGGATCAATGGACAAGCACAATTCTATTTGCAGAAATCAGGATCTTAGGCACATTTATACTCCAATCAAAACAATAACAACGAAGGACAAACGCCCTTCGTTGTTATTGTTTTATGGCAAAAAGAAAGGGGGTGTAAAGGTGATACAGACGCAGGAAAAAGGTATAGAAAAGACGAAACTACCTTGCCCGGAGGATAAAAAAGTTTTAACCGTAAACGATCTCACAAAAATACTAGGTTTAAGTCTAGCATCGTGTTATGCATTAACTAGATCAAAAGGATTCCCGGCATTTAAAGTCGGCAAAAAGGTCTTAATTCCAACCGAAGCGTTTGATAGATGGTTGAATACGACTGCGCTTGGGCAATCGTATGAAAGCTATAATCCCCATAATTTGAAATAGGAGGGAGACTATGTGAGATAAAAAAAGCAAAGACACGGTAATAAGGTTGAAGAAAAAATCATTAAATCAGGAGGGAGATTATGTCTAAAAAATCAAGACGCGGCAACAATGAAGGAAGTATATACAAAAGATCGGATGGAAGATGGGTGGCAACTGTAAGTGTTGGTTATGATTTTGCAACCGGCAAACCGATACGCAAATATCTTTATGGTAAAACCCGTAAAGAGATTAAGGACAAAATGTTAAAAGCTTTAACTGAAACAAAAGATAATAGTATCGTAATCCCGGAAAAAATAACTTTAGGTGAGTGGTTAAATAGGTGGATGGTAAGCTATAAAAAAAATACTCTTAAACCCAGCACTTATGAAAGCTACGAAATGTTCATCAAAAACCATATTAACCCAATAATAGGCAATATCCCATTAACTAAACTGCAAGCAATTGTCTTGCAAAAATTTTATAACGACAAATTAACAAGCGGCAGAAATGATAAAAAAGGTGGATTATCTACTAGGACGGTTCGTTATCTTCATAGCATTATCCGCCAAGCTTTAGGACAGGCCATTAAAGAAGGTTTCTTGCAGAACAATCCGGCTGATGCCACAAGCCCCCCGGTTGTTAAAAACAAACAGATGCGACCATTAACTGAAGAAGATTTGCTTGTATTCCTCGAAGCGACGAAAGATGACCGACTATTTGCGGCTTATCTGTTATCCGTCACAACAGGGCTTCGTCGTGGAGAACTCTTAGGTTTATGTTGGGATTGTGTTGATTTTGACCAGGAGCTTATAGTTGTGCAGCGACAATTGTTGCGATTAAAATCAGGATTAATATTGGACGAATCTACTAAAAGCAAAAGTGGTAAACGCAGCGTGACTTTAACGGATGACGCGATCGGAGAGCTTAGAAACCATCGAAAGCGTCAAATTGAAGAACGATTATTGTTGGGAGAAGTATATCAAGATAATAATTTAGTCTTCTGTCGCGAAGATGGTTCATTTCTAGGGCCAGTAGAATTTAGTAAATGCTTCCAGCGTCACTTAGTAAAAGCAGGGTTGCCAAAGGTAAGGCTGCACGATTTGCGACATACTCACGCAACATTGTTATTAAAGCGCGGTGTACCTGCGAAGATGGTTCAAGAACGATTAGGGCACAGCAGTATCACAATGACACTCGATTTGTATAGTCATGTTATGCCGGAGATGGCAAGATTAGCGGGAGAAAGTTTAAATGGCTTATTAAACCAAAAAAAAAGCCCTGCAAAAATGCAAGGGCCAAGCAGAGAGCAAAACTAAGTAGTTAGAGCAAGTTTTTTTCAAAACTGCTGTCAAACTGCTGTCAAAACCGTTTTTTGACCCAATTTCGGCGGTTCCAAAACCCCGAAACCCTTGATTTTATTGGTCGGAGCGACAGGATTTGAACCTGCGACCTCTTGACCCCCAGTCAAGCGCGCTACCAAGCTGCGCCACGCCCCGACACTTGTAAATTATATTATAATTTTTGTGGTATTGCAAGTATTAACGGATTTTTTGTGAACGGACTGCAATATAGGGATATTTGATGACAGGATGAATGAAAGCGGGTGAGCCGATGGCTTACCCGCTTTTGGGAGAATGAGGGAAGTTAACGATAGCCGGCTCTATCCAGCAGTCTGACGGCAGCTTCCTGAAGGCGGCCGTATTCAGCCATGTTCAGAGGGTCACGTCTAAAGTTGCCGAAGTTGGCTATAATCGGGTGTGAGGCAACGTTGGGATTGGCAGGATATTCGTGGTTAGAGTCGGCGAAAAGTTTCTGTCCTTCCGGACCACTGAGCCATTCAAGCAGCTTAATTGCGTTTTCCCGGTTTGGGGCATGGGTGGTAACGCCGGCTCCGCTGATGTTAACGTGGGCACCGCGGTTATTCTGGTTAGCCCAGAAAACTCTTACAGGGAAAGCGGGGTTTGATTCCAGTAGACGTCCCAGGTAGTAGTGGTTGGTGATTGCCACATCGCCTCTGCCTGCGGCCAGCGTCTCCAAAATCCTTGTGTCACTGTCAATCAGCGTAGGTTGGTTTGCTACCCAGCCTCTGACAATCTCTTCGGCACGAGCTTCGCCGTGCGCAGCAATCATGCTTGCTACCAGCGATTGGGTATAAGAATGGGTTGCCGGTCTCATTACCAAGCGGCCACGCCATTTTGGGTCAGCTAGGTCTTCATATGTTGATAGTTCCTCGGGACGAACACGATCCGGATGATAAAGTATTGTGCGAACACGTTGTGTTAATCCGAACCAGCGGTTATTTGGGTCACGCAGATTAGAGGGGATATTTCTGTTTAAGGTGGCACTATTTACCGGATCAAGCAAGCCATCTCTTGCTGCCAGCCAGAGGTTGCCGGCATCTACTGCCAAGTAGACATCTGCCGGGGTATGGCGTCCTTCGGCTCTAATCCTCTCACGTAAGACGGCATCTGCACCGGTAGTAAATCTTACCTGAATACCGGTTGCTCTGGTGAATGCGGTAAAGACCGGTTCTACGCCGTAGTGGCGCGAGGTATAAAGGTTGACTACTCCGCCGGCCCTCGGCTCAGCAGGAGGTTCTTCTGCAGCCGGTCTGATAATGACGCTCCTTGTGCCGCTATCCCAATGTACAAGGTAGCCTAATCCAGTGCTTAAAAAACGTAGCGGAACTAGGACGTGTCCGCCAACTTGTACCGGTGCAGCGTCAAGGGTTACAGTACGACCCCTGTTTGTGGCTGTAGTTTGACCTACCACCAGCCTTAAAACAATGTCGCCCTTTGTCACAGAAACGCTCCGCTCTTGGCCGTTCCAGTTTACTTGGGCACCAAGGCGTTCGGTCACTGCCCGAAAAGGCACCATGACGCGTCCGTTGATAATTTGCGGCGTAGCCTCCATTGTTAGGGCAGTGCCGTCAACAACAACTCGGATAGGGCTGCGAGCGGCGGCGGCTTGGGCAACGGAATGAATGACTGCCACCAGAATTAATGTGGTGACCAAGAGTAGTCCGAGCCGTCTGAAACTTTTACTTAGCGGGTTTTTCACTTTTTTACCTCCTTGTGTAGTTTGGCTTTTGTTTTTTCCGTGTAGGTAGGGAAACGCTCTAAAGGCATTAGATTTCTCTCATTGATGACCGGATTTCAATAGATAACAATTATCATATGAGAGTGATTATAAGTATACATAGCGATCAATACTTTGCCAAACGCTAATAATCGCTATTTGTGGAAATTTTACTCATTTTTCTCAGTTTTGCTGTCTATTAATGCATATCTCATTATTTTTTGATAATCAATCTCATTTGCTCATAATCTTATTCAGGTAGTACTTGTCGGCAATTGCCGATTTCTGCAATCTTGACTTAACCTAGTAATATCGACTATATTATAGGGAATACAAAACTCTTGTGGTTGGGGTGAGGGAAAATGCCGATTAAAATACCAAACAACCTACCGGCAGCGGAGACGCTGACAAACGAGAATATATTTGTCATGTCGGAGCATAGAGCAATGCATCAGGATATCAGGCCGCTAAAGATAGCAATACTAAATCTCATGCCCACAAAAATTCAAACAGAAACTCAATTACTAAGGCTGTTAGGAAATACGCCAATTCAGGTAGAAGCAATTTTTTTGCATCCCAAAACCCATAATGTTAAAAATACACCTGAAGAGCATTTAGTAAATTTCTATCAAACTTTTGATGAGGTAAAAAGCCAAAAGTTCGATGGATTGATTATTACAGGGGCTCCTGTTGAGGAGTTAGAGTTTGAAGAGGCAAACTACTGGGAAGAGCTGGTAGAGATCATGAAATGGAGTCTTAGCAATGTCTACTCAACATTTCATATCTGTTGGGGCGCTCAGGCCGGTCTGTACTATCATTACGGGATAAAGAAATATCCCTTAAAAGAGAAACTTTTTGGTATCTTTCCTCATAAAATTTCCAAGCCAAACACAATGCTTTTACGTGGATTTGACGATGTGTTTTATGTGCCTCATTCAAGACATACTGAAATTAGGAAAGAAGATATTGTAAAAGTAAAAGCGCTTGATGTGCTTTCGGAGTCTGATGAAGCAGGCATTTATATTATGAAAACAAATAAGGGACGGCAGATTTTTGTCACAGGTCACTCCGAATATGACCCCTTGACATTGAAAATGGAGTATGACAGAGATATTGCCAGAGGTCTCAATATAAGTGTGCCTAAAAATTACTTTCCAGGCGATAATCCGGAAAAATATCCTTTGGTCACCTGGAGAGGACATGCAAATTTGCTTTATTCAAATTGGCTGAACTATTTTGTTTATCAGGAGACACCTTATAACCTAGATGAACTCAAGTAGTCTTTCTTCCGAAAGTATTGGACAGATAAATCATTAGTAATTCTTTAATAAACAAAAAGCAAACAAAAAGCGCCTGAAATTCTCAGCAACAAATGCATCGAGAAATTCGAGGCGCTAAAGTTTTTGATATTTTTCTTGCGGAGGCAATCAGGGAAAAGACATTGCTACACGCTAAATTTTCCTGCAGCACTCTGCAGGTTGTTTGCTAATTCGCTTAATTGGTTACCTGCAAGTGTGCTTTCCTGCGAAGAGGCAGATACTTCCTGCGTAATTGCGCTAAGATTTTGCATAGATGCAGAGACTTGGTTGGCAGCAGCGGCCTGTTGCTCACCTGCTGCAGAGATGCCCTCTATTATTGAGGCGATGCTATTTATTTCACCAATTATAGCATCTAGTGCTTCCTGAGCACTTTTTGCGCCTTCAGCACCTTGCGTACTGATGCCTACAGTATCGTCAATTTGCTTTTGGATGCCGGCAACAAGCTTAGTTATTTCTTTAGCAGAATGCATACTTTGTTCGGCCAAGCTTCTCACCGCATTTGCAACAACAGCGAAGCCTCTGCCGTGTTCTCCTGCTCTTGCCGCTTCAATGGCTGCGTTGAGTGCCAGCAAATTAGTTTGGTCAGATATATCCTCAATTACAGAAACTATTTCTCCTATTTGCTTTGAAGCTGCTGAAAGGCTAAGAACACTTTCCTGTACCGTCTTTAAGGAGCTGATGGAATTTCCCACTTTACTCGAACCTTGATTTGCTACTGTGCCTGCATTGGTACTGGCGGCAGCTGCGCTTTGGGCACTAATTGCAACCTCTTCGGTAGCTGCAGCCAGTTGTTCTAAAGTAAGAGAAATTTCATGGGTGATGGCAGCTTGGTTTTCATTGCCGTTAGCTACTTCTTTGACGGTATCGTTAATAATCTCGGCCTTTTCCGCGACTCCAAAGGCAAAATCTTGTGCATTAGAAATCAGAGTACGCAGATTTGTAATCGTCTCCTTCACCGCACGTGATAGGTCGCCAATTTCACCTGCGTCACTCTTTGCTTTGTAAGCCGAGGTCAAATCTCCTTTTGCCAGTTTCGTCATTTCTTCTTTGATTAAGACTACCGGAGTTACCAAATATTTTACTACATATGCTACTAGCAAGATAATCAACAATATTCCTATGAGTACTGTAAGCAAAGTCATCGCGGCAGCGCGACGTGCGTCAGCTTGAAAATCCAAAACTGCCGCATCGGAAATTAATTGAATATTTGTCTGCAAGCCGCTAAGATTAGTCAGGATTTCATCAGCTATCGGTTGGCACTCTGCCAGAAGAATGCCAACCGCTTTACTGTTATTTCCTGCATTGCCGGCTGCTAGGATTCTGCCGCCCACATCATAAAAGATAGGTAAATTTTGCTGTAATTCTTTTAGTTGTGCTGTGATTTCAGGGGAAAGTATATTTTCTTCTAATTGCACAATATATGAATTAAGTTGAGGGATTAGGCCAGTTACATTGTCGGCATATGTATTTCTATTTTCGAGATCAATGAGGAAATCCCTGAGATCAACACGTATTTTTTTAAACGTTAACGTGGCCTGCTGCAAAGCCTCCATATTTGCAGCTATTTTAACTAGCTTCGAGTTTGCCAAATTGCTTTGATAAATTCTTTGTTGTAATTGAAAATAAGTAATTATTAGAATTATCACTGTCATAATTACTGTAGTTATCACAAGTTTGAATCTGATTGATTGCCTCATAGTGTATGCTTCTCCTTATCATTTTTGTGTTCGCCGAATTTCAATGGTATAAACCAAACAAGCCGCCGCACAAATGCAACTCGAACGACTTCTGCATATTTTGTCTAAATCCTGCAAACAAGAGAAATATTTTCTCTATTGGCAACTTTAATCATTGATAATTTTATAAAAGTCAAATGTTTTAAAATGCAAGAGAACCGCCCCGGTGCTACGCACCAACATTCCAAGGGAGGGGAAGGATAATTGCCTTCTATATTTAATAATTCTAAAATTCGCTAGCAAGATGTTCGCTCACATCAGGTGCCGCAAAAGGTAACGTAGGGGGGTCCAGATGACTTAGGTATGGAGTACTCCGTCTGTTCAGGAGAGTGAGCAAAAGGGTTTGACAGTACGTGCAAAAGACGCTGCATCACACTGTAGTCTTCATGCATGATTGCGGCTTCCAGAGCTTCTTCCACCCCGTAGTTGCGGGGAATGAGCGCAGGATTATTATTTCGCATCAGCTTCTGATAATTTGATTTCAGGTTATCTTGTTGCCTGCCGAGTCTTGTTTGCCACAATTTGTGCCATTCGTTAAATTCAGCGCTGCAAAACATCTCAGTATCTTTTATCGTTTCAAAAGTCAACGCTAGGAAAGTGTTGGTATAGTCTGCATGGTATTTATTCATCAGACTGAGAAGGTTATTTATGAGAGATTCATCTTCCGGCTCCTCGTTTAAGATTCCTAATTTTGCTCTCATCCCTGCTAACCAATTAATTTGGTAAATCTCAGCAAAAGCAGTCAGCGCATTATTTGCAAGTTCAAGGGCATCTTCAACGTTTTTATGCAGCAGCGGTAAAAGGGTTTCCGCAAATCTCGCAAGATTCCAGGCAGCAATTCTTGGCTGGTTGGCGTAAGCATAGCGGCCGTATCTGTCGATAGAACTGAAAACTGTTGCCGGGTCGTAGGTGTCCATAAAGGCGCAGGGACCATAATCAATGGTTTCCCCGCTGAGAGCCATATTATCTGTGTTCATCACCCCGTGTATAAAGCCGACTAATTGCCATTTAGCAATTAGTACTGCTTGCCGCCTGATGACTTCCTGCAGCAGGGAAAGGTAGTGATTTTCTGCAACTTCAGAAATCTGAAAGTGACGCTGCAAGGTATAGTCGGCGAGAATTTTTAGCTCCTCAACAGTACCCCATTTTGAAACGTATTGAAAGGTGCCTACGCGCAAATGGCTCGCAGCCACCCGGGTAAGAATTGCGCCGGGCAGTACTGTTTCGCGGAATACCGGTTCACCGGTAGTCACAACGGCTAGGCTGCGGCTGGTGGGAATGCCAAGCGCGTGGATTGCCTCACTGATAATGTATTCGCGCAGCATTGGACCAAGCGCCGCTCTACCGTCGCCTCTGCGCGAATACGGCGTTTTGCCTGAACCTTTTAACTGAATGTCAAAGCGATCACCTTGCGGTGTGATTTGTTCGCCAAGCAGCAGTGCCCTGCCGTCACCCAGCATGGTGAAATGTCCGAATTGATGCCCCGCGTATGCTTGCGCGAGGGGTAAGGCGCCTTCGGGAACAAGGTTGCCGGCAAGAACTGCTACACCATTTTCACTTTCCAGAAACTTATCATTTAATCCCAGGTCTTTTGCGAGCGGATAGTTGAGTATAACGAGCTTCGGGAAACGAACAGGTGTGGGGTTGAGTCTTGTAAAGAAAGTTTCCGGCAGACGAGAGTAACTATTGTTAAAATTCCATCCTGCTGAAGTAGTTGCATTTTGCTTCGTCATACTGTTTCCTCTTTCGTTATTAGTTGTTTGTTGTCATAGTTTCTTCTAAACTGACTGAACTCAAACCATAAGCATAGAATAATCATCCTTGAGTTTAAAACGTGACACTTCCAGATTACCCCAGATTCAAATATTTTGCATCATTTTTTAAGCAGACACACGCCCTCACCCTACCCTCTCCCAGAGGGAGAGGGGATTTTGGGGGTAGACCCTTTATCCAAGGGGGAGAGGGGATTTTGGGGGTAGACCCTTTGCCCAAGGGAGAGGGGATTTTTGGGGGTAGACCCTTTGCCCAAGGGAGAGGGGATTTTGGGGGTAGACCCTTTATCCAAGGGGGAGAGGGGATTTTTGGGGTAGACCATTTATCCAAGGGAGAGGGGACTATATGACAGACCATTTTACTTCCAGTGAGTAGATTGATGTTAATATTTTTGCAGAAATTAGTTGCTAAAACTTAAAATATTATTTGAAAAGCAGGATAAATTGACGGAATGTTGAAATAATCTTTAGCTGGTCAGACCACCTGACAATCTGAGGTAATGGCATAATGGCTGAGCAAAGCTCTTTTAAAGTGGTGAGCGCCTGAGGATAAGTTGTGGAGTAAAATAATTTTGTCTGTGCCAGTGAAGAGAAACTTGGGAGGGGAAGAAGAATTGGATATTATCATACCGATTAAACAAGTGCCTGAAACGAGTAATGTTAAGATGGATAAAGAAACGGGGACGATGATTCGTGAGGGAGTTGTCAGTGTTATCAACCCTTTGGATCTTTATGCGATTGAAACAGGGATTCAATTAAAAGAAAAATTCGGAGGAAAGGTGACAGTTTGCACCATGGGACCGCAGTCGGCAGCCAAAGCTCTGAAGGAAGCGATTGCTATGGGTTGTGACGAAGGAATCTTGATTTCTGATAGGAAATTTGCCGGTGCAGATACTTGGGCTACTTCCTATACTATATCAGAGGCAATTAAGCAGCTTGGCAGCTACGATCTTATTATTGCCGGCGAGAGGGCAACAGATGGCGATACCGGACAAGTAGGGCCGGGAATTGCTGCCTGGTTGGGACTGCCTTTAGCCACTTATGTCAGCAAGATTACCGATGTTGCAAGTGAGAGCATTATCGTAGAAAGACTTGTGGAAGATGGGTACCAAATTTTGCAAATGCCTTTGCCCGCACTTCTCACAGTAGTAAAAGAGGTTAGCAATCCAAGGTTGCCTACGCTGCGCGGCAAGAAAAAAGCGAGAGCTTATGAAATACAGGTGATGAATGCCGCAGACCTGCAACTTAACGAGGCGTGTATTGGATTAAAGGGTTCACCGACAAGAGTTATCAAGATTGGCTATCCAAAAGTTACCCGCAGCGGAAAAATTGTTAAGGCATCCGGCGATACAGGTCTGAATGAAGCTGTTGATGCCTTGTTGCAGTTCCTTGAAGAGAAAGAACTGATATAGGAGGAGTAACCGATGAGCCATGTATGGACGATTGCCGAACAAAGCAAGGGGAAGTTAAGAGCAGTTTCTTTTGAGTTACTAAGTAGGGGAAGAAAACTGGCTGATAAAATGGGTACGAAGCTTTCTGCGGTTCTGCTTGGGGCAAATGTTTCCGATGAATCACTGCAAGAGTTGATTTATCGAGGAGCTGATGAAGTATATTTTGTTGACGATCACCGCTTAGAAAATTTTGTTGTAGAAACTTACAGTAATGTTTTGTCGGATCTGATTAGGCAATATAAACCACACACAATTTTAGCGGCTGCCACTTCAAGCGGCAGGACTTTGATGCCTCATGTTGCTATTCAAGTGACAACCGGATTGACGGCTGATTGCACTGATTTGGATATCGAAGAGGAAACAAATCATCTTCTGCAGACAAGGCCGGCGATAGGCGGCAATATTATGGCAACCATAAAAACTCCAAATCATAGTCCGCAAATGGCTACTGTCAGGCCAAAGTCAAGCCGTCCTTTGGCGCTTGAGCGTACAAGGCAAGGGAAAATTACGCGTTTAGCCCTGAAGGAAGAGCTGCTCGACCCTCGTGTACAGGTGATAGGTTATCGTGAGGATACGGAAGAGTTTGCCAACATAGAAGAGGCTGAAGTAGTAGTGGCCGGCGGAAAAGGAATGAAAAAAGCGGAGAATTTTACGCTTCTGCGCGAATTGGCCAGCCACTTTAACGGTGTTTTAGGCGCTTCGCGAGATGCAGTAGATCGCGGCTGGCTGCCTTATCCACATCAGGTTGGTTTGAGTGGGAAGACAATCTCGCCGAAATTGTATATTTGCGCCGGTGTGTCCGGTTCCATTCAGCATTTAGCAGGCATCAAAACTTCCGAGTATATTGTGGCAATTAATCAAGATCCGGATGCTAATATATTTAGGTTGGCAGATTTTGGTATTGTCGGCAACCTGTTTGAAGTTATTCCGTTAATTAACGCTAAATTAGCTGCAAGAAAGCAAAAGGAGGGGGAATAATGCGTTATAATCCGGTTACTCCGGCAATCATTGAAGAGCTGAAGCAAATTTTGGGTGAGAAAAATGTCTTTTCCGACGAAGAAAAAATGGAAGCATATTCGCATGATGAAACAAATAAGCAAGAATATGGTCACATGCCGGAAGTTGTCGTTACGCCTACCACGACTGCCGAGATTGCGCAGATTGTAAAATTGGCAAACAATAGATTGATTCCTATTACGCCGCGTGGAGCAGGCAGTGGTCTTTCCGGTGGTGCTATCCCTATTTTTGGCGGAATCGTACTGTCAATAGAAAAGATGAACAAAGTTTTAGACATTGATTACGGCAACATGACTTTGACAGCCGAAGCAGGGATTGTGACAAATGATATAAATGCGCTTATCAAAGATCAAGGCTTGTTTTATGCAGGTTATCCCATGAGTCTGGAAACATGTTATTTAGGAGGAAATATTGCTGAAAACGCGGGTGGCGGCAAGGCAGTCAAATATGGGGTGACCGGACGCTATATTATGGGCATGGAACTTGTTACGCCAAAAGGTGAGATAGTTCAATTAGGCGGCAAGCTTACTAAAGATGTCACAGGTTATGATCTTAAGCAATTGATTGTCGGTTCTGAAGGAACTCTCGGGATCGTTACCAGTGCCACTATCAAATTAACCGGTTTGCCAACAGCCAAATCCAATCTGCTGGTGCTTTATAAAACTCCCAAGGATGCCATTGATACGGTACCCGTAATTATGTCTCGAGGGACAATACCAACAAGTATAGAATTTATGGATAAATTGTCTGTGCAAACATCTTGTGATTACCTTAATGAGAGTCTGCCTTATCAGGAAGCCGGTGCTATGCTCTTGATTGAAGTTGACGGAACCAATCAGGAGCAAGTGGAATTATCGGCAGAGGGTATAGGCGATCTGTGTATGGAAAACGGAGCTATTGAGGTTTATGTGGCTGATAATTATACTACTCAAGAGCGGATCTGGAATGTCAGAAGAAATATAGCAGAAGCTTTTAAGGTGGTTTCACCGGTTCAAAGTCTGGAAGATATAGTAGTACCAATTGCGGCGATACCAGATATAATTCCGGAGTTGGAACAAATCTCTGAAAAGTATGATATTAAGATTCCCTGCTATGGTCATGCGGGTGACGGCAATCTGCATGCTACGCTCGTCAAAAATCCGGAGCACAGCATGGAACACTGGCATGAGATTGAACCGCAAGCTCTCCGGGAGCTTTACGCCGTTACAAAAAGATTAGGCGGCAAGATAAGCGGCGAACATGGTATTGGTCTTAAACGGAAAAAATACATGTTGGAAAATATGGACCCGGTGGAACTGGATTTAATGAAGCTGATAAAAAAAGCCTGGGATCCCAATAATATTATGAATCCCGGGAAGATATTCGACTTAGAGACACAGGGAAGCATATAAGCTTCCAATCGGTCTGAACAGTCAGGCAGATAACAAAATACGGCTAAAGCCCCAAAAAATCTTGGGGCTTTCCTTTTTAGATGAGCTAAGATATACGGATTGGAGCGTTGTCATTCTGTTTATGCTTTATTAATGTACCTAAGCCGTCAATATGTTAGAATGAGCTTTAGAGAAATCAACTGCAGGGGTGTTGCGGCATGTCATTAAAGCAATATCATATGTTACTCGCACATTTTATTCTTCTGTTTTTAGCCGTTAATCTGACAGGCTGTAGACCTAGGGTAACGACTGAGCCGCCGCCGGTTCTTGCCCCTCCAGAACCGGCGCAAACTGTCCTGTTTGCACCGGGTGATTTCCAGGACCCTGCCGTTTGCGGTGCATGCCATACAGAAATTTATCAGGCTTGGAGCGGTTCCAAGCATGCTTCCGCTTGGGTCGGCGAGCTTTTTCAGGCTGATTTTCAACAGGCACTTGCCGAAACTGATGGAGCAGTCGGAGCACTTTGTGGTGAATGTCACGCGCCTGTTGCTTTTCGTACCGGTCAGCTGCCGCCTTTTGACGGCAGTGAATTTGATGAGATTTCCGGAAGAGGCATTTCCTGTGATTTCTGTCATACGGTAACTGAAGTTACAGAAAAATTTAATACAGGTAACGTTTCAGCACCAGGGCCTGTCAAGAGAGGGCCCCGCGGCGATACAGTCTCTCCCGTACACGAAACAAAATACTCACAGCTTCACACTGATGCGCAATTTTGCGGTGCTTGTCATAACGTTCGTCATCCGGAAAGCGGAGCGTTGATTATCGACACTTATGATGATTGGTTGGCCGGCCCTTATGCTGCGGAAGGGATTACTTGTCAAGGTTGTCATATGACGCCCGGACCCGGAGTAGGCAAGAACCCAGGACGGTCTGCGATCATCGGTAACGCCAAGGAAAGAGAGCATATTGCCACCCATTACTTTGTGGGAGGCAGTTCCTGGCAGTTTTCCAGAAAGGGTTCTGAAGAACATGCCCGTAAAGCGGAAGAAAATTTAAGAGCGGCAGCTCGACTAGACTTAGAAGGTAAACTGACTAATGACGGTTTAGCTCTGACGGTGAACGTGACCAATGTAGGTGCCGGACACAAAATTCCTACCGGTGTTACTTATATTCGAGAAATGTGGTTAGAGGTTACCGTAGTGAACGATCAAGGAGAGACTGTCTTTCGTTCCGGTCATAGGGATGCAGAGAATAATGTGGATCCCAATGCAGTTTTTTTCCGCAGATTGTTCCGGGATAAAGATGGCAACCAGACAAGCAAAAGTTGGTTTGCACAAGAGATAGGTTTTGATCGGCGCATCCCGCCACGCGGTACAGAAACAGAAATTTACAGTATTCAGGCAGTCGGACAAACTTTTACAGCTACTGTTAGGCTGCTTTACCGTAGCGTAAGCCAGGCAGCCGTTGATGCTCACTTTCCGGAAGAAAATCTTTTTGTTCCAAGCGTTGAAATGGCCAGGGCGGAAATAAAATTTTAAGAGGTATAGGAGGTATATTTATGGAATTTATGGATAAAGTGGTATTGATTACAGGGGCGACCGGCGGGATTGGCAGTGCTGTGAGCAAGCTTTTTGCTGCAAACGGCGCTAAACTGGCACTTGTCAGTACCAACAATGCAGCAGCGGAAAAAATGGCTGTGCAGCTTGGCTTGCGAAAGGATAACTATCTGGCTGTTGCGGCTGATGTTTCCAAAGAAGCAGATGTAAAAAATTATGTAGATGCAACCTTTGCTAAGTTTGGCCGGATTGATGTTTTTTTTAACAATGCCGGCGTGGAGGGAAAAGTTCAGTCGATTGTGGAGACAACTGCTGACAACCTGGACCATGTCTTAGGTGTAAATCTTTATGGTGTATACTTTGGACTAAAGTATGTATTGAGAGTGATGATTGAACAGTTAAGCGGCAGTGTGATAAACGTTGCTTCGATAGCTGGTTTAAAGGGATTTCCGAATCTTGCCCCATATGTCGCATCCAAACATGCCGTACTGGGAATTACCCGCTCTGCCGCTCTTGAAGTAGTCGGTAAAGGAGTGCGTGTAAATGCGATTTGCCCGGCGCCGGTAGATACACGGATGATGCGCTCCATCGAAGAAGCGCTGGCAGAAGATCCGGCGGCTGCTCGCAAAATGTTTGAAGAAGCTGTTCCTATGGGTCGGTATGCTACTGCACAGGAAATTGCGGAACTTGTCTATTTTCTGGCGTCCGCTAAATCTTCTTACATTACAGGCGGTGTTTACCCGATTGACGGCGGAACAATGGCAAAGTAGGAGTAGCGGCTGTCTTCTGTCACAGCTATTTAATTTTTACTCTCTTCCTTGTGTTTTGCTTTATATATGTTATATTTAACACGCAGGCGAAATTTGCCTTGAGCAATTCTAAGAGGGAGGTAGCTTATGATCAAAAAATTAGTGATTTTCTCTGTTATAAGCCTAGCTGTCTTGATTGCGTCAGCCTATTTTTTCCTTTGGCCTTTAGCGCAGCAATATTTAGCCACATTGAGTAACGTTTTACGGCCGGCATTGGAAGATGTAACCCAACCGCTAGAGGTTCTGCCACAAGAGGGGGTAGGTGGGATTGCCGAGTTGATAGCTATTTTACCTATACTTGAAAAAATTGGTTTAGAAACTCTTGCCCAGTTAAGCGAACTTGCTGCTGACGGAGTTACCATAGAGGAAGCTCAACAGGCGCTTGACATTTTGCGCAACCAACTCTCATCAGAGGAGTTAAGTCAATTATTGACAGTTTTTAATCTGCAACAGTAATCCGGGGAAAGAGCGCTGTTTATAAAACCTTAAAACACATTATCTAAACACAACTTTTAGATGCCTCGAGGCCAATACTTGAGGCATCTATTATTTTAGTAGTGCAGCTACGCCCAGACGGTTTGCCGGCATGCTTAATACAGTGGTTAAAGCTCGTTTTTTCCTAAGAGCTTCCTGCTAAAGTGCTCCATAATCTCTCTGCGGCGGATTATCCCGATAAAAATATCTTCGTCGTCGAGTACAGGAACAAAGTTTTGTGCCACAGCCAGTTTAATAAGGTCTTCTACATTAGCTTCGATGCGCACAGTTTCATTTTTGAAACGCCGGGGTATTTCTGTAATAGGAATTTTGTCGGTATTTTCAAAGGTCAGACCGGGAGTGTTTTTCATCTTCCAAAGCAAATCACCCTCTGTGATAGTGCCTACGTAATGTCCGTGTTGATCTACTATGGGAACTGCTGTATAGCGGTGAAATTCCATCTTTTCGATTGCTTGTCGCATTGTGCAACTAACGGGAAGATAAATAATTTCTTTTTTGGGAATTAAAAAGAAGGCGATATTAATGGGAAATTACCCCTTTCTAGAGCTTTGATGGAGGCGGACAGTAGTAAGTATATGTTTAGAAATTCAGCATTTTACACGTTTTCCCTGCCAAAGAAAATATCTTTTTAATGGATTTAAATTAACGGCAAAGAAATACAATAGTGCCCCCCACCTTTGCCTTCTCCATTGCCCTCACCCTTGCCCTCTCCCTGAGGGAGAGGGAAGAGTCGTGGAGGGAGAGGGGAACTGTAGCTTAGTCGACTAATTTCAACATTATCTGAAGGATTCTTACATTTGGCAGCAGGTAAATAGATTAAGGGCAGAGAATTCTAAGTATGTCAAAAATAACCTAGAGAAGGTGATCTTAACTTGTTTAGAAGAATGCTTGCTTTGTTAATAGTCTTGGTTATGGTTGCCGCAATTACCGCCTCCTGCGGCCAAGTTAGTACCCCTCAGACGGCAGAACCGTTAGTTTGGGGGATGCACACAGATATAGGGACCTTAAACCCGATTTTTACTGAGTCTGCAAATGAAGCAAATATTTTAAACGCTGTTTTTTCTACGCTTATTAAAGTTAACGACGAACTTGAGTTTGAGCCTTACTTGCTTGAGGAGATGCCTGTTGTCAGTCAGGATGGCTTGACTTATCAATTTAAGTTGCGAGAAGGTGTTAAATTTCACGATGGTGTCGAATTAACGGCGGAAGATGTGAAATTTACTTACGAAATGAAGATGGCAGAAAAAAACGCTGTTCCTTCTCGGTTGCGCTGGGAAAGAATTGCAAATTTCGAAATTATGGACAAGTATACTTTTTATATTACTTTAAAAGAACCGGATGTCACATGGCTTGAAGGCTGGGCTTATGCTGAGTCAATGATTGTGCCTAAACATATTCTGGAGGCAGAGTTTATTCAAGGCGGAAACGAGTTGAGCAAGGGGGGCAATTTTTCAAGGAACCCTATCGGCTCAGGCCCCTATAGATTTGTTGAGTGGAGAGCAAATGAATTTGTGATGCTTGAAGCGTTTGCGGATTATTTTCGCGGAAAGCCTCAGATTGAGAGCATTGTTTTTAAGGTAGTGCCTGACTTAAATACGATGTTGGCTCGCTTTACCAACGGTGAGATCGATATCTATGATCGAGCGGCACCTGACCATTACCAACAGTTATTAACATTACAGAAAGAGGGCATGCCCATTAATATTCACAACTCTCCCAGTTTCATGAGCATGAATGCTATTTTTAATCTGCGCTTACCCGTTTTTCAGGACATAGCCGTTCGACAGGCACTTAGTTACGCTTTTCCGCAGGAAAGGTTTATTGACGTTGTGTTAAACGGTGTTGCTACCGCAGCACATGCTGATACGCCGCCAATGAGTTGGGCTTATAACCCTAATTTGAAACAATATAACTATAACCCGGAAAAAGCGAGACAAATTTTGCAAGAAGCAGGTTGGAAATCAGGCGAAGACGGTGTCCTTGAGAAGGATGGTGTACGGCTTTCTTTCACAATTAATACTACTACCGGCAACCCTGTCCGGGAAGCATTCCAGGAGATAGCCAAGCAAGAATGGGAAGCTATCGGCGCTGAAGTATTTATCCAGAATTTCGAAGCAGCTACTCTATTTGGCGATATTCTGAGAAATCTAGAGTTTGAAATGATCGTTTTAGGCTCGGCGGCAGGCATTGATCCTGACTCTAAAACTTTATGGCACTCCAGCCAAAGGCCGGAATTATACGGTACAGGTCAAAACTTTGCCGGATTTAGCAATCCGCGAATTGACGAATTGCTTGAGGCGGGCTTGCAGGAGACTAGTCAAGAAGGACGGATTGCAATCTACCATGAAGTCCAGCAAATTCTCTCTCAGGAAGTACCTTTTCTATTTATCTGTTTCTTTAATTCCATTACAGCTGTGCCGAAGAATCTTGAGAACTTTAAACCTAATCCCACCCTGGCGGGTAATACCTGGAATATCTCCGAATGGAAACTAAATTAACAGCCGGATGGAAGAGAGAAGGAGGTTAAAGGAGGATGGGCAACAGATATCTCAAACGCCTTGCCACTCTTCTTCTTTCATTATTTA
>JAGXRV010000031.1 GCA_018335695.1 Clostridium sp.
CCCCTCACAGGGCATACGAAAAGTAAGCAATTCTTTTTTCAGTACGTGTTTACAAAGCTCTTGGCAATGAAATCGAAATATCGTAGGTTAAAATCCTGAATGCCCCATCGGTATACGATGCGACAAAAAGCTTCCAGCCACGGCTGTTCAGCTTGGATCACGATTTCCATAGACCCTAAAAAGCCAAAAATTACAGGTCTATTCTCTACGATACGTTTCCGGTAAAAGGCGACGTGCTGATGGGACATCTCACACCGACCAGATTGTATATTAACTTTTTCCGCAGTGCGATTAAAAGGTATCCTCTGAACCGCAGTCTGAAAAAGAACAAAAAAGAGACAAGAAAGGCTGTACTGAAATCGTAAAGCGCATCTACCGGGAATACCTTGAAGGGGCCAGTATGCTGAAAATCGCCCGAGGGCTGGAAGCCGACGGCATCCTAAATGGCGCAGGCAGGGAGAAGTGGCACACCAGCAACATCAACCAGATTTTGCGAAATGAGAAATACATTGGCGATGCCCTCTTGCAGAAAACATATACCACGGACTTCCTCACGAAGACACGGGTAAGGAATCATGGTATCGTTCCGCAGTATTATGTGGAAAACAATCATGAGGCCATCATCCCGCGTGAAATTTTCATGCAGGTTCAGGAAGAACTTATCCGCCGCCGAATCGTCCACACAAGCCCGAACGGAAAGAAAAGGACCTTCAGCAGTAACCACTGTTTCTCGAACATGATTATTTGCGGAGGCTGCGGTGAGTTTTACCGCAGGATTCATTGGAACAATCGAGGTAAAAAGTCGGTTGTTTGGCGCTGCATCAGCAGGTTGGAAAACACCGGCCTGTTCTGCGATGCACGAACAGTGCCGGAATGCCAAATTGAGCAGGTGCTGATTACCGCTATCAACCAAGCACTGTGCGACAAGGACACCTTCCTTGTCACCCTGCAAAATAACATCGAAACCGTCCTGATTCACGAAAATGACCAGACTCTGGCAGGCATCGACGCGCGGCTTCAGGAGCTTCAGGCAGAGCTTCTGAAATTGGCCAGCTCCAAGGCCGACTACGAGGATGTCGCCGATGAGATTTACCGCTTACGTGGAGAAAAACAAAAAGTACAACTGGAGAGCGCCGGTCGGGATGAACTGCGGAAAAGGATTGCCGATATGAGCGCATTCCTGCGGGAACAGACCGCCGCCATTACTGAATATAATGAGCAGCTTATCCGGCGGCTGATTGAAAAAATTACCGCTTTTGAGGATAAATTCACCGTGGAATTTATGTCCGCCGTGACGGTGGATGTAGAAGTATAATAGAGAATTAAACCAAGACACTCTACTAGATTTGGAGCGTAGGGTGCTTTGTTTGTTTAATAATTAAACTCAAAATGACAAAATAATAACAAAATAGGCACATTCCGTTGGAGAGTGTGCTTATTTTTCTTCCGGGGTGGTAGATGCTAACATTGCTTGGGCCAAAAAGAAGCAGATACCAGAGTTTCCCTACACTACCCCTAAATAGTCTTCTCTAACTGGCGTAAACGAATTTATATCGACTGTATCTTTCAATGCTATAGCCTTATGTTTTGCATTTGGAGGAACGATAGCCGACATTCCTTCTGTTAAAACTATTTCTTCTTCGTCTATTAATAATTTTAAGCATCCGCTTTGTATGTAGCTCGATTGTTCGTGTTCGTGTGTGTGAAAGGGCACTTCAGCTCCTTTTTTAAAAGTAATTCTGACTACCATTAAATTTTTGCCTACAGATAATGTTTCTCTTTCTACGCCTTCCATAACCAACACTTTTTTCATATAATAACCCCTCCAAATAACTCTAATAAAAGTCCTTGACACTATCAGCGAAATTATTCCTTCAAATCTAAGTATAATGCAAGCATTGTGGCAACTTTCGGGCCGCAAGCCGACCACCTGCCCCGAGTATTACGAGCCGTCGATCAGGCAGCTGTTTGAGAGCTCATAGCCTCGGAGGACAAATTTACAGTGGAATTTACTTGGAATTTATCTTTGTGTGGCAAATCCTTCATATTTATACTGCCGGGGACGGTACAACAATGCTATATTGTACGGCTATAAAGAAGATGTGGTATGTCTTTGTTTTTATAACGTCTAATAAACTGCTTCTTTATAGACATGCCAAGTCTTTCAGCCACTTTTCTTGAAGCCGTATTCTCCGATCGAATTTGCGCTGTAATTTCATTTAGATGCAAAGTATTAAAAGCATAATCAAGACAAGCAGAAGCAGCTTCAAAGGCATACCCGTTTCCCCAATATGATTTTTGATAAATATAGCCAACGCCGACATAGTTTTCATTATCTACTTGTTCAGAAATTAACCCGGTCACTCCAATTAACTTATCAGACGCTTTTTCTATTACTGCCCAGTAACTATAACCGTCCCTATAATATCTCATAATATTTTCGTCAATCCACTGCACTACTTCCTCATCAGTAAAGGCATGCTCCCAAGCATACATGACATTAATGTTATGCAAAATTAAGCAAATAGAACTATAATCATCTGTTTGTATTTTCCGCATATACAAACGTGGTGTTCGCAAAATAACCATGTCAAAATTTCTCCTGCCAAATATATTTGATCTCCAAGACTAATAAACATATCAGCATATTTCAGCTATATTGATTAGCCTATTCTGCAACCTTTTACCCCAACATTCAATCTGACCACACACTCCCGGACAGAATCGAAAAACATCCAAATCGAACACTCGCAAACCCATGTTATCTAAATCGACCACTCGTAAAGCACCGACATCTAAATCGCTCTGTCACGCTCAAAATCATCCCTTTAGACATATTCCCATGAACCGATATTCTTACGATTTTAGCACTTTGGATTATTGCTCTCAAATCTCGAAAAGCCTATATTTACTGGACTTTTTACACACTCACTTTTCCCTCCTCGTTATCAACACTACCGTCTCAACGTGAATTTTTTAGGCAATATGTCATTTCAGAGAAACATAGCAAAAGTCCTGTGTTTATATTGGTTTGATGTCCATTCTAACTTCTCAACAATCGATTTTCGATTAGGCTATTTTGTATTTTCACTTCTTCGAACTGTATTTTTCACTTTTTCTCTGGTTACCATCTTCGGCCTTTGTGACATTACTTCGATGCTGTTTTTCAATCTGTACCGCTTGATACATTTCTTTGGATACAATTGCCGGATTATTCCCCTCGGCTAAATAGCATAAATCATGTTTTCCATTATCCAACAACCGGGCATTCCCTATATACTTTTCATTACTGAGCATTACATCAATTGTCCGCTTAGGCCATATAGCCTTTCCGGAAGGAGATTTTATTCCGAGGCGTTCCAGTTCTTTCACAATGCCTACAACACTCTTACCCTGAAGATAGAAGTTAAATATCATGCGCACATTTTTTGCTTCTTTATCATCGATAACCAAATTACCATCTGCATCATTGAAATATCCATAGCATTTTCTTTTATATAGCTTTGAAGTGCCTTGTGCTGCACGTTGTTTGATCCCCCACTTAATATTATCGCTGCGTGATTCATTTTCTGCCTGAGCAATTGACTCTATTATTGAGATCATAAGGTCATTATCTGTATCGGCTGTATCAAGTACTTCCTGCTCAAATATAACCCGAACGCCGAGAATCCTTAGCTGGTTCAAGGCATCAAGAATCTCTACCGTATCTCGGCCAAATCTGCTGATGCTCTTGGTTAGGATAATTTCTATATCGCGTGACTTACAATCCTGCAGCATACGGGTAAATTCTTTACGAGAAGAACCTGTCTTGCTTGAAGCAATATCTATGTAAACATCTACTAAATAACCATTTGGGATTAACTGCTGTCAATCTTGTTAGTGCCGATACCTGGGCGGTAAGGCTTTTCAGCTGATCAACACTGTTTGTACTTACACGGCAGTAAATCCCTACACGCTTTTCCCGCTTAGGTGGCAATGGTGGTATGAAATGAATCCTTGTATTTTTTCCATGTTATACCTCTGACGCATCCATCTGAAAAGGCAGCTGCCTGAATTGTAATTTCATTCACTTTTCCCCTTAAGTGATTTCATTTTCCTGTTCGTAATAGTAGGAATAATCTACACCTTTCATAAACATCTCACGGTCGTTTATCTTATCTGTCAAGGAGGACTGTAAAAGTGCTTTTATTTGAGTGGAATTTGTTACGCTCTTCTCCATCGCTGCGAGATAGTCTCTTTTACTGATCTTGCTCCAGTCCACACACAATTTCAGATTCTTTTTCAGAATTAGGTCAAGCCAAATGCGCATGCTTCTGCCATTGCCCTCCATAAAAGGGTGGGCAACATTCATCTCAACATACTTATCTGCAATTTCATTAAAAGTGTTTTCGGGCATTTCTTCAATTTTTTTCAGTGTTTCTGGCAAGAAACGCGCTATAGCAAATTCAAAACCACTCTTTGCGATATTTAGGGTCCTAATTTGCCCTGCAAAGTCATACAGGCCTCCGAATAAATAGCCGTGAATCTGCTGCAAGCCTTTGACAGTACCGACTTCTATTGTATTTAGCAAGGAACTGTCGAAAAGAGCATATGCCTTTGATTTGCTCTTTCCGTCAATCGTTTCATCGCTGTAGGTAAACCATTCGATAAATCGATTTGCCTGTTTGCTTGGAAAATTTTTCGCAAGCTCAATAATGCCGTTATAATCAAGAACATTGGCGGCTCGTTTTTTACCATCAGGTGCGGTGAATTTGAACTGGGTAGTCATACTACCCAGTTGATGGTTCTCACTTTTTAACTTTGACTTGAGGTATTTCCAGTAGTTTCTGTTTTTTTCATAGTCATTAATGCCACGCAAAACACCTATGATATCCAGCACAGAAAACCACCACTTGGATTTTTCATCATCCCATACCGCACGAACTTCCTTATCATCAAAAAAACGAATGGAGATTTTATTCATCAAAATCACCCCATAAAATCAATTAGTCATCCAATCCGCGTCGTTCTGTGCATATGTCGTCCATCCAACCCTCGTCATAGTCCGAACCAGAGTCCTTGTATGGCACAGCGCGTGGTTTTCCCATTTTATAAAGTTTGCATGACTTGGGTCCGTAGCAGAAACTTTCGAAGCGGTACTTCTTGGTCACGCCCCAGTTATACTCAATTTCAACCGCCGACATAGTCGCCCACGTACATTGAAAGCACTTACCCTTGTAACTGGCTGAACTCAGCATTCTTGCACCGCGCTCTTCATAGGTAGCCATGTTTGGAGGCTCTATCAGATATGGGGGTGGCGTAGTTTCTGTTTGTTTTGCTTTCTTTATGATTTTTAAGCCCCCGGCACGATAGTAATCGGCATAGTCGCTTACATCATACATTTTTGTCCACGCAGACCCTTTTGCTACATCACCAATTCGAAAGATAAGCTTCTGCTGTTGCTTCTCCGAGATGGCTACAGAAAATTGAGTTTTTATTCCATTGGCTTCACCATCAAGAAACAGATTGTAGCCACGATGATAGTGAGTGCGGTTATCAAGCCTGTACCGCCATACGGCTGTGCGTGGTTGGATGGATATTATCGTGCCTTGCCATTCAATTTTTTCTGGTTCGTTGACTGTCATTTTCTAATTCCTCGCTTTCACGAAAAGGAGACATGTTCATTCAGCATCACGACTAATAAACATATGAGTATATTTTGCCAATGTTGGTTAGCCTATTTCACTGCCATTTTATCAAATCTACAATAAAGATCAATACTGACCACACGACCTCAATCTTTTCATGAAACATCCAAACCGACCACTCGCCAAGCACCGACATCTAAATCGCTCTGTCACAAGGGTAAAGACTTGTCTTGATATGTTCCCACGAAGCAAAAAATACACATTTTTCAAACCCCTATTTTCAAATGCAAAAACTCACAAATGGCTTATATACTGGACTTCTAACACACTCACTCTTTTACCCTTGACATCAATACTACCGTCTCAACGTGGCTTGTCTGAGGGAACATGTCCACAGGTTGTGCTTCAACAGGTGTAAAGCCATTTTTAGCAAGAAAGCTGAGATCTCTTGCTAATGTAGCTGGATTGCAGGAGAGATAAACGATTCGCTGCGGGGACATTTTGCTGATAGTTTCCAGGAGGGCTTGGTCACATCCTTTGCGGGGCGGGTCGACTACTACCACATCGGCGCGGAGGCCTTCCTTGTAAAGTAACGGCACGACCGTTTCTGCAGCACCCACGTAAAATTTAGCATTCGTGATCCCGTTTATTAAAGCATTTTTCCGGGCATCATCCACTGCTGCTGCCAGTGACTCTACGCCAATCACTTTTGCGGCGTTGCGAGCTAGAAAAAGCGAGATAGTTCCGATCCCGCAATAGAGGTCAAATACAGTTTCTTCGCCCGAAAGGGCGGCATATTCCAACGCTTTCCCATACAAGCGAACAGTCTGGCTAGGATTCACTTGAAAAAATGAGCGGGCGGAAAGATGAAATTCCAAATCGCCAAGCCGCTCACAGAGCCAGGGACGCCCCCAAAGGGTGATATCCTCTTTCCCCAAAATAGTATTGCCGCGCTTGGTATTGACATTTTGGACAATGCCGCAAAGATTCGGAATAGCTTCTCGCAGAGCATGACAAATCTGCTCCTTTTTTGGCAGGTTCGCTCCATTAGTCACAATAACAACAAGAGTCTCACCGGTTGCAAAAGACGTACGGGCCAAAATATGGCGGACAAGGCCGCGGTGCTCTTTTTCACTATAGGCAGCTATAGCCAATTTCTGCAAAATGTTCCGGACGGTGTGGACAACGAAATCGTTGGCCGGGTGTTGAATATGGCAACACTTTAGATCAACAATGTTATGGCTTCTTTGTTCGTAAAACCCTGCCACAAGCTCATTTTTTTGCTGACCTATGGGCACTTGCGCCTTATTACGGTAACGCCAGGGGTGCTCCATTCCTAAAGTAGGCAACACCGGCACAGAAAGTCCGGCAATTCGCTGCAGTGCATCCTCAACCGCTTTCTGCTTTAACTGCAGTTGAATAGCATAGTCAAGATGTTGCAACTGACAGCCGCCGCATGGTTCATACTGCTCACATACCGGCATTATTCGTTGCGGCGACGCTGCCGAAATTGACTGCAGCAGAGCACGGGCGTAATTTTTCTGCAAAGAGATGACTTTGGCTGTTACCTTTTCCAGAGGCAGTGCACCGGGCACAAAAACAGTGAAACCGTGAATTCTCCCTACGCCTTCACCTGCATGATTAAGGCTTTCAATAGTTAGTTCGATAGTTTCCCCTTTTAGCAAAGGAAGGTTATTTGCCATGTTAAGCCTCTGCTTCCATTTTCCTATAGTATACACCAAGCTATAATTAAGAAAAAGAGACGCTGCCGTCTCTTTTTCACTGTGCAGACCACTTTTCGAAAGGGGCATCTGCAAAAAATGAAATTATTCCTTCACCTTGCCCTCACCCTAACCCTCTCCCAGAGGGAGAGGGGATCTGTGTTCTAACACTCTCCCAGAGGGAGAGAGCTTTGTCATGCTGGTGGTTTTCAGAAAATCATGGGGATCTGTGTTCTAACACTCTCCCAGAGGGAGAGAGCTTTGTCATGCTGGTGGTTTTCAGAAAATCATGGGGATCTGTGTTCTAACACTCTCCCAGAGGGAGAGAGCTTTGTCATGCTGGTGGTTTTCAGAAAATCATGGGGATCTGTGTTCTAACACTCTCCCAGAGGGAGAGAGCTTTGTCATGCTGGTGGTTTTCAGAAAATCATGGGGATCTGTGTTCTAACCCTCCCTCTGGGAGAGGGGTCTTTGGCGTCTCTTTTTAGTGAAGTTCTTCGATATCAATTAGTCCTTCCTGATGCAAGGCCATAATTACATCTTTGAGATCAGCTTTCTTTTCAGGTGGTAGGGTTTGCACAAAAGAATCAATTTGGGCTTGCTCCACTTTCTTAGTTACTTTAAGATTGCCAACCGTAAATGTGTCAGCCACCGATATATCCCTCCTCAGCGTTTGTTTTATTGTGCTACCCGGCGAAACGAAATATTCCTCCGAAATATTCTCCTGCCTATACGCTGAGTCAGATTATACAAACGGAAACCACTGCAAAAGAAAGACGACTCCCATTCCCACAGTGACAGTGAGCAGCATATTTTTTGAACGCCAGGCAACAATAAATGCGATAATGCTGGCAAAAAAATAGGAGTTATCCCCGGCAAAATTGACTTGCCGCTCCACCGTAGTAATGCCGGGAACAATTAAGGCGGCAAGGACGGCCACCGGAATATAGCGTAACCAAATAATTAGCGTCTTAGGTATTTCCAGTCGTGTCAGCAGATGCATAGGCAGAAAGCGGGGCAGATATGTAACGATTGCCATCGCAAAGATTAAGATTATGAGCTCTTCCATTTTTCCGCCAACACCCCCATGGTTGCAGTGCAAACTGCCGCCAGCATAATATACCAGCTTCCTGGTATTGTCAGATAAAAAAACAGAGACAATGCACCAGAGACGCAGGCGGCAAAAAGCAACTTTCGCTCAGTGCACTGTATGACAAGCAGGAAGATAAACATCGCATAGAGGGCATACTCCATTGACATCAATGCGCTTGGGCTGGTGAAAAAGCCGCCAAACATCCCGCCGAGCGCACTGCCCGCCACCCAACCGCAATAGGATGTGCCGAATAATCCCAGCATGTAGAGATGGTTTTTTTCACTTTCCCGAAGCTCGCAGCAAGCTACGGCATAGTTTTCATCGGTAAGCCAGAAGGCTAAGAGCGGTAATAGCCTGCGAGGAAATCGTGGAATGTAGGTAGCTAAAGACGCGCTCATCAGCAGATGACGCAAATTGACCAAAAAGACGGTGGCAACTATAGAGAAGGTGCCGGCACCTGCCGCAAGCATGCCAACGGAAATAAACTGAGCGCTGCCGGCAAAGACGACTAGCGACATCGTTACGATGAGAGACAGGCTGATGCCGGCAATACTGGCAAGCGCACCGTAAGCAAAGCCGAGCGGCAGATACCCTAGCACAATCGGTATGGACTTTTTAGCTCCCGCCAATAAAAGCTGTGTAGGCGACAATAGCTTTTTCACCAACCTTAATACAAAAACACCAGCTCAGGCATCCATCGAACTGGTGCTTTTATTTTAGCATAGGAAATTATATCGTTCAGGGAAGCTACGATCCTATGCGTTGGGGTTTGTAAGGGGCGTGCCCCTTACTCTTGCGGGGTGCTCAGAGCCGGCAGGCCCGCCGAAGGGGCGGCAGCCCGTAGGGGCGGGTTTCAAACCCGCCCTAGCTAGTGGATAAGACGCGTCAGTTGAAAGAAAACGCGAAGCGTCTTTTTTATTTTCTTGGATAGAGTAAAACTTTCACCCAGCCGTCAAAAGGCATGTCAGTATAAAACACAAAATACAGCAGCGGCTGCGAATCGAGCCGGCAAGCCTAGCGTTTTGAGAACTGCGGCGCGCGGCGTGCCTTCTTAAGACCATACTTTTTGCGTTCTATCATCCGCGGGTCACGAGTCAGAAAACCGGCACTTTTCATCGCAGGACGATGGTTGGCTTCTGCTTTGAGGAGAGCACGGGCAACCCCAAGACGGATCGCGCCGGCTTGACCGGTGGTGCCACCACCCTCGACCTTGGCGATTACATTAAATTTCTCGACCATCCCAGTCAATTTAAGCGGCTGACGAACAATCAGCTTCAATGTCTCTAAACCAAAATAAGTATCGATATCTCTGTCATTTATCAAGATCTGGCCGTTACCGGGAACCAGACGAACACGGGCAATGGCGCTCTTCCGGCGACCGGTGCCATAATACTCTGCTTTTGGCATTCAACTTCCTCCCTTCTGCCCTAAAATTCCCAAACTTCAGGTTGCTGTGCTTCATGCGGATGCTCAGTGCCTCTATAAATGCGGACTTTCTTTAACGCCGCACTTCCCAGGCGATTGTGGGGAATCATCCCTTTAACTGCCAGCATAACAGCCCGTTCGGGTTTAGTGGCGATCAGGGTTCCATACGAAACTTTCTTCATGCCTCCGGCATAACCGGAGTGGCGATAGTAGATTTTATCTGTCGCTTTGTTGCCCGTCAGCACAACTTTGGAGGCATTGATCACAATAACATGATCGCCTGTATCAATATTAGGTGTGAAGATCGGTTTATGTTTGCCGCGTAACAAGCGGGCAACTTCAGTAGCCAACCTACCGAGAGGCTTGCCGGAAGCATCAACGATATACCATTTCCGTTGAATCTGTCCGACCTTTGGCATATAGGTGGTGCGCATTATTTTTCCTCCTTGCAAACGCAATACTCGCGGACAAAACACCGTTAACGGGGCGGAAAACGACGATTTGGACACAAAATTATTTTATAACAGTTTAACTGTAACTGTCAAGCAAAAGCGCGATTTTATGTTAATATTTTACCTCCAGCAAGACTAAACCATGCGGTGGGACGGTCCAACCGGCGGCATTCCGATCCTTTGCATGCAATAGCGGCCGTAAATCAGCCTCCCGCTTGCCTGACCCTACTTCGACCAGCGTGCCGACAATAATCCGCATCATGTTATAGAGGAATCCGTCTGCCTCGGCGGTGATAGTAATAAAACCATCCGCTTCATCTACATCCAACCGCAGAAGCTGCCGTACCGTAGTTTTTACAGAAGAAGCGCTGCCCATAAAAGAGCTAAAGTCATGTCTGCCCAACAGAGTTGCCGCAGCTTGCTTCATCATCGACAAATTAAGAGCAGCGCGCAGATGAAGCGAGCAATGACGCACCAATACTCGCGGATGCTGCGCATTATCAATGGTGTAGGAGTACACCTTGCTTACCGCACTGTAGCGGGCATGAAAAAGCTCGGAGACTTTCTCTGCCCGGCTGACGACAATATCGCTCGGCAAAACCGAGTTAAGGGCGTAAGGAATCCTTTCTACGGGTATCTGGGAGGCGGTATGAAAGTTTACAGTCTGGCCTACCGCATGCACACCGCTGTCTGTACGACCCGCAGCAATAACCCGGACAGGATGGCAAAACACGGTGTGCATAGCGCTCTCCAGGCACTCCTGAATAGTGATGGCATTTTTTTGCAGCTGAAAGCCATGATATTGAGCGCCATTATAGCCGATTGTCAGTTTGATATTTTGCATTGAAAGCCCACTCCATCAGCAAAGCTGCCGGCTAAGTCAGACTTGGCTCCAAGCCACAGCAATTAATAAAAGGGCGGAAAGCAGAACGACTGAATAATCAAAGGTTGTCGCCTGCAATTCACGTAGCCGGGTGCGCCCTTCACCGCCGCGATAGCAGCGGGCCTCCATGGCTACCGCCAAATCATCTGCACGGCGAAAAGCAGAAACAAAAAGCGGCACCAAAAGTGGCACCAAACTCTTGGCGCGGCGAAAGACACTGCCGCTTTCAAGGTCGGCACCGCGGGCCAACTGTGCCTTCATTATCTTTTCGCTTTCTTCCATCAGCGTAGGGATAAAGCGCAGGGCAATAGTCATCATCATCGCAATTTCATGCGACGGAACACCTATTTTTGTGAGCGGCCGCATTAGATACTCTAAACCGTCAGCAAGCGCGATAGGCGAAGTGGTAAGCGTCAGTATCGATGTGCAGACGACAAGAAAAATAATCCGCAGTGCCATAAAAATTCCAAGATAGACACCGTCCGATTCTACAGTGAGAGGTCCAAGACGCATTAGTATTACGCCGCCTTTAGTCATCAAAAAGTGAACGATTAAGGTAAACAGCGTGATATAAAATACCGGTTTTAAACCTCGAAAAAAATAGCGCAGCGGCAGTCGAGAAATCTTCAGTAACCAGAAAATGACTATGCCTAGGAGCAAGTAGCCAAACATAGTTCGCAAAACAAAAATCGTGCCGATAAATAGTATCAGGGCAATAAATTTGGCACGTGGGTCCAGGCGATGCAAAAGAGATTCTCCGGGCATATATTGTCCAATGGTAATACTTTTGAACATACTCAACGCTTATCACCATCCATCATCCGCAAGATGGCCTCCTTAGCAGCGCCTACGCTAAAGACATTCATAGGGACTTCTTTGCCGGCTTGACGAAGCCTGTGCATCAGCAAAGTCATTTGGGGAAGCGCCAGCCCTAATTCTTCCAGCACAGCGGCATCCTGAAAAACTTCAGCCGGACTTCCCGCCAGCCTAATCTCACCGTCTGCCAGTACGATCAGCCTTTCCGCCCGGCTGGCCACATCTTCCATGCTATGGGAAACAAGCACGACTGTCATCTTATGCACCCGGTGCAGAGCATCTATTTGGCTTAGAATTTCCTCTTTACTGCGAGGGTCAAGCCCGGCCGCCGGCTCATCCAAGATCACCACATCAGGCTCCATTGCCAAAACGCCTGCCATGGCCACCCGGCGCATCTGACCGCCGGAGAGGGAAAAGGGCGAGCGGTCTCGCACTTCAGCCGGGTCAAGCCCCACCAGTCTAAGCGCTCTGTCGACTCTGGCGGCGATTTCCTGTTCATTTAAACCAAGATTTCTTGGACCAAAAGCCACATCGGATGCCACATTTTCCTCAAATAATTGCTGTTCAGGAAACTGAAAAAGCAATCCTATCCGGCGACGGATAGCTGCAAGACATTTTTTGTCCTGCTGCACATGCAGCCCGTCAAGATAGACTTCGCCGCTTGTAGGCAGGAGCAAGCCGTTCAAATGTTGAATAAGCGTGGATTTCCCGGAGCCGGTCTGACCGATAATTGCCAGATACTCTCCCTGAAAAATATCAAGCGTAATATTTTTCAGAGCTGTCACCTTAAAAGGCGTGCCTGACATATAAGTATAGCTGACATTTTTTAGTTTTAGGAGCATAGCTTTGCCACCAGCTCATCGACTGTCATCACATCAGGCGGCAAGTCTTGCCCGGCCGCCCTCAGCTCAAGCACCAGTTCGGCAACAGCCGGCACATCCAAACCAAGAGCGCGCAGTTTATCGTGCTGTTGGAATACCTGACGCGGAGCCCCGTCCAAAACTATTCTGCCTTGGTCTAAGACAAGCACACGGCTTGCTGCCAGTGCTTCTTCCATGAAATGAGTGATATGGATGACAGTGATACCTTCCATACGGTTGAGACGACTAATGATCTCCATTACCTCTCTGCGCCCTCGGGGATCAAGCAGGGCCGTAGGTTCATCAAGCACTAAACACAACGGCCGCATGGCAATAACGCCGGCGATTGCTACCCGCTGCTTTTGACCGCCGGAGAGCAAGTGAGCCGCATGAAGTTTATAAGCAGACATGCCCACCAGTTCAAGCGCCTCATCCACTCTGCATCTGATTTCCGCTGTGGGGACGCCGAGATTTTCCGGACCAAAAGCCACATCTTCCTCTACTGTGGCAGCCACAATCTGATTATCCGGATTCTGAAAAACCATACCGGCTTTTTGCCGAATACGCCAATGGTTTAACGGGTCTGCCGTGGAAAGACCGGCCAGCAACACTTCCCCTTCGGTTGGGGTTAACAAGGCGTTAATCTGTTTTGCCAACGTAGACTTGCCGGAACCATTTGGCCCGATTACCGCCACAAACTCGCCTTGATTAATGCTTAGATTAATCTCTCTTAGCGCCCAAACTTCCCCGCAACCTTCAGCAGAGTAACGGTAACCAAGCCCTGTTGCTAAAATAATCTCCACTGCACACCCCACAAACAAGTGTCTTCATGCAAAGAAAATCGACGGCTAGACTGTCGATTTTCCTCGGGTATCATTTTTCTGCTTAGACTAATTCTAAAATTGCCATCGGCGCAGCGTCACCGCGACGGGGGCCAAGTTTCAAAATGCGTGTATAGCCACCTTGACGATCCTCATAACGCGGGGCAATGTTCTCAAAAAGTTTCGTAACCGCATTCTCATCGAGGAGAAAGGCCAGTGCTTGGCGGCGTGCGTGCAGATCATTACGTTTCCCTAAGGTAACCATTTTTTCGGTGATACTGCGAATTTGTTTTGCTTTTGCTTCCGTTGTCACAATCTTCTCAGCAAGAATCATAGATGTGACTAAGTTGCGCAGCATAGCGCGGCGGGGGCCACTGCGGCGCCCGAATTTTCTTAATACCACGGCTTCTCCCTCCTTTACTCGTTGCTCTCACGCAATGTCAGGTTGAGTTCTTCCAATTTTTGCAGGACTTCCTCAAGCGATTTCTTGCCGAGATTGCGAACTTTCATCATCTCTTCCTCGCTTTTTTGCACCAAATCCTGCATTGAGTTGATACCGGCGCGTTTTAGGCAATTATAAGAACGTACGGAGAGATCCAGTTCCTCGATTGTCATTTCCATGACTTTTGCCTTATCGTCCTCATCCTTTTCATCTAAAATCTCTACTTCGTCAACCTTTTCAGTCAGGTTTACAAAGAGACTAAGATGCTTGGAAAGGATTTTAGCTCCGAGGCTAATCGCTTCGTCAGGACGGATGCTCCCATCTGTCCAAACTTCGATTGTCAACTTGTCATAATCGGTATGCTGCCCTACACGAGTATCTTCTACTTTATAGTTTACACGTTTGATCGGCGAAAACAGGGAATCCATCGGAATCATCCCGATGGGTTGGCCAGGCTGCTTGTTGCGCTCCGCAGGCACATAACCGCGGCTGTTAACGGCAGTCATTTCCAAATACAGATTGCCATCCTCTTCCAATGTGGCAATATGCAAATCCGGATTCAAAATTTCCACATCAGCCGGCAGCTTGATATCGCCAGCCGTAATGACGCCTTGACCTGCTGCCACGATCGTTAAGGTTTGCGGCTCATCACTATAGATTTTCATCGCCAACTGCTTCAGGTTGAGGATAATTTCAGTCGTATCCTCCAAAACACCGGGGACAGTGGAAAACTCATGCAGCACGTTATCAATTTTAATATTGGTTACGGCGGCGCCTGGCAGGGAAGAGAGTAATACACGACGCAGGGAATTGCCAAGCGTAATGCCATACCCCCTCTCCAAGGGCTCAATTACAAACATACCGTAACGATTGTCAGCATTGCTATCAACACGCTCAATTTTGGGTTTTTCGATTTCAATCAAATTCTCCCAACCCTCCTTCTCGATTCCATTACCAACGCGAGGGCACTTCGTTTTCCTCTAAACTTAACGTGAATAAAGTTCGACGATGAGATGCTCAGCAACGGGAAGGTCAATCTCCTGACGATTTGGCAAACGGAGCACTCTCCCGGATAGACTTTCGCGGTCAACTTCCAGCCACTCCATATTCCCTTGGTTTTTTGTCAACTCAGCTAAATCTTTAAAGCGTCCCTTGTCACGGCTGTTTTCACGGACAGCTACCACATCATCGGGTCGAACCAGAAAGGAAGGGATCGTAGTTTTCCGGCCGTTAACGCTGAAATGGCCGTGTTTCACCATCTGACGTGCTTCAGGACGGGAAAGGGCAAACCCCATCCGGTAAACAATATTGTCCAGGCGGGACTCCAAAATTTGCAGAAGATTTTCGCCTGTGATGCCTTTGCGTCTGTCGGCTTCACTGAAATAATTACGGAACTGTGATTCCAAAACACCGTAAGTACGGCGAGCCTTCTGCTTTTCACGTAGTTGCAATCCGTATTCGGAAGGTTTTGCGCGCCGTCCTTTGCCGTGTTGACCCGGCACATAACCTCTGCGACTGACACCGCACTTTTCCGTATAACAACGCTCGCCCTTTAAGTACAGCTTTAAGCCTTCACGGCGGCATTGTCTGCAAACTGGTCCTGTATATCTTGCCAAAATATTCCACCTCCTTAGGTTAAACTCTCCGCCGTTTGGGCGGGCGGCACCCGTTGTGCGGGATGGGAGTAACATCTTTAATCAGGTTCACTTCCAAGCCGGCAGCTTGTAAAGAGCGAATGGCAGCCTCTCTGCCTGATCCTGGGCCCTTCACAAATACTTCAACTTCCTTCAGTCCATGCTCCATTGCAGTCCTGGCAGCATTTTCGGCAGCCATCTGCGCCGCGAAGGGCGTTGACTTTCGGGAACCTTTAAAGCCCACGGTACCGGCACTTGCCCAAGAAATAGTGTTGCCCCCCAAATCTGCGATGGTGATATGGGTATTGTTAAAAGTAGACTGAATATGGGCGACGCCATGTTGAATGTTTTTCCGCTCACGCCTTTTCGGACGCGTTGTTTTTTTGCGTGCAACCAAGAGATTTCCCCCCTATCTTCACTTACTTTTTCCTTTTCACACCAACGGTACGCTTCGGCCCTTTACGCGTACGTGCATTGTTTTTTGTTGTCTGGCCACGCACAGGCAAGCCGCGGCGGTGACGAATCCCTCGATAACTCCCGATTTCCATCAGACGTTTGATGTTCATCGACACTTCGCGGCGCAGGTCACCCTCAACCTTATTGTTCTTGTCGATGTACTCGCGCAACCTATTAACTTCATCTTCAGTCAAATTGCGGACGCGCGTGTCCAGGTCAATGGCAGTTTTACTCAGGATGTCCTGTGCGGTTTTGCGGCCGATGCCGTAAATATAGGTTAGCGCAATTTCCACCCGCTTCTCACGCGGCAAATCGACTCCGGCAATCCTCGCCATAGGATGAGCACCTCACTTTCTTGTCAGAACGTAATTAGAGTTTCCAATGTATTCCTTTTTTATACAAAACTAGCCTTTTAATACAAACTAACCCTGTTTTTGCTTGTGCTTTGGATTCTCGCAGATCACCATAACTCTGCCTTTACGCTTGATAATCTTGCACTTTTCGCAAATGGGCTTCACAGATGGTCTGACTTTCATCCTAAAACCTCCTTCTTCGCGTCTACTTATAACGGTAGGTAATCCGTCCTCGTGTCAGATCATATGGAGATAATTCCACCAAAACCCTGTCCCCCGGGAGGATGCGGATAAAGTTCATACGGATTTTACCGGAGACATGGGCAAGGACCTTATGTCCATTTTTCAACTCTACGCGAAACATCGCGTTTGGCAGAGGCTCAGAAACTGTCCCTTCTACCTCAATTACGTCCTTCTTCTTTGACATTAGGTTCATTTCCCTCCCTTTCTCCCCCCGCATGCTTACGTCCGAGAAGTTCACGGATCGCCTGCACAATCTCCTCATCCCGCGCCCTGCCGCTGCTTATCCTTACCAGCAGATCAGCCTGGGCAGTCACCAGTATCTTTAGATGACGGAGATTCTTTTTCTTTGGGCTCTTCAGGGGGCGGTTCACACCATTAGCAACCAGGACTAGCTTCGGCCCTAAGGTGCCGACAACCAGGTAATGTTCCCCATTGTCACGACCTACAAGCGATTGGACCAGAGTCCCTGGCTTAGGCGGTTGAATCATACGTCAATATCCCTCCACTTGGCAGGATTGCAATTCGCAAAAGAAGCCAAGAGTCTCACAGAGCAGTCAGAATTTCAGCCTTCTCTTTTCCGACAGCCACCGTATGTTCAAAATGAGCCGAGCATTTTCGATCTAGTGTAACCACAGTCCAGTTATCTTGCAATGTTTCCACATGCCATGTTCCGGCATTAACCATGGGCTCTATCGCCAAGACCATTCCAGCCTGCAGCCGCGGGCCGCGCCCAGGTTTACCGAAGTTTGGCACCTGTGGTTCCTCATGCATCTGGTTGCCTATCCCATGACCGACATAGTTACGAACAACGGAAAAACCGTTTTCTTCCACATACTCCTGTACTGCATGAGAAATATCTGTAAGGTGCTTTCCCTCGACCGCTTGAGTTATTCCCAATTGCAAAGACTGTTCGGTAACATAAATTAAGCGCATCGTTTCCTCACTGACATGCCCAACCGGAAATGTGGCGGCGGCATCACCGAAATACCCCTGATAAACAGCACCCACATCAATACTGACGATATCTCCCGCAAGCAGCCGCCGTAGGCTTGGAATCCCATGCACCACTTGTTCGTTAATCGAAGCACAGATGCTTGCGGGGAAACCGTGATAGCCCTTAAAAGCCGGCTGACAATTGGCTTTCTTGATATAACGCTCAGCAATTCTGTCCAATTCGAGAGTTGTGATGCCCGGACGGATAGCTGCTTTTAGCTCCTGCAGGACTTCCGCCACCACGCGTCCGGCGTAGCGCATCAGTGCCAACTCCCGTTCAGACTTAATGGTAATCATGATGCCTCCGTTACTTCATAAAGCCTTGGTAATTTCTCATCAACATGTGGCTTTCAATCTGTTTCGTCGTCTCCAAGACAACGCCTACCACGATAATCATCCCCACGCCGCCGAAGAGAACATTAATATTAAAGATAACCTGCAAAACTATCGGGACTGCGGCAATAAGCGATAGGGCAACGGCGCCTGCCAGCGTCAGCCTGGTGGAAACACGCGCTAAAAACTCCGCCGTAGGTCGGCCGGGACGCAGTCCGGGAATAAAGCCGCCGTTTTTCTTCATATCATTTGATATCTTCACAGGATCAAATTGAATGGCAGTGTAAAAATAAGCGAAGAAAACAATCAAGAGCACAAACAATAGCGTATGCAACGCAGCACCGGGCGAAAGCACTCGTGCTATGCTCTGCGCAAAAGGATGGGGAATAAATTGAGCCAGTGTGGCAGGAAACATTAAGAGAGCCGAAGCGAAAATGACTGGGATAACGCCGGACTGGTTCACTTTCATTGGAATATGCGTGGTCTGTCCGCCATACATTTTACGCCCTACCACTCGCTTAGCGTATTGGACGGGAATGCGACGTTGTCCTTCTTCCAGTGCGACAATACCGACTATCAAAGCCAGGATAATCACTGCGGTAGCAATCAACGTAAAAATATTCATCATGCCGACGCGCAGCAACTCAAAAGTTTGCAGCAGTCCGGGGCCAAAGCTGGCCACAATACCGGCAAAGATGATAATTGATATTCCATTGCCAATTCCTTTTTCCGTTATCAGTTCGCCTAACCACATCAAAAATGCTGTACCGCCGGTAAGCGCAATGATGATTGTCAGGTAGGTGAAAATATTGGGATTAATAACAGCTCCCCGGAAAATACCCACAGTCATCCCGGTTGCCTGAATCAACGCCAAGACAATCGTACCGTAACGAACATACTGCTGCAGTTTCTTCTGTCCATCTGGTCCTTCTTTAGCCAACTTCTCCAGCTTAGGCACAACCACAGTCAGCAACTGCATGATAATCGATGCGTTAATGTATGGCATTATTCCCATGGCGAAGACGGTAAAGCCTTCCAGCGCGCCGCCGGCAAAGATATTAAATAAGCCGAACAAATTGTCTCCCCGAAAAAAATCTGCAATCCGTTGCGGGTCGACACCGGGCACGGGAACGTGTGCACCAAGCCTGTAAACGATCAGCATCAAAACAGTAAAAGTAATGCGTGCGCGTAATTCCTTGATTTTCCAGGCGCTGCGAAGAGTTTCCAGCATCCTAAATCACCTCAGCTTTGCCGCCGGCAGCCTGAATCTTTTCTGCAGCAGTCTTGGTAAAACCCTGAACTTTGACAACCAAGTTTTTCTCAAGATCACCACTGCCAAGAATTCTTACTCCGTCTTTAAAAGACTTGATTAGCCCTTTCTGTTTAAGCAGTTCAGGCGTGACTTCAGTTCCGTCGGCAAAGACATTCAGTTGAAACACATTGATTTCATTGTAATCCTTTTTGAAGATACTGGTAAAACCCCGCTTCGGCAACGCACGTTGCAGAGGCATCTGCCCGCCTTCAAAACCAGGACGGACACCTCCGCCGGAACGCGCCTTTTGACCCTTATGGCCAACGCCTGATGTTTTACCTAATCCGCTGCCGATCCCGCGCCCCACACGCTTTTTAGCCGCGCGGGCTCCCTTCGGACTTTTCAATTCATGCAATCGCATCTCACTACACCTCCTATGCTTCTTCTACTTTTACGAGGTGGGAAACTTTATTAATCATCCCCCGGATTTGAGGTGTATCTTTATGTTCAACTGTCTGGTGAAGCTTCTTTAAACCAAGCGACTTCACTGTAACCCTTTGGTCCTCCGGGCGCCCGATGAGGCTGTTGATTAATGTAACGCGAAGTTGTGTGGCCATTGTATACTGCCTCCTACCCTAATAACTCTTCCACAGTTTTGCCACGCAATTTGGCCACATCTTCAGCCCGCTTCAGGCTCTTTAAGGCCTCGAGTGTAGCTTGAACCACGTTAATAGCGTTGGCAGAACCAAGCGATTTAGTAAGGATGTCGCGAACGCCGGCTAATTCCAATACCGCACGTACAGGGCCACCCGCAATTACACCTGTTCCTTCCGAAGCGGGCTTTAAGAGCACGCAACCGGCTCCAAATGTGCCCGTAACCGAATGAGGAATAGTCGTTCCCACTACAGGCACGTTAATTAAATTCTTTTTGGCATCTTCCATGCCTTTACGAATAGCTTCCGGCACTTCACCCGCCTTGCCTAGTCCTGCGCCAACGCGTCCTTTGCCGTCGCCAACCACGACCAGAGCGGAAAAACTAAAACGACGGCCGCCCTTGACAACTTTTGCAACACGGTTTATCTGGACAACTTTTTCAGACATTTCCGCTTTACCGGCATCAAATCTATCCAAGCATTTTTCCCTCCTCGCGCTAAAATTCCAGCCCTGCTTCACGGGCTCCATCGGCCAGCTCTTTCACACGGCCGTGGTAGAGGTAGCCGCCCCGATCAAATACAACTTCTTTAATACCTTTTTCCGACGCTTTCCTGGCAATCAGTACGCCTACCTGGCGGGCTGCTACTTTATTGCCGCAAGACCCTTTGCCTTCACTAATGGCCGGATCAAGACTGGAGGCGCTTACCAGCGTAGTGCCGGTCACATCATCAATCAATTGAGCATAAATATGCTTCAAACTGCGAAAGACGTTGAGACGAGGGCGCTGACTTGTGCCGGAAAGCTTTTTGCGAACGCGAAGGTGCCTGCGTTTGCGCATAAGATTCTTATCTTGGCGAGTTATCACTCCTTTAACCTCCCCTACTTACCGGTCTTGCCGACTTTGCGGCGAATCCGTTCAGTATCGTACTTAATCCCTTTGCCTTTATAGGGTTCAGGCTCCCGAACAGCACGGATATTAGCGGCAAGGCTGCCCACAGCCTCCTTGTCAATCCCTTTGACGACAATTTTTGTCGGCAGCGGCACTTCCAGCTCAATCCCTGCCGGCGGCACAATATTCACAGGATGGGAGTAACCGATGTTTATCACAACAGCGTCACCCTGTTTGGTGGCCCGGTAACCGACGCCGACCAGCTCCAATGTTTTAGAGAAGCCTTTTGTAACTCCCTCGACCATATTTGCCACCAGCGTCCGTGTCAAGCCGTGCAGGGAGCGCTCTTCCTTGCTGTCGTTATTGCGTGTAACCAAGATACTGCCATCCTGGAGCTCAACATTCATCAGACGGTGCAGCTCTCTTTGCAACTGGCCCAGCGGCCCTTTGACCGTCACGATGTTATCCTTTTTGGTGAATTCAACGCCTGCCGGCAGTTGAATCGGTTTGCGACCGATGCGGCTCATCTCTTTTCCCTCCCTTACCAGATATAGCAGAGGACTTCGCCGCCGGTGCCCGCCTTACGCGCGGCTTTATCGGTCATGATCCCCTGTGAGGTGGAAATAATGGCGATGCCCAGTCCGCCAAGCACTTTCGGCAGTTGGTCTTTAGACGCATAAACGCGCAGCCCAGGTTTGCTAATTCGCTTCAACCCGGTAATAACCCTCTCACGGTTCGGACCGTATTTCAGGTACACCCGGATCATCCCCTGCTTATTGTCTTTCTTAAACTCAAACTCTTTAATGAAACCTTCACTTTTCAGGATATCGGCAATTGCGAGCTTGACCTTCGAGCCCGGAATTTCCACCGCTTCATGTTTAACCATGGCGGCATTGCGAATCCTTGTTAGCATGTCAGCAATTGGGTCTGTCATAGTCATTGCGATCGAACCTCCTTTCTCTCCAACCCCCGTCTACCAACTAGCCTTCTTGACACCGGGGATTTTCCCTTCATGGGCCAGCTTACGGAAACAAAGGCGGCACATACCAAACTTGCGTAGGTACGCACGGGGACGGCCGCACAATTTGCAGCGATGGTAGCCTTGCACTTCAAACTTTGGGGACCTGTTTGCCTTGGCAATCATGGACTTTTTGGCCACGTTTTCCCCTCCTT
>JAGXRV010000032.1 GCA_018335695.1 Clostridium sp.
ATTTTCGAAAGGTTGATTTGGCCGAAGAATCGATCAATACGAGATTGAATCTTCTGTTCATTGGGTGTCATTTCTGATATAATATTAGTCATAGGAAACCTCCAAACGGCTGGTATTATTGGGATTTGGACACTTCAATTATACCATACCGAGGGGGTTTTCTGTAGTTTTAATGTCAATTACTATATGGGTTTTTTAAGGTTCAGGTTTGATTTTGGGTGGGAAAGTTGAGCATATAATTTATAAGGTGGGATGTGAAATCTTTCGCACTATAGGAAAGCCGTATGCCTATAAGCGAATGCACAGTCGTTACGAGTATGATTGCAGGTATAACCAGAAGTTGGTTGAATGTGACTTCTTTAATAAGGTAAATGGCAGTAGATATAAGAATTAATGTGAGCAAAGAATTTAGGACGTTAACAAGCACTTTTGAGAAAAGGTATTCGTTTTCGGTTACCGGTGCAACCATTATCGAATTAATGGTATGTTCCTTTTTTTCGTAAAAGAGTGTCGCCCCGACAAGTAAAATAGTCATCATTATGCTGTCCATAAAGAATATGAAAGGGATAAATCTTAATAGGATTTCATCTTCGAGAAAATAAGCGAGTACTATCCACATCATCAGAATTACAAAGTTAGCTTTAAAAAGGTTATACTTGTTTAAACGGTAATATTCAGCTTTTATAAGGGTAAGAAGATTAGGCACGAAGCTTCACCCCCGTAACCTTAATAAAAATCTCCTCAAGGGTTGTTTCTCCGCTGTGAATAGTCTCTATTTCTTTTTCGCGAAGCATTTTAAAAAAGGTTTCTGTTTTAATCTCATCCATTGAGAACAACTTGGAGTGCAAAGCGCCGTTTTCCCGGTATTCGACGTTTACAGTGCGTTTGCCATACTTAATTTTTAAGTCTCTTGGAGAGCCTTCTTCTCGGAGTCTTCCTTCGGATATAAATGCAACGCGGTCGCAAAGCTCGTCGATATCCCCCATTATGTGGCTTGTTATGAAAACAGAACCGCCACCCTGCCTGAATTCATGTATCATGTCCTTCATTATGCGTGAATTCGCAGGGTCAACGCCGTTTGTCGGTTCGTCTAGAAATAGGAATTTAGGGTCGTTAATAAGCGCCTTTACAAAATTCAGACGGATTTTCATCCCTTTTGAGAATTCGCCGGCTTTTTTATTCCGATCCTCCCAAAGACCAACCCGCCTTAAAAGTGGCTCTACATCGACTGTTTTTCTGTAAAGCCTTTTAAAAAAATTGAGGTTTTCAATTGCCGTAAGTTTTGAGAAGGATATAGGCATCTCGAAGCTGACTCCGACATCCTGATAAAAGGATTCGTCGTAGGCTGATAAAGCCTTGCCACGGTATAATATTTCACCCTCAAAATCCTTTAAAAGCTTGATTAGTACCTTTTGCGTAGTGCTTTTGCCTGCGCCGGAAGGGCCTAAAAATCCAAAAATTTCACCTTTACTCACATCAAAATCAATTCTGTCAATCGCATGAGTGCTTGAATTTCTGTATCTGTAACGCAGGTTCCTTACTTTTAGCATAGTAAGCCCTCCTTAACATCGCAAAACCTTAGTGCTTGGTAATCGCCGCTGGTTCCTCCACTTTTAGTTTACCCAATACTGCGCAGAAAGACAACAGGCTGTAGCCGTTAAGGACAGTTAATGAAGGTTGTTCCGTAATCGTGTTCAGGATACGCGACAAAGGGATCTGTCCTTCTTGTCGGCCATTGAATAGTAAAATCCCCCGATACCTGACCGGTTTGTGCGGCGGTGTCGGGGGATTTTAGTTTGACTATATAGGTGACAAGGGGACGGGGTAGATGACACATTTTTTTTCTCTTGAAATAATGTGATAAACCCTGCGATTGCTCTTTTCCCGTGCGTTGAGAATGTGTCAATAACCCCGTCCCCTTGTCACATTGTAGTCGGCAACAGGCAGTACGCGGGCGATGTAGAGCGGTTCCTGCATAACGTTGCCGTAAGGGCGGCCTGCGGAGTTTGGGATATTGAAATATTCCTCGTTATAGGCGATGCCGTTTGTTGAGCTTTGGCTTGACCAGTAGCGTATGCCGACGATGCGCCCATTGTCGCGCAGCCAGTCAATAAAAACAGCAGTGTGTCCGGTGCCGTTTGTCCGTGAAAAGTCAATGAAATCTCCCGGTCGTGCTGATTCTAAGTTTGTGATTCTGCTTCCTATGCCGTATTTCTCGACAGCTATTGTCAGATTGCTGCTCTGCTTCGGGCCTGTGGCCACATACCAGAGCAGCATAAAATCAAAGAGCTCGTCCCAGTTCATGCCGTTAAAATCATTCGGCGAAAGTCCCAGGCGTCTGTTTCTTTCCTGCATGGCGCGGAAAAATACCTCAAAGGTAATGCCGACACAATGGCTAGCCCGATTGCCGCTAGGGTGTGCTCGTGCCAGCAACCTGTCTTGATAAAAAATGTTTGTCGTTACGCCGTTATAGTTAGCGTAGTCGTTGTTAAGCAGGTAAGGGAAATTGCCAATTTGGTAAGTCTGAATGATCTCCAAAACGTAACTGTTCAGTTTTCTATCGTGATTTTCTCGCTCGGGAAGCGGAGCTTCTTGCGGTTTGTCCTGCACCGGAGTTTCAGGCAGGGGCGGCTCGTTTTCTTGCAAAGGCAGTTGTTCGCTGGGAGCAGGTGTGAGGGCAGCGGGAGGTTTAGGGTTTTGGACGGGGAGTGTTTGCCGGGCCGCAAGCTCTTTTTTTTCTGGAGGTCTCTCTGGCAGCGGCTTGGCCGTTTTCTTTGCGGCCGGTTTTTCTTCCGCTGTCGTCGGAGATGTTCTCGGGGCAGGGGCAGTTTCTTGTTTTGTGCGTGAGCGTTCATCCGGGATTTCTTTTAGCAGCTCAATATATGTACCAGGAGACTTGGGCGGCGCAGAATCAGCAGTTGTCGAAGGAAATTTCGGCGGCGTAAAATCTGCGAGAGCCGCTTTCTCGTAACTGTGTGAGCCGGGATGAAGGCGTGAGGCTGTAAATAGCAGCGAAAAAAACAAGCAGAAAATTAGTATGCGTGAAGATTTCATGAGAAGCATCATTCCTTTATCAGCCATTTGCTCTACTGTCTGGTTAATATGAGACAGTTTGGTGAGTCAATTGCATAATATCAGATATTATGACAACTTAACATCGGTAATTCTTGGCAAAAGCGGCGGCGCATAAAATGCTCGCGGCAGGAAAGGATTCTCTTGAAGGCTCTTTTTGTGAGGCCCTCACCCTAACCCTCTCCCAGGGGGAGAGGGGATCTAGAAGGTGAGAGCGGAGCGAATTTCTTGACAGTTTGGCTGTCGTGTGGTAAAATTTCGGTGAGTAGGCACCTTTAACTTAGTCCTGTGAGACTAAAAAGGAGGCTTTGGACTGATGAAGTTAATTTTTCTGACGTGCCGGCGAAGCGGAATGAACCGCTTAGTTGGCTTTTTTTATTGCACAGGAAATTAGCTTGAGTTTTCCGGGTTAGATTTCTTAAATAATGAGGGAGGTCAAAATGAATAAGGCGCTGCTGGTTTTGGCTGACGGGACGGTTTTTGAGGGAACAAATTTCGGCGCTGCAGGAGAAGCTATCGGTGAGGTGGTGTTTAACACTTCGATGACCGGCTACCAAGAGATTCTGACTGATCCGTCTTACAAGGGACAGATTGTCTCGATGACTTATCCCCAAATCGGCAATTATGGTGTTAACGGCGAGGATGCGGAGTCTGCCGGTTCTGTTAAAGCAGAAGGGTTTGTTGTTAAAGAATACTTGGATTTTCCAAGCAACTGGCGTGCCGGGACAGGCGGTGTGGGGAGCGTCTCACTCGGCGATTATTTAAAGCGGCACGGTACGGTCGGCATTGAGCGGATAGACACCCGGGCGCTGACGGTACATTTGCGAAACTTTGGCTCTCAGTTGGGGATAATTTCTACTGTGGACTTTAATCTTCAGAGTCTGCTCGAAAAGGTGCGCTCGCATCCGGGCATGGCGGCTGTTGATTTGGTGGAAAAGGTATCTACCGCCAGGCCATATCAGTGGCAAGAGGGTTGCCAGCCGTGGTGCAGAGCAACGGAAAAGGAAAAAGATTTGCTGAAAGTGGTCGTCTATGACTTTGGAGTCAAATACAGCATTTTGCGCAATCTCGTGGCGCAAGGTTTTACGGTGACGGTAGTCCCCGCTGCTACGCCGGCAGAGGAAGTGCTGGCGATGGATTGTGATGGGGTGCTGTTGAGTAACGGCCCAGGCGATCCGACGACGGTAACTTATGCCATTGAGAACACGAAAAAGCTGTTAGGCAAGAAACCTTTGTTTGGCGTCTGCCTCGGTCATCAAATCTTGGGACTTGCTATGGGCGGTCAGACATATAAATTGAAATTTGGCCATCACGGCGGTAATCATCCGGTGATCGATCTGGAGACCGGTTTGGTAGAAATTACGGCACAGAATCATAATTATTGCGTTGATCTAGGCAGTTTGCGAGGCCAAGTGCGTCTGACGCACAAAAATCTGTATGACGGGACGGAAGAAGGTATGCGTCATGTTGAGTTGCCGGTCTTCTCTGTTCAACATCATCCGGAAGCCGGGCCGGGGCCAAATGATGCGCTGCATGTTTTCGGTAAGTTTAGGGAAATGATCGGGGGTGTTGCGTGATGCCGAAACGGACAGATATCAAAAAGATACTCGTAATCGGGTCAGGGCCGATTGTTATCGGGCAGGCGTGCGAATTTGATTATTCCGGCACGCAGGCATGCAAAGCGCTGCGCGAGGAAGGCTACCAGGTAGTCCTTGTTAATTCCAACCCGGCTACGATTATGACCGACCCGGAGATGGCCGATGCCGTCTATATCGAGCCCTTAAATGCCGAGGTTCTTGAGATGATTATTGACCGCGAGAGGCCTGATGCTCTTCTGCCCAATATCGGCGGGCAGACCGGTCTGAACTTAGCGGTGGAACTTGCCGAGAAAGGAGTCTTGGACAAGTATAATGTTGAGTTGATTGGCGCAAGACTTGAGTCAATCAAAAAGGCGGAGGATAGGGAACTATTCAAGGAGGCGATGCGCAGGATTGGCCTGGAAGTGCCGGCGAGCGTTGCCGTAAATTCGCTTGGCGAGGGACTGGAAATCATTAAAGATATTGGTTTCCCTGCTATTTTACGTCCGGCCTTTACACTCGGCGGGACAGGCAGCGGCATTGCCTACAATATTGAAGAATTTAAAACTATCCTGGAGAGCGCGCTCGAGCTGAGCATGACTCACCAAGTGTTGGTGGAAGAGTCTGTAATCGGTTGGAAAGAGTTTGAAATGGAGATGATGCGCGATAAGAAAGACAACGTAGTCGTCATCTGTTCGATTGAGAACTTTGATGGCATGGGGATTCATACCGGCGACAGCATTACCGTGGCGCCGATACAAACACTGACCGAGAAGGAGTACCAACGGTTGAGGGATGCTTCCATAGCCGTTATGCGGGAAATCGGTGTTGACACCGGAGGCTCCAATATCCAGTTTGCCAGTAATCCGGTTAACGGCCGGACGGTGGTTATTGAGATGAATCCCCGCGTTTCGAGGAGTTCGGCGCTAGCCTCCAAGGCAACCGGCTTCCCTATCGCCAAAATAGCCGCAAAGCTTGCTGTGGGGCTTACCTTAGATGAGATACCAAACGATATTACCCGGGAAACACCTGCTTCTTTTGAGCCTGCAATCGACTATGTAGTGGTAAAGTTCCCGCGGTTTGCTTTTGAAAAGTTTCCTGAAGCTGATGTGACGTTGATGACGCAGATGAAATCGGTAGGCGAGGTAATGTCAATCGGCCGCACTTTTAAAGAGGCGCTCAGCAAAGCTATCAGGAGTTTAGAGAAGGGAAACTATGGGCTTGAGAGTGTAGACGGAGACTTGAACGAATTGCGCCAGTCGCTGCGTATTCCCAGCAGCGAAAGGTTTTGGTCCATTGCGGAGGCATTCAGGCGTGGTCTGTCAATCGAGGAAGTCAGTGAACTTTGCGGTGTAGACCCTTGGTTTTTGTTCAATGTCCGGCAGTTGGTGCTCCTTGAAAAAGAAATAGAAAACCAGGCAATCGGAAAAAAAGGGGACGAGGTTCTACTGCCGCCCGAGCTTTTGCGTATAGCCAAGGAAAATGGCATGGCTGACAGGAGAATAGGTGATCTCTTGCGTGTGCCGGAGGGGACGGTGCGCAATTGGCGCAAACAGTACGGAATCTTGCCTGTCTATAAGATGGTTGATACTTGTGCCGGAGAATTTAAGGCTTACACGCCGTACTTTTACTCCACATACGAAAGAGCGGTTTGCCAGGCAGACGGGCAGGCTGCATTAGCGCAATCCGAGGTGTCAGATTCCGGGCGTCAAAAAATCATTATCCTTGGTTCGGGCCCAAACCGTATCGGGCAGGGGATAGAGTTTGATTATTGCTGTGTCCATGCTGTTTTTGCCTGTAAAGAATTGGGTTTTGAGGCAATAATGGTAAACTGTAATCCGGAAACGGTCAGTACGGACTACGACACGGCTGACAGGCTATATTTCGAGCCTCTTACAGCAGAAGACGTATTGAACATTATTGAGCTGGAGAAACCGGCAGGCGTGATTTTACAGTTTGGCGGTCAGACGCCGCTTAAGCTGGCGCTGCCGCTCTGGCAGGCGGGTGTAAAAATACTTGGCACATCGCACGACGCCATCGACTTGGCTGAAGACAGAAAGCGCTTCAAAGAGTTGTTGCATAAGCTAAATTTACGGCAACCGGAGAGCGTTACCGCCACTTCGGTTGAGGGAGCGCTTGCACTTGTTAAAAGCGTGGGCTATCCCGTTATTGTGCGGCCTTCTTATGTGCTCGGCGGGAGGGCGATGGAAATTGTTTATGACGATGAAAGCCTGCGGGATTACATGCGGCGGGCACTTGCCGCTTCACCGGAACATCCGGTACTGATTGACGAGTACCTGGAAGATGCTATTGAAGTTGATGTGGACGCGATTTCGGACGGTACTGAGACGGTGATTGCGGGGGTTATGGAGCATATTGAAGAGGCGGGCATTCATTCCGGCGACTCGGCTTGTTCGTTGCCTCCTCATTCCTTGAGCAGCGCTGTGGTGGAGGAAATTAAGACACAGACGAAGGCGCTTGCGCTGGAGCTTAATGTCTTAGGCTTGATGAATGTTCAATACGCGGTCAAAAATGAGAAGGTTTATATTCTGGAGGTCAATCCGCGCGCTTCCCGGACGATTCCTTTTGTCAGCAAGGTGACGGGGATAGCTTATGCCAAGCTGGCAGCCAAGGTAATTATGGGGCGCAGCCTGGCAGAGCTTGGCATGAGCGCTGAAGTGGAAATGCCGCATGTGGCAGTGAAAGAAGCCGTTTTTCCCTTCAACAAGTTCCCGGGGGTTGATGTGATTCTGGGGCCGGAAATGAAATCTACCGGAGAGGTGATGGGGATAGATGAAGATTTTGGTCTAGCCTATGCCAAGGCGCAAGCGGCAAGCTATAACAGGATTCCCACCTCCGGCAAGATTTTTATCAGCGTCAAGGATAAAGACAAGGAACAAGCGGTAAATATCGCTCTTAGATTGGCGCGTTTAGGCATCAACATCATTGCAACCAAAGGAACTGCCGGTTTTTTAAGGGAAAGGGGTCTTTGCGCTGAAATAATTAATAAAGTGGCTGAAGGCAGGCCTCATATTGTCGATATGATAAAGAACAGGGAAGTAGACTTTGTGATCAATACCGTTACCGGAACGCAAGCACAAAAAGACTCCTTCTCCATCAGAAGGAGCGCTTTGCAGCATCGGGTGTCTTATACGACCACCATGGCGGGTGCGGAAGCTGTCGTTACAGCGATAGAGATGCTTTGTCGAAAACAATTGCATATCAAGTCCATCCAGGAATACCACCGTCAGGTCACGAATAAGTTATAACCCTAATCTATCAGCTTTTAATTTAAGGAGAGAGGACGTATCAATGATGAATAGAACTAAATGGCTATTTTTGTGCCTGTCGCTACTTGTCATCGGTTCACTGGTATTAGCGGTAGTTTTTGCTCGCGATTGGCAGCAGGCGGACGGAGGCAATATCGGAGTAATTACCCTTACCGGCCCTATTGCCGAGTCTGTCGGCGGCAGCTTACAGCCGGATAGCATTACGCCTGCTAAGGTAAGAAAGCTTTTGCGGCTTGCTGAAGAAGATACCAATATTTCCGCAGTCGTTTTGCGGGTAAACAGCCCGGGCGGCTCGGTAGGCGCTTCGCAGGAAATCGGCAGTCTGATCAGCGACTTTCCCCGCCCGGTTGTGGTGTCCATGGCCGACATGGCAACTTCCGGGGGGCTGTATATCTCCGTTTTTGCAGATCATATCGTCGCTCAAGAGGGTACTATCACCGGCAGCATTGGAGTCATCCTCAGTCACATGTATTTGGGAGAATTATTTGAAAAGCTGGGGATTACTGCCGAGATACTGACTGCGGGAAAGTATAAGGGAATTTTTTCTGAACGGCTTAACCCGGAGCGGCGGGAAATTTTACAGGTTTTCCTTGATGATCTGCACAGTCAGTTTATTGAGGCGGTGGCGGCAGGGCGCAAAGTTGATGCGGAGAGAGTAAGGGAAATTGCGACGGGGGAAGTATTTACCGGTGCGCAGGCTCAAGCTTTGGGGTTGGTCGACAGTTTAGGAGGCCTGGACACAGCCATCGAAGAGGCTGCAGAATTGGCTGGGGTGGCCGACCCTGTTCCGGTAGATATCATTTTGCCGCCGGTGCCTTGGTGGGAGGAATTGGGCCGATTTCCCTCAGCCGTTTTAGACCGTCTGACGCTCGCCCTGCTAGGGAAGGATGCTTTGATTTTGCAGCAGCAGCTTGAAAAACACCTCATTCCCAGGTGGTGATACAAACAGTGCCAGGAGCCAAGTGTATTTTTTAGACGAAAGCGAGGCTGTATAGCAGATGGAAATTGAATCGAAAGATGAAGTTACGCGGAGGGATGGTCTGGCAGAAGTAGTTGTTGGCATCATCAGCAGTCCGGTTGCGACTATGCGTGAAGTTAGCAAGGAACCGTCTTTGCGGCTTTCTTTCACAGCGTTTATTTTGGTGATGATGGTAGTAAGTATGGCTACCGCGCTGACTGATGTTGAATTGACGGCGCAATTAGGCGGCTCGGCAGTCGTCTTTGCCGTGCTGATGCCTTTATCTTTGCTCATTCTTGTTGTCCAGGCCGGCGTGAGTTTTGGCGCGGCGCGCCTGCTTGGCGCAAGAGGCAGCTTCCACAATCTTCTTTCATTGTTTGCTTTAAGCAATCTGCCCTCGCTTTTTATGGCTCCTTTGGCGCTGTTGAGGTTTGCACCGGGAATTACCGGCAGTATTCTCCATGGACTGGGGAGTTTTATCCTGTCAATTTGGGTGCTGGTTCTTGCCGTGATTGCAGTGCGCGAAACATTTCAGGTTACTACCGGGCGAGCGCTGCTTATCTGTTATCTGCCGATTTTGCTGCTGGCAGTTCTTGTGGCGCTTTTGGCAGGATTAGCTCTCTTATTGTATATATAACAGCGCGATGTATAGGAGGTAAAGATGGACGTAACTTTTGCAAAAAAACTTGCAGCCGAATGTTTTGGCACGTTTTGCCTGGTATTTGCCGGCACGGGTGCCATCATTATTAACGATCTCAGCGGCGGCGCCGTTACTCATGCGGGGGTGGCAATAACTTTCGGGCTGGTTGTGTTCGCGATGATAGTCGCCATTGGTGACATATCCGGCGCGCATCTGAACCCTGCAGTTACTCTCGGCTTTTTTTTAGCGGGTCGCTTCCCAGGCAAGGCAGTTATCCCATATATTGTCAGTCAATGCTTTGGGGCGATTTTGGCAAGCGGCACTCTTTTTGCGTTGTTCCCAAACCATCGCACCCTTGGCAGTACGATCCCGGCAGGCTCTGCTTTTCAGTCCTTAATACTTGAAATCCTGCTGACATTTATCCTTGTTTATGTGATTCTAAACGTGACGGCGTCAGGTAAGGAAAAAGGAATCACAGTCGGCATAATTGTTGGTGCGGTGATTGCGCTCTCAGCTTTATTTGCCGGACCTGTTTCCGGTGCGTCAATGAACCCGGCGCGCTCGCTGGCACCTGCGCTGTTTTCGCGGCAACTGGATCATATCTGGGTTTATCTGACCGGCCCGTTTCTTGGCGCGGTTTTTAGCGTTCCGCTTTGTCGTCTCATTCGAAAGTCAGGTTGTTGCAGAACACCTTTGCGGGGGGTAGGTTATAATGAATAGCACGGTAAAACGTCTCTTGTTTGTTTGTGTGGAGAACTCGAACCGCAGCCAGATGGCTGAAGCGTTTGCGCGTCTTCACGGGGGAGTAGAAGTGGAAGCTTACAGTGCCGGCTCGCGCCCGGGGGGAAAGGTTAATCCGCAGGCTGTGGAAATGATGCTCGAGCTGGGATATGACATGAGCAAACATTTTTCTAAATCGCTTGCCGAAATTCCGGATGTGGAATACGACTTTGTGGCGACAATGGGTTGCGGCGATGCATGTCCGACGGTGCGTGGCAAATGGCGGGAAGACTGGAGCATTCCAGACCCTAAAGAACTTGCTCCGGCTGAGTTTCGGCAGGTACGCGCTTTGATTGAAAGCAATGTAAGAACAGTTTTGAGTAAACTGCTTTGCAGAACTGAAGACTAGTTTGACTATTTGTCTATAAAGTAGCGCATAATTTCTTTTGCCAGTTTGGCGGTTGTTTCATCGCCTGCAGAACGTGATACGCCGGCGCCATCGTTGCCCACAACGAAAATTGTGAGAGCGATGGGCTTTCTGTTGGGGAAAAATACTAAAGCCGAATCTCCCACGACAGAGCTTAGGGTGCCGGCTTTGTTGGCAACGATGGTGTCCGCGGGCGGATATTTACCGATGCGGCTCTTGTTGGTGGACTTTTTCATTAACTCAATGGCGAGCAGGTATCCCTCGTCAGCAGTAAACTCCTGCGAATAGAGTGCGATTAATACTTGATTCATGTCATTTGCTGTACTATGTGTGTTTCCCGGTATTCTTTGGTAAATTTTCCGGACAATGTTGGTATCCAGTAGTCCGTAACGCTTAGCTTGCTGATTTAGATGCTCTTTTCCTAAGTCGGCAATAAACAGGTTTGTAGCCACATTGTCGCTGATACTAATCATCAGCTCAAGCAGTTCTCCCCAAGTATACGACGTCCCCGGTTTTGCTTGCTGCAATCTGCCGGAGCCCCCTATTCTTGAGCCGGGGCTGCCATATTTATCATTATTTGTGAGGATATGGACATCCGACAAGTTTCTTGTGCCTTTTTTCACTTCTTCGAGATACGCCAGCATATAAAATGTTTTAATTACGCTGGCGGGATGCAGCCGCTGTGTACCGTTGTAAGAAAAGTTTTTCTCTGTCTCAAAGTCGTGAATACTAACAAGCAGCGTAGTATTTGGCGGCAAAGTTACTCCTTGAATAATCGCCTGGATTTCTTTTTGTTGTGCAGAACTCATTTCTGCAGCTGACTTTGTCGGTAGCACGGGGAAATCTCCAAATTCAAGCAGCAAAAGCCAAAAACTAAGTAGCAGCATAATACGATATTTTCGCAAAGAAACACCTCTTTTTTTTCTGATTGCGATGCAGGAGGCTAAAAAAAGGACTTTCGTCATTTTTGTCGAAATCAAGTACCGGTATGTAGTTTAAATTTAACATAATTGGCTAAAGCTGGCTACTTTATCTTTGGAGTTGATTTAATTGGAGAGAAGCTCTGCTTTGCTAAGGACTTTTTTTGCTCTGTTTTTGCCGTTTTTGCTGATTTTTGCTTCCTTTTGTTTGGGAATTTATTACTTGTTTGCCGGAGCGATACGCGAAAGGATTATTTCGGCTAATTTAACTTTGCTTTCTTCAGTGTCGGGTGAGCTTGACCGCACTATTGATGAGCTGATTACATACACTCAGAATACCTTTTCAGAACCGGCCCTGCTTTCTGCTGTCGCAGCAGGCGACGCGGTCTTGCTGCGCGAGAGGCTGCGGCCTTTTGTGCAAAATAGGCAAATAATTAATCGGGTTTCTGTCACGACGCCGGAGGCGATACTGGTAGCCGACTATCCGGAAGAACCATTGCTTGCAGGAGCCGATTTTTCTCAGCGTGACTGGTACAGGGGCGTATCGAGGGATTGGCAGCCTTATCTTTCCGAGATTTTTTTACGGGCTGCGGAACCGAAAAGATATGTTGTTTCTCTGGCCGTCCCGATTAAAGAAGGCAATAACGTTCTGGGTGTGGTTGTGATTCAATTAGTGTTGGCAGATTTGTTTGCACCTTTGCATTTTCCGTTAGGAAACGGCTATATTTATGCGGTGGACAAGCATGGAAATCTTGTTTTTCATCCGCACTTAGATATTGACGGCATTATTAGTTATCGGATGGATCCGGCTGTCCAGCATTTTTTGCTGGACAGAGCCGGATCAGGAAGTGACATTTTTTTTGATCCAATAAATAATGAAGAAAGATTGTCTTCCTGGATGGGAAGCGGAGGAGGGCAATTGGGGTTGATTGCCCAGGAGCCGACAAGGACTGCCTTTGCTCCTGTAGATAGGATGCTCTATATCTTGCTCATCGCCGGCGCGTTAATCCTGGCATTTATCATTCTGATTATTTATCGCCAATCTGTCATGATAGAGAAAGAGCGTGCTTTAAACGAACGCTTAAAACGGAAAACGACTCTTGAAGAAGGATTTCGTGAAGTTCTGCTATTTTTGAACCAACCGTTTAGCAACCAAGAAATGTTTGCGACAAAGCTATTAGCTTTACTGACAGATATCAGCGGAGCCTGGGGGGGAATTTTATATCTTTACGCCGATGGCACGCTGCGCTCCTTTGCAAAGAAGGCGGTGAAAGGTGAACCGCCGGCCTTTCAACTGAATGAAGGTATTCCCGGCATGGCGCTGGCTGAAAAGAGAACAGTTCGCTCGCAGCAGCAGGAATGCACCGCCAGGCAAAAGTTGGTTTCCGGTTTCGGAGAATTTTCACCTTGGGAAATAGTCGCTATCCCGCTGTTTAAAGACGGTATGGAGCTTGGTGTGATGGAACTGGCTTATCAGCAGGCTCTGCCGGAGGACATGTTGCGTTCCTTAGAGCATGCTTTAGATAAGGTTGCAGATGTACTTGCCGCGCAAAAGACAAGAGCGCTGCTGGAAGAACAGCGCAGTTTAAGACAAATAATGATGGATACCGTCCTTGACTTGATCTTTTATAAGGACGCTGCCGGAACGTATCTAATGGTAAACAAAGCTTTTGCCGATTTTCTAAATAAGTCTCAGGATGAAATTATAGGCCTGACAGATACTGCTCTTTTCCCTGCCTGGGAGGCTAACCGGGATAGGGAGGATGATCAAACTGTAATTAAAGAAAGAAAAATGATTGTCGTTAATGACCAGATTGTTACCGGAGCAAACGAGCGCCAGCTTCTTGCAATGACCGTAAAAACTCCCGTTTTCAATGACCAAGGTCAGGTTGCCGGTTTAGTTGGTGTTGCCAGAGATGTGAGCAAGTTAAAAGAAGCAGAGCAGCAATTATTGCAACAAAACGAAGAATTGCAGCAGCAATCCGAGGAATTGCAACTGCAGAAAGAAGAACTTCATGCCCAACAAAGCGAGCTCCACTTTCTTCTTTCACATCTTGAGGAAGCCAATCAAGCTAAAGGCCGTTTTCTTGCCAGGATTAGCCATGAGCTGCGCACACCTCTTAGTTCTATTATCGGCTTTTCTGAAGTGCTGCTTGATTCCTTGACTGACCCGTTAACAGCAAAACAAAAGGAGTATGTTGGTAATATTGCTGCCGGCGGGCATCACTTGTTGGCTTTAAGCAACAGTATATTAGATTTGGCAAAGATTGAAGCTGGCAAAATAGAGCTTGAACCAGAACTTTTAGAACCGGACGCGCTAGTCAGGCAAGCGCTGAGTATCGTTAGTGAAACAGCCGATAAAAAGCGCATTGCCATAAACTTGCACATCTCGGAATCATTGCCGCATTGCGTTTTGGCAGATCCTCTTAAATTTAAGCAGATTTTGATTAATTTGCTCACAAATGCGCTTAAGTTTACGCCTTCAGGGGGTAAGGTTGATGTTACTTTGGAGAAAAGGAACGATTCCGGCGGCAAAATACCGGTTCAGGGCGAATATTTACAGGTAGCGATTGCAGATACAGGCATTGGGATTTCTCTGGCCGATAGGGAAAATTTGTTTAAAGAATTTACACAGTTAGCATCGGCGCAAGGGAGGCAACAACAGGGAGCCGGTCTTGGTTTGGCGCTCTCTAAGTATATGGTGGAGCTGCATGGCGGAAATATTTGGCTGGATAGCAAAGAAGGGGAAGGAACAACCTTTTATTTCACAATTCCTGTTGGGCAGTCTAGCATCTGGGAGTTAGAAAATCAAGAGGCTAATTGACGGGCGATTAACCTGTTTGGGGGTGGAACTATGCAGGTAAAAGGAAAATCTATTTTAGTTGTAGATGATGAGGAGAGAAATCTATTATTGTTGCAAGCTCATCTGGAGCCCCGCGGCTACAACGTGATCATGACTCAGAGCGGCCAGGGGGCTCTGGAAATATTGTCGCAAACCGAAATTGATCTTGCTCTGCTTGATGTGATGATGCCGGCGATGGACGGCTACCAGTTGTGCCAAGCCATGAAAACATCTGTAAAGACTGAAAATATTCCGGTAATTTTTATTTCCGCGCTGCAGGATAAAGAGGAAAGGATCAAAGGGATTGAAGCCGGTGCCGACGATTTTATTAATAAGCCTTTCTCAGGCAAAGAAGTGCTGGCTCGTGTGCAGGCATTGCTGAAAGCCAAAGCTGTCTCTGACCGTTTTCGTTCCGCCACAGAACAATTGGTGCAGTTAACCCATTCAGCGGAACAGGCAATAAAAAACTTGGATTCCTCGATTGTGGGTACCGGAGAAATCATGGAAATTCTCTCCGCAAAAATTTTAACTCCTGTTTGCAATGCTTCCGTGATTCCTAAAGGGATTTTATACTTCGATATGTTGGAACAGCATGTTTTGATTATCACCAATGGACAGCGTCTGCAATACATAGAAAATAAGGATGTGCGCAGTTTTTTAAGCCGATTGGCCAACCAGGGGGCAAATTATTGGACTGCGACAGGCCTTGTCGCATTGAAATTGGTGGGTTATCAATTCCTGCGGCAGGCCGGAATTGCCTTAAAAGATCTGGTTATCGTTAAAAGCGGTAATATTATTATTGCTTCCTGGGACTACAGCGGTTCAGTATCTGAAATGGAGCTTAATGTTTTGCGCCATCTGGCTGTGGAGGCTAATCTGATAAACTCGGTGTCCCGGCAGACAGTTGAGGTAGAAGGGGCGTTTCTTTATCTAACAGGTATCTTGGCCAGAACGGCGGAGGCATACGACACTGAGACCGGAGCTCATCTGTCCCGTCTAAATAAATACAGCAGGGTTATGGCGGAGGCATTACAGTTGTCGGAAAAGTTCTGCAAGATAATTGAGTATTCAGCTCAGATGCATGATGTGGGAAAGGTTCATATTCATCCGGATATCTTGCAAAAACCCGGCACGTTATCTGCGGAGGAATTCGATCTGGTTAAAAAGCATCCCATTTTTGGCGCGAAAATTATCGGTGAGTCTCCCCGTTTATCCATGAGCAGGCGGATTGCCCTGAGCCACCATGAGCGCTGGGATGGCAGCGGGTATCCCTTCGGATTAAAAGGGGAACAGATTCCTCTTGAAGGCCGGATTATTAACATTCTTGATCAATATGACGCCCTACGCAGCCGTCGTCCTTATAAGCCAGCATTTAGCCATGATGATGCCTGTCGAATTATCACGGTTGGAGACGGCAGAACATTGCCCCAGCACTTTGATCCGCGGATACTGAGAGCATTCAAGAGTGAAAGCAACAGGTTCAAGGAAATTTATGATGAAACTTGTGAATAAGTTAATAAGGTGAATTTTAGCGGCGGGAGTTGGCAGAAGCCAATTCCCGCTATACTTTTTTCAGCACAATTTCCCATCTCCTCCTAATAGTATAGAATATGAAGGTAAGTTAACATATTGTTAAACTTTTTTAACAGTTGTAGCGAGGGGGGGCGTCTGCGGGTTTGCGGCTAAAGCTCTCGCCGGCTATAATTAGAGATAGTTAACATAACATTTCAAAATGAGGAAGCGAAAGGGGTGTATTGCATGAAGAAGAATGTAACCATAATTTTAACCTTTGTTTTAGTGTTTTTGCTGGCCGGACAAGCTTTTGCTGCAACGCATGTTGTGCAGAGGGGGGAGACCTTATGGCAAATTTCCCGGAGGTACGGGATTTCTTTGGCCAGTTTAGCGCTGGCTAACCAGATTTCCAATAAGAGCCGTATCTTGATAGGACAGCATCTTGTTATTCCGGGACAGTCTGATTTCGAATCGGCGTCGCCGGTTAGAATTCAAGCGGATGCTCGGCAAACCGTACATACTGTGCGGGCCGGTGAAACTCTGTGGAGGATTGCGTTAAATTATAATACTACTGTGGCAGCAATTGCCGCTGAAAACAGCATAGCTAATGCGAGTATGATAATTGTGGGGCAGCGGTTGGTGATTCCTGCAGGAGCAGGCGATGCGACACCGACAGCGGAGCCGTTAGCTTCCCGAGCAGGCAGGAATTTTTCTGCTGCGGAACTCGACCTCTTTGCCCGTTTAGTTCATGCGGAAGCAGCCGGAGAATCTTTTGAGGGACAGGTAGCAGTCGCCGCCAGCGTCTTAAACCGTGTGGATAGTCCACTCTTTCCAAATACTTTATCGGCAGTAATCTTCCAGGTAGTAAATGGATTCTATCAATATAGCCCGGTGCTTGACGGTCGCATTAACCTTCCGGCAAACGATAGTGCCCGCAGAGCAGTTCAGGAGGCTATTAACGGCAGAGACCCTTCCCTTGGCGCCACCGGTTTCTTTAATCCGGCCAAAACCTCAAATCAATGGGTTCGTCAGCAGCAAGTGTCGGTCGTCATTGGAAATCACGTATTCTTCCTTTAATGGAAACAGAAAAAATGCGGCCTGACTCAGGTCGGTTTTCATAAATAAAAAGAATAGGATAAGCAAGCAAAATGGTGTCTCAAAGTTTATATTTGAGGCATCTCTTTTTTTGCGGTTTTCTTTTATGATGATGCAGCATTGCCCGGCTGCTTTGCTCACACATCTTCATAACAGATAAGGCTGCGGTTATCACTGCGAACAAAATTCCCCTCCCTTGGAGGGGTGGTGCGTAGCACAGGGGTGGTATTTACGAGAAACGCTCGCTTCCGCATTCTGGGCAAGGCTCTAGTCTACAGATCCCTTAGGGGCGTAATGAGAGGCTGCGGTTGTCACTGCGACCAAAATTCCCCTCCCTTGGAGGGGTGGTGCGTAGCACCGGGGTGGTAGGTGGGTTCATGAGTAAAGAAAATTTTGCTTTTAATCCAGGTAAAGCTGGAGGAAAAATGCGAAGTTATGCAGAAGTGTTTTTAGAGGTGGATAAAGGTGGAAGTAAGCTTACTGTTTGACGCCGGTTTTTGGCAGAATGCCTGGGAAGAAGCGTTGGCTCTTGACCATGCTCGTGCGCAAGCAAAAAAAACTGTGGATGTTTGGAACCGTAGAGCAAAAAGCTACGATAATAATGCTGAAACCGAATCGGGCAACATGAGGGTGGAAGAAACACTGGCTTTCCTGGATGCCTACGGAATTTTAAACCGTCAACTGCGCATTCTCGATTTGGGATGCGGGCCGGGTAAATTTACCTTAGCTTTTGCGGAGCGGGGACATCAGGTAGTAGCGTTGGATCCGGCAGCAAAAATGTTGGAAATGTTGGAGGAAAAGCTGCAGGCAAAGCCGGATTGCAGAGCGCTTGTCACTACCGCACAGGCTGATTGGGTGACGCTTTCATTAGCCGAATATGGTTGGAATAATTATTTTGATTTGGTTTTTGCTTCTATGACACCTGGTGTATGTGATGTGGATACATTGCAGAAATCAATGGCGGCGGCGAAGCACTATGTATATTTAAGTCGTTTTGCCGGTCCGCGGAATCACCCTTCGGTGGAAAACATCTGGAACCGGTTTCAGGCTAAACCATATTATAGTATTTCACTAGACATTCTTTTTCCTCTCAATTTGCTGTATGCATTGGGTTATAGGCCTGCGCAGCATTTTGCGCGGTGGGAGCGGGAACATACTCAAGCGGTGGAAGATGCGGTGGAAGAGATAAAAAATGTGCTGGCATTGCGTATGGAGATTGATGCAGTTGCGGAAGAAATGATCCGCCGTTATGTAGATGAGCGTGCAGACAAAGAAGGCATGTTTACTGAAGTTAAAGGGGCAACATCGGCAATGCTGCTTTGGGGTGTCGACAAAAGAGTATTGACTCGATTGGGAGGATGATCGTGGCTATCACAATCGGAGGGGCGTTTAGACATAAAAAGCTTTATATCGGCAAACAGGTTCGACTGCTTTGCGCCGGCGCAGAGCAGGAGTATAGGGCAAAGGTTGTGGAGGTTAAGCAGGAGGCAATATTGCTGGAGCTGTTGGTCGGAGACAATGACGCGCCAAAACTGCTGCCTCAGGGACAAATGACTGTGCTTTTTGTAGTTCCTGATGATGCCTCCTATTCTTTTAGCGCTAAAATCATTAACTACGACGAGTCCGCACGGTTGTTGCAACTTGTTCAGGAGGCTCCGCTCACTAGGACAGAAAAGCGTAGTGATTATCGTCTGAGAACAGCAAAGTTAATTTATATAGCTTTGTGTAGACAGGCTGCTGAGGGCGAGGAAATCTGGCACCAGTCTAGTTTGCTGGATCTTTCCCGGAGTGGTGCGAGTGTTTTGACTACCCTGCCGATTAGTAAGGGCGATGAGTTAAAGATCTGGATTCCGCTTGAAGAAGTCGATCACATTTTGGAGGCAGGAACTAAGGTAGTGCGTGTTTCAGCCGGGGAGGCGGATCAATTGGTCCTTGGGCTGAGTTTTAGTGAGCTGAGTCTTGCCGACCAGGAAAAAATTCTTGATTATATTCTTAAAGAATGGACAGAGGGAAAATGACCGCAGGGACGGTTCTCGTGGATACCCGTGGATACCACCCCGGTGCTACGCACCACCCCTCCAAGGGAGGGGAATTTTGATCGCAGTATTAACCGCAGGACTGACAACCGCAGCCTCTCATTAAACCCCTGAGGGATCAATAGACTGACTCTCTGTGTTTTGATATAACTTCCCAATAAGAAAAAGCGGCTAAAGGCACGGTTTAATAGGGAAACTTGTTGAACCATACCCCAAACCGATACGGAAAAGCGAAAGAAAGGCGTTGTCCCGCAAGGGATGCGCCTTTCTCTTTCTGTTGCAACCTTGAAAAACAAATTAACGAAAACTCGAATAATGTATTGCTAAAAGTTATACAATAGAATATAATAAAGAAAAATGAAAGGTGGAATTATTGTGGCTATTAAAACAGCAAATGTTCTCGCTCGCGTTGAACCTGATATAAAAGAAAAAGCGGAATCAATCATGGCAAAGCTGGGAGTTCCGGCTTCCGTTGTAATCAATATGCTCTACAAGCAAATCGTAATGACGAAGAGTATTCCGTTTCCTTTGTCGATCCCTGCCGCTCCCGTCGCACTTGATGAAATGGACACTGCGACATTTAATACAATTATGCAAAAGGGGTTGGACGAAGCAAAAGCAGACCGATCCCGTCCTGTTTCTGAGGTATTTTCAGAGTTAAGACGAGGATTATGATTTATGGGGGACAAGGTATATTTTGTTAAAATCACTACTCAAGCAGACGAACAGTTGCAAGCAATTGTTAAATACATTACTTCTGATTTAAAGGCTCCCAAAGCCGCTTTACGCTTGCTTGACGAAATTGAAAATGCAACCTCATCGCTGTCGGAGTTCCCTCATCGGGTTGCATTGACAGAGGAAGAGCCGTGGCGAAGCTTAGGGATACATAAAATGCCGGTAAAAAATTTTCTTGTTTATTTTTGGATTGACGAAGAAAACAGCAAAGTCCAAGTTACTGCCGTTATCTATGGCAAGTGTGACCAAATAAATCAGCTTTCACAAATGAATATGGAATAAAGTTTATACTCCTTTGTACAAAACGAGGACGCTATCTGGAAAGATAACACCCTCGTTTTATTTTTGGAGATTACCTCATGGTTCAAATAAAAAACAAAAGATATGCGCCGAAAGCTACGTTTCAATAGGGTAACTTATTGAACCATACCCCCGTACGGAATCGAGTAGGAGGTAGGTGATTAGTTCACCTATCGACCTCTCACACACCGTACGTAGGGTTCCCTATACGGCGGTTCCCTAGTTTACGCCATAGCAGATTTGTAGTAAGAACTGAAACCCACTCTTTTCTAACCTTTGATTGGATAGGGCGGTTTGTAGGATTTACGCTCTCGCCAGTAGCCTTTTCTTGAGTTCGCCAAGATACCTGCATTGGAGTGGCTGGTTCCCAGATTCTCCAAATTCCGGTATCTCACTCTCTTCCAACGATTCCGTGTAGCTATTGGGCTTTGACTTGTATTGCAGCCTTACCCTCATCCACAGCCTTATAAGGTTTCTGTTCGTCAGACCGGAGATTTGCCTCCACCTTCCTTCAGATTCGCAGTCACCCACGACCACCTTGATTTTGGCTATATCCTTCCCACTACCGGGCGGATTCAGGACTTTCACCTGCTAGAACGTGCGCCCGCTGGGCGCACAATTAAGAGAGAGGCGTCATCCCATGCGGGACAACGCCTCTCTCTTATTGTTTTGTTTAAAGAGAAGTTATGCGTTGTTTGCCGCGGGCTGCCTATAAACATTTATAAAATCTCGCATAAGACATATCGATTGGCTAAGCTGCTCTGATGTATATCTGATTCCACTGCAGAAAGCCTAAGAATCTACAATTTCGTTCATATATGGAATTATATAAAGACTTTACTACTACATATTGTGGTCAAATAACAGAAAAACAGGTTTTTGCAGTGGAATCATACATCGATTAAATAAGTAACCCCTGAGGGATCAATAGACTGACTCTCTGTGTTTTGATATAATTTTGCAATAAAGAAAGAAAAAAGAAAAAGCGGCTAAGGCCGCTTTTTTTTCTTAAAATGGTGTGCCCGCAGGGATTCGAACCCCGACTTCAGGCTTCGGAGGCCTGCGTGATATCCCTTTCACAACGGGCACAGATGCATAAACAATGATAACATTGCAAAGCTGGAAAGTCAAACGGATTTAAGCGGGAATCACTGTGATTAGGCGGGGTATACTAGTGTAAAGCGAGGGGAGCGATGTTTTTTTGCATAAGCGGCGAATATTGACAGTTGTGCGTCCAGCCGAAGGCGGAATTAGAACGCATGTGTTAAATCTTTTGCGGCATTTGCAAAGCGACTTTCATTTTACAGTAGCATGTCCGCCTGAACAGGTGAGCGTCTTTGAAAATACCGGCTGCGATGTGATAGCAGTGCCGCTGTCGGGAAGGCTGCACCCATATTTTGATATTCAGTCCGCCAAACAACTTAGCCGAATGCTTCGCTCTCAGAAATACGGCTTGCTTCATGCTCATGGTTTTAAAATGGCGCTGCTTTCCCGACCGGTGTCCCGCTATTGTAAAGTGCCTTGCTTAGTCACAATTCACGGTGATCTGGCTCATGGCGGAACGGCAAAGTGCAGGCTGGTTTACCGCAAGACGGAAAGACTCTTGTCGGCTTGGGCGGATGGATATATCACCGTTTCTGAGTGGCTGGCCAAGCTGCTTATCACTGATTTTGGCGTGCCTGCCGAGCGGATTGTTATAATCCCAAATGGTATTGCATTAGGCGAGAGTGATCTTCCCAGACCTTTGGAATTGCCGTTTGCGGCAGAAATGCCGTTAGTAGGAACAGTGGCACGACTGGCTCCGCAGAAAGGAATTGAGCACTTCCTCTTGGCGGTTAAAGAAGTGGCAAGTATTTTACCCGAGCTTAGGTTCTTGGTGGTTGGCGACGGGCCGCTTCGACCGGCGCTTGAACGACTGTGTGTTCAGCTAGGCATAGAAGAAAAAGTATTTTTTGCCGGGTTCCGTCAGGATGTCCCGGCAATCTTGCAGCGTTTGCAACTTTTTGTCCAGCCGTCGCTAAGCGAAGGTCAGGGGATTACCGTGTTGGAAGCAATGGCAGCGGGATGTCCGGTAGTGGCTTGCGCTGCGGGAGGCTTAAAAGAATTGATTGAAGACGGTGAAACCGGACTGCTTGTCCAGCCGGGGAATCCACAGGCCTTGGCACAGGCTATGACCTTGTTGTTGCAGAATAGGCAATTGTGTCAACAGATTACGGTAAAAGCGAAAATATTTGCAACCAGATATGAGATGGCAGAAATGATTACAAAGACGCGAGAAGTATATACCCGCATCCTCGAAGGAAGGTGGCCGGCTTAAAACGAGGCTGTTTTCTGGTGCTAATTTCGCTTATCATCTGCTGGTCAAGTTCTGTCGCCGCACAGCAGCCCGGAAAAGTGGTGATTGTCACCATTAACCGTACAAGTCTGATGCAGGCAGCAGCAGACAAGTCCATGGCGCCATGGTTTGCGCGCGGCTCTGTCGGATTGCTAAACATATCTACCGCAGCTCGTCAGCTTCCCATTCATCTTTATGTGACTATGGGGGCCGGTTCAAGAGCAATCGGCGCCGACAGCGCCCGTCTGGCGTATATGGCGGATGAGCAGAATAATGGGGTAGCGGCAAGCGAGACTTTCTTTCGTCGTACCTCAATCGCCCCGGAAGGGAAAATTCTTCACTTAGGAATGGCTGAAATTAATCGGCTTAATCAAGAACTTCGTCATCCGGTACAACCGGGGCTGCTCGGGGAGATGCTGCGCCAAAATGGCATGGTGGCCGCAGTCATCGGCAATGCTGATGGGTTGCTTGTTTCCCGCGAAGCAGTAACGTTTTTGGCTGACGGTTCAGGGCAGGTGCCGTTAGGTGATGTAAGCCGGCAGACTTTGAAAAAAGATAATGCCTTTCCCTTTGGTTGGCGGATTGACCGGGAAAAAGTGTGGAGTATCTTCCAGGAAGTATTTAATAAAGCAGATGTGGTGCTGGTGGAGTGGGGCGATTTTTCCAGGCTGGACGAATACCGGCCGCTAATGGCAACAGCACCGGCATTAGCCAGAGAGCAAGAAATTTTCCTGGACCTTTCCTGGTTTTTGGACAGGGTTTTTGCCAAGCTGTCACCCGCCGATCTTCTGCTGCTTATTTCTCCGCTCTCTCCTGCGGCAGAAAGGGGTCGCTTTGGTTACATGGTGGCGATTGGCAGTCAATTTCCTTCGGGAGCCCTGCTGTCCTCCGACACGACACGACGCCCGGGCCTTGCAGCCATTACCGATATTGCGCCGACTATCTTGGCCGAGCAAGGTTTGAGAATACCGCCGGCAATGCTGGGGATGCCTGTAAGCGCCTGCGGATACGGCGGTCCGTCCGCGCTGCTGGAGATGCAGAATCAGATCGGCAGGATTTTTCAACTGCGGGTTCCTTTATTGAGAGGCTACGTTTTTATGCAAATAGTGATTGTCTTGGGGGCACTGATTAATCTGTTTGCGCATTTTGTCTCCTTTAGCCGCTTTGAGTCACTGCTGCTTGCCCTCTTAACTGTACCGCCTTTATTGCTCATCTTGCCGCTGCAATTGTTATCGCCGGAGGCAGGGTTTATACTGGTAAGTTTTACGGTAATAATAACGGTAGCTTTAATAAAAAGGTTTGTAAAAAGACAGTTGTTTCAGTTTGCAGTACTTGCGCTGTCTACTTCTGCGCTAATCGTTGTCGATTTGTTGCGCGGTGCAGAGTTGATGAAAGTCTCTGTTTTGGGGTATGATCCGGTGTCTGGTGCGCGTTATTATGGTTTGGGAAATGAGTATATGGGTGTGTTGGTCGGCAGCAGCGTCTTAGCTTTTACTGCCGTGATTAGTTTGCTGCCTCGATTCAAGTCTTTGTTTATCATGTTAACTGTCGTTACTTTCCTGGGGCTGGTGCTGCTGATTGTGGCGCCGGCAGGCGGGGCTAATTTCGGAGGGATGGTTACGGCTTTGACGGCGTATTTTGTGACACTTGTGTTGCTTTGTCAGATTCGTCCATCTTGGATTAGTGCGGCCGTTGCGCTAATTCTCTTAACAGCAATAAGCGCCGGTGCTTTATATATCAATCTGCGGCTTCCGCAACCCGACCAGTCTCACTTGGGACGGACTGTGGGATTGTTTCAGGAAGGCGGCTGGCAGGTAATTCAAGATGTAGTCTTCCGCAAAGCGGAGATGAACAGCAGACTGTTTCGTTATTCTTTATGGAGTCGAGCATTTTTGGCCTTTTTGATTATGCTTGCAGTGCTCTTTTATCGCCCGTATGGGATACTGCATGAGATGCGAAAACGCTTTCCCCAGCTTTCGGCTGGTTTTTGGGGGATTATTGTCGGCAGTGTGGCAGCTTTCTTGTTTAATGATTCCGGGGTGGTAGCTGCTGCCACGACTTTGCTTTATGCGGGTGTGCCGATAATTCTCCTGGCCGGTCGCATTGTGGGACAAATGCCAGAAAACAGGCAAAATAGTCAATAAGCAGAAGTTATTGTCTATTTATATCTTTATCTAAGCAGGATTTCGAGGTTAGAATGGGAATATAGTGTGTTGTCCATTTTTTGGATTGACTGAAAGTTTCAGAAGGAGGAAAAATTTTGCCAACGTATATGCGTAGTCGCCTAGCAAACGGAATTAATCTTTTCATTCATCCCACTGTTAAATTTAAAACTATTTTGGTGCAACTTATCTTTCACAGGTCTTTGCGCGAGGATGATGTGACCGAAAGCTCTTTGCTGCCTTCAGTGCTTCAGCGGGGCAGCGGAAATTATCCAAACCGGATGGCTATTGCGCACAGATTAGAAGAGCTTTACGGAACTGAACTGATAACAGGCGTGACTAAAAAAGGAGAAAGGCAGATGGTGACTTTCACCCTTGACTTAGTCCACGATCAATATCTGCCAGGTGAAAGCAGCTTATTAAAGAAAGCGCTGGAAGTTTTAAAGGATGTGGTGACAAATCCTGTGCTTGTCGGGGAGAGTTTCAAAGAAGATTATGTCGCTCAGGAAAAAGAACAACATGAAAAGCTGATTAAAGGCTTGATTAATGATAAAATTGCCTATTCTGTGGAGCGTTGTTTACAGCATATGTGTAAGGACGAACCATTTGGCGTTTTTAAATACGGCAGCGTGGAGCGGCTGAAAGCAATCGACGGACCGACGTTGTACAGTTATTACCGTCATTTTCTAAAAGCAAGTCCGGCTGACTTACATATCAGCGGCGATCTGGATACAGCGTCAGTTTTATCCTTGGTTCAGCAAATATTCGGCTTTGAGCGAGGCGAGGAAGAAAATGTGGCCGCCACGACTGTGAAAAGAGAGATAGGCGATGTACGATATGTGAGAGAGGAACTTGATGTAAGTCAGGGCAAACTGGTGCTGGGATACAGAACGGGAGTGACTTACGCTGACGACGATTATTTTCCTCTTTTGGTCTACAACGGTATTCTTGGCAGCTTCCCTCACTCTAAACTATTTCAGAATGTGCGGGAGAAAGCGAGTTTAGCTTATTATGCCTATTCCCGTCTGGAGAAACATAAAGGTTTAATGCTTATCTCTTCCGGTATTGAAGTGGATAATTATGAAAGGGCATTGGAAATTATTAATCAGCAGCTATCAGATATGACTCGAGGTGATTTTACAAAGGAAGATTTAGAAAACACCAGAAGTGGCCTGAGAAATCAATTTCTTATGGAGGAAGATAATCAAGGGTCAGTAATTAATCGTGTATTGGATGATATGCTGGCAGGACGGGAAGAAAATACTGCGGAGCTTTTAAAACGCTTGGCTGCAGTGACTAGTGATGATGTGGCACGGATTTCGGCTAATGTCTGCTTGGACACAGTCTACTTCCTGACAAAAAGGGGAGGAGCAAAATAATGTTGCGACTGCTTGAGAATCAACTTTTAAAGGAAAAAGTGTATATGAGTCAGATAGCGCCAGGTCTGGAAGTGTTTGTCTTGCCGAAAAAAGGTTATGTGAAAAAATATGTTACATATGCCGCCAACTTCGGTTCCATAGACTCGCGCTTTATTGTGGAAGGAGAAGATAAAGAGTTAAGCGTGCCGGATGGCGTTGCCCATTTTTTGGAGCACAAACTCTTTGAAGATGAGGACGGCAACGTCTTTGATCGTTTTGCCAGGTTAGGTGCATCAAGTAACGCGTTCACCAATTTTAACAATACAGCATACCTTTTTTCCTGCACGGATTACTTCACAGAATGTTTGGAGCTTTTGCTTGATTTTGTGCAGACGCCTTACTTTACCGCAGAAAGCGTGGAAAAAGAAAAAGGGATTATTGAACAGGAAATCAGGATGTATGAAGATAATCCGCAGTGGCGAATCTTTTTTAACCTGCTGGCGGCGATGTATAAGGAGCATCCCGTTCGTGTCGATATTGCCGGTACGGTGGAAAGTATACGTCAAATTGACAAAGATGTTCTCTATAAGTGTTACCGCACATTTTACCATCCGAGCAACATGGCGCTTTTTGTCGTAGGAGATGTGGATCCGGGGCGTGTGCTGGAGCAGGTGGAAGCCAATATCAGCAAGCGGAACTATAAAGAGTTAGGTGAAATTAAACGAATTTATCCCAGTGAACCGACTGAACTTGGTCAGGATTTCGTCAGGCAGGAACTGGTGGTGTCGCAGCCGCTGCTGAATTTAGGTTTTAAGGAGAGAGATTTAGGTTATCAGGGGGAGCGTCTCTTTAAGAAAGAACTGGCTACAAACCTGGTATTAGACGTTGTTTTTGGTTCGAGTTCAAAACTTTATAACGAACTTTATGAAGAAGGCCTGATTGACGACGAGTTTGATGCCGGATATGTGGCTGAACAAGATTATGGCCATACGATTATAGGCGGTGAGACGGTTGATCCCGACCGTTTATCTGAACGGCTTGCCGAGGGCATAAAAGAGGCTAAGAAAAACGGCATTTCGGAAGCGCAGTTTGAACATTATCGCCGCAAAGCGATGGGTGAGTTTTTGAAAAGCTTTAATTCCTTAGAGTTTATCGCCAACAATTTTTTGGCGTATCATTTCCGTCAAATTAATTTTTTTACCTATCTTGACGTACTTCAATCAGTAAGCTTGGACGATGTAAACAGCCGCTTACACCAGCATCTAGTCGAGGATTATATGGTAAGCTCTTTAATCCTGCCGAAAAAAGGTTAAAGACAGATAGTTCAAGTGGCAAAGCAGGAATATTTTGTTTGCCGTTGAATTAAGGCGTAAACCTTATAAAAGGAGATGGCTAGATGGAAAAGCCAATCAAACTAGCTGAACTGGCGAGCTTAAGCCGCAGCCAGGTACGAGAGAATTTTAAAAATTATATGAACCCCGGACTTTGTACACTGCTTGGCCTGTTGGACTTAGATAAGCTCTATGTGAGGGCTGAAGGCGTTTATGTCTGGGATTCGGAGGGTAATCGCTACTTAGATTTTTTGGGCGGTTTTGGCTCACTGAATTTAGGGCATAATCACCCTCGTATTCTGGATGCACTTGAGCAAGTAAAAAATATGCCTAATCTCCTCCAGGCATCAATGGGGATGGCTGCCAGCGCGCTTGCCCATAATTTGGCACAGATTACACCGGGGAAATTAAACAATACTTTCTTTTGTAACAGTGGCGCAGAAGCGGTTGAAGGGGCAATTAAGCTGGCAAGAATTGCCACCGGGCGGACGCGGATTATTTCTTGTGTGAGTGGTTTTCACGGTAAGACGTTAGGTTCGCTGTCTGTTACAGGACGCGAAAAATATCAGAAAGGCTTTGAACCATTGCTGCCTGATTGCAGTATGGTAAAATTTTGCGGTTTGGGAGAACTGGAAGAACAGCTTAAAGCAAACGATGTGGCCGGTTTTATCGTGGAACCGATTCAAGGCGAAGGGGGAATTATTGTTCCCGAGCAGGGCTATCTGAAAGCGGTAGAAACACTATGTCGCCGCTATGGTACGCTGCTGATTGTGGATGAAATTCAGACCGGCCTGGGGCGGACAGGCAAAATGTTTGCGGTGGAGTATGATCATGTGGAGCCGGATATTCTTTGTCTTGCTAAATCGCTTGGCGGAGGGATTATGCCAATCGGCGCAGTCATCACCACGCAGGAAATTTGGAATAAAGCTTACGGCGGCATCGAAAAGTGCCTCTTGCATACTTCCACTTTTGGCGGCAATACTTGGGCGGCTGCTGCCGGCATAGCCACATTGGAAGTGATTCATGAAGAAGACTTGGCTGCTCGTGCTGCGGAGCTAGGCGACTACTTAATGGACGGACTGCGTTCACTGCAAAAACAATACCCAATCATCGCTGACGTCAGAGGGAAGGGCTTGCTCATAGGCATTGAATTTGAACAGCCGGCTAAAGGTGTGTTAGCAAAGGTGGCTGGAGCAGTCAACAAGCTGAGTGCGGAATACTTGGGAGCGATGGTTGCCGGCGTTTTATTAAACCAATATAAAATTATCACTGCCTATACTCTGAATAATCCGAATGTAATCCGTTTTGAGCCGCCGCTGATTGTCACAAAAGAGCAGCTTGATGTGCTTTTACAGGCACTGGAAGAAATTTTTGAGAAAAACCGTTCTTTGCTCGGTTTCGGGTTGAGTGCGGGCAAAACTATGCTTACCGGACTTTTTAGCAAGAAAAAGTAGTTCTTTGCTTAATGCATCTGCTTAAATTCCAGAGATAGGGGAAAGCTACTTCTCGGAAGGAGGCGGCTGATGAAACACCAAGGGATTGATGGCTGGGTTTCTATCTTTATTGCGGCAACGATTGACGAGGCTGAAATTGTGAGGGGGTTGCTGGAAGCGTCCAAAGTTCCGGTGGCGCTAACCAGGGAAGCCCTGGCATCAAGTGGCTTAGACGAAGGTGCCGAAAATGAAGTGATTGTCAAAGTGCCCAGAGAACTGGTGCCGAAAGCAATTCAACTGCTTCAGACTGTTCGGCATGGTCTCCAAGACGAGTAATACAGATAAAATCGCGAAACAGAAGAATGACGAGGCTGCAAAATGAAGGTTCCTGTAAAGCTGGAAGTGCTGTGTGATTTTGACGGCACGATTACTAACGAGGATATTGGTTTTAAAATTATTGAAACTTTTGCCGGTTCCGGCTGGGAAGAAGTGGAAAATGCTTACCAACGGGGAGAAAAAGGCTCTCGGGAGGCGCTAATCGATATTTTTGCCTTAACCCGTGTGTCTGCAGAAACTTTAACCCGTTTTGTGGAGAACGGTTTTCATGTTGATCCGGCATTTCCTGATTTTGTGGATTTGTGCCGCGAGGCTGGCATAGCGGTGACAGTCCTTAGTGACGGTTTTGATTTCTATATTGAGCTGATGTTTCGCAAGTTTAAGCTCGATCTGCCTTATCTTGCCAACAATCTGCGCGTGGTGGACTGTAGTCTGCACGCCGATTTCCCTTACAGCAGCAAGCACTGTGGAGCATGCGGAAACTGCAAAATGAATTATGCCAAAAAAGTGAAAGCAAGCGGTTCGCAGATTGTTTACATAGGTGACGGACACTCCGACAAATGTGTCAGCAGTTTTGCCGATGTGTTGTTTGCTAAGGGTGTATTGGCCGAACATTGCCGTCAGGAAGGCACGCCTTATTTTCCTTTTGAATGTTTTAAAGATATTAACTCGCTTTGCAGGGATGGATTGTTTAAGAAGCTGCTAAGCGAGAGGAAAGCAGAATAATTATTTTCGGCATGTGTATCTCAAAAAGGAGCGAATTTTCCAGTCGCTTCTTTTTTATTCCTGATTTATTCCTGAAAATCAAAGGAGAGAGCGCCGGTATGCTAAATTGACCCTACCTGCGCCTGTATGATATAATCCCTTCAGATATGGAGCAGGTTGGGAGTAATCTTTCCCGACGCAGGGAGGAAGAAAGCGATGTCAAAGCAGGATAAAGCGTTTGTTAAGGAAATCACGCCACAGTCAGAAGATTATTCGCAGTGGTATCTAGATGTGGTTTTAAAAGCTCAGATGATGGATTATTCCCCGGTAAAAGGTTGTATGGTGATTCGTCCATACGGGTTTACTCTATGGGAAAATATGCAGCAAAGATTGGATAGGCGCATTAAGGAGACAGGTCATAGAAATGCTTATTTCCCCCTATTTATTCCGGAGAGTTTGCTGCAAAAAGAAACTGACCATGTTGAAGGTTTTGCGCCGGAAGTGGCTTGGGTCACTCATGGGGGGAACGAAAAACTGGCGGAGCGCTTAGTGGTGCGTCCCACATCTGAGACGATAATTTGTGAAATGTACAGCAAATGGATTCAGTCTTACCGTGATCTGCCGGTGCTGATTAACCAATGGTGCAACGTGGTGCGTTGGGAAAAGGTAACGCGGCCTTTTTTGCGCACATCGGAATTTCTTTGGCAGGAAGGGCATACCGCCCATCGCAATGAAGAGGAAGCGGAAGAAGAAACGCTGAAGATGCTGGAAGTTTACCGCGATTTTGTGGAAAATGATTTGGCCATCCCTTTGTTTGTCGGCCGCAAAACTGAAAATGAGAAGTTTGCGGGAGCGCTGCGCACATACTCAATCGAAGCGCTGATGAGCGACGGGAAAGCCCTGCAGGCAGGCACTTCGCATAACTTGGGGACTCATTTTGCTAAAGTGTTTGAGATTACTTATCTTGATCGGGATGGGGAATTAAAATTTGTCTGGCAGACATCCTGGGGTGTCTCAACCAGACTGATTGGTGCGATTATAATGGTACACGGCGACGACCGTGGTCTTGTTTTGCCGCCGAAGGTGGCGCCTACGCAAGTTGTTTTGGTGCCGATTGCTCCTAAAAAAGTGCGCGAAGAAGTATTGGCTAAGACAGCTATTCTCTTCGAGGAGCTGAGAACAACGGGAATTCGCATTGAGATGGATGACCGGGAAGAGTATTCTCCGGGGTGGAAGTTTAATGAATGGGAAATGAAGGGAGTTCCGCTGCGCATTGAAGTAGGTCCGAGGGATTTGGAAGCGGGACAAGCACTGCTTGCCCGCCGTGATACGGGAGATAAAGAGACTGTCAGTCTGGGAGACTTAAAGACGAGAGTCCCTGCGTTGTTGGCGGAAATTCAAGCCAATATGTTTGAAAAAGCGAAAAAATCGCGGGATGATAACACGCGACGCACTGATGATTATGCGGAGTTTAAGCAAATCATCGAAGAGAAGCGCGGCTTTGTCCTCTCGCGTTGGTGCGGTGACAGCGCCTGCGAGTTGGCAGTTAAAGAAGAGACTAAGGCTACTATTCGCTGCATCCCATTTAACATGGAGACTTCCCCCGGCAAGTGTCTGCACTGCGGCAGTGAATCAAGCAAACTGGTCTATTTCGCCCGCGCCTATTAAGCCGTTCCGGGCAAAGCGCAGATTTTGGAGGGGATTTTTTTGCCAAGCAAAGTGTATTTTGCCGATGTTCGTGCCAATGCGAGGCATGAAAGCTTGCCGCAAAAAGTAAGCAGGCTTTTTATTGCGGCCGGGTTTGGACGACTGGTGGCAAAGGATGAGCTAATTGCGTTGAAGCTGCATTTTGGCGAAAAGGGAGGTACCGCATATATTCATCCCGTTTTTGTCCGTCAGGTAGTCGACAGGGTAAAAGAGGCGGGCGGCAAACCTTTTCTGACCGATACTAACACGCTCTACGTTGGTTCGCGCGCAAACAGTGTCGACCACATTCAGACAGCTATTGAGAACGGTTTTTCCTATGCTACGGTCAATGCTCCGATAATTATCGCCGATGGACTTTTTGGTAAAAATTTTGTTGATGTGCCGATAAACGGCAGCCATTTTCAGTCTGTTAAAATCGGCAGTGACATTGCTAACGCCGCCGGGATGATTGTCATGTCGCATACTAAAGGTCACATTATCACCGGCTTTGGCGGAACAATTAAAAATCTCGGCATGGGCTGCGGAAACCGTGGCGGTAAACAGATGATGCATTCATCAATTAAGCCTAAAGTAGCTGCAGATGTTTGCAACGTCTGCAGAACTTGCCTAAAATGGTGTCCTGCCGACGCGATTTTTATCAGCGAGAGTGCGGCTGAAATTGACCAGCTTAAGTGTATCGGCTGCGGTGAATGTACTGTGGTTTGCCCCACCAAGGCAATAAAAATTCAGTGGAAAAGTGAAACGGTTGATGTGCAGGAGCGCATGGCAGAATATGCTTGGGGGGCAATCAAAGATAAAATTGGTAAAGTAGGGTTCTTCAATTTTGTGTTGAATGTGACGCCGGACTGTGATTGCAATAGCTGGAGCGATGCTTATATCGTCAATGATGTGGGAATTCTTGCTGCGACCGATCCGGTGGCAATTGAGCAGGCGGCCATCGATTTGATTAACAATCAGACGGGTTTGCAGAATACCCGACTGACGGCCAACTTGGCACCCGGTGAAGATAAGTTTAAAGGGGTTTACCCTGAGACTGACCACGAAGCGCAACTGCGTCATGCGGAAAAACTGGGAATGGGGAGCCGACGGTACGAACTGATTAGGCTATAGGAGGCATTATGGAGGAGAAAAAGACGCTTAGACATGAGGTGCTCTCTCGGCGGGACCGGTTAAGCCGGCAAGAGGTTGAGAAATATAGCGCGGAAATTGCCAAAAAAATGTTTGCGCTGCCGGAATACATTGCCGCCGGAACGATTATGTATTTTCTTAACTTTGGCAAGGAAGTAATGACACTGCAGATGGTGCCACAGACTTTGGCTCATGCCAAGCGTGTGGTTGCGCCAAAGACATTGCCTAAAGAAAGAAGACTGATTTTATCTGAAGTCTTAGATGTGACTGATGACCTCGCGCCGGGTCTTTGGGGTATTCCCGAACCGAAGGCGGAGAAGTTGCGTCCGGTGGCGCCGTCGGAAGTTGATTTTGTGGTTGTGCCGGGTGTAGCTTTTGATGAGAGAGGCAATCGTCTGGGCTACGGCGGCGGTTATTACGATCGCTTTTTTGCGCAACTGCGTGAAGGTGTGCCGCTTGTGGCAGTAACGTTTGAAGTGCAAATTCTGCCTGCGGTGCCGGTTGCAGCTTGGGATCGCCGGGTAGAGTTGGTTATTACGGAAAAACGGGTGATTGATTGCCGGTCATAGCCGTCAAAAAAGAAGCGTCTACCGGCATTGACGATGAGGTGCGGCAGGAGGAAATAAGTTGAAAATAATTGATTTGCGCAGTGATACGGTAACAAAACCAACTTTGGCAATGAGACAAGCGATGATGTCAGCGGAAGTGGGCGATGATGTCTACGGCGAAGACGTTACGGTAAACCGATTGGAAGCAGTCGCCGCTGAAATTATGGGAAAAGAGGCGGCATTGTTTGTGCCTACAGGCAGCATGGGAAATCAGTTGGCGATAATGACTCATTGCAGCCGAGGTGAAGAAGTAATTTGCGATGCTTCCGCACATATTTTCCATTATGAGATGGCTGCGGCCGGACAGCTTTCAGGCGTGCAACTTTATCCTTTGCTGAATCTGCATAGTGAGATGGGCATCAGCAGTTTGTCTGATCATATCAGGGAGCCGTTAAGCTATTTGCCTCGGACGAGGCTTATTTGCTTGGAAAACACTTTGAACCGGGCCGGCGGCACTGTGATGGACGTGGCGCGGATGGCGGCTGTTTACCGTCTCGCCGGAAAATTTGGGTTGAAGGTGCATCTTGATGGCGCGCGGATTTTCAATGCTGCCTATGCTTTGCAATGCGAAGTAAGGGAGCTGACACAATATTGTGATTCGGTGATGTTTTGTCTCTCAAAAGGGCTGGGTGCGCCGGTAGGTTCTGTCTTAGTCGGGCCGGCAGAGTTTATCGCTCAGGCGCGGCGCTATCGTAAGCTGTTAGGTGGCGGGATGCGCCAAGCAGGCATTTTGGCGGCAGCCGGCTTAGTTGCTTTGGCCGACACATCCCATCTGCTGCTTGACCATCAAAAAGCGCGTCGTTTGGCTTTAATGCTCGCGCAGTTTCCGGGAGTGAAGGTAAATCCTGCTGCTGCGGAAACAAATATTTTGCTGATAGAACTAGAAAAAATGCCGCTTGCTCTCTTCCTTGAGGAACTTCAGCGTAGAGGAGTGCTTGCGGGACCTATGGGTCGCAGTGCTGTGCGTTTTGTTACTCACTATGATGTCAGTATGGAGGATGTGGAAAGAGCGGGAGAGATGATTGGGAAACTGCTGCCCTCACCCTAACCCTCTCCCAGGGGGAGAGGGGAATTGATGATAAGGAAGAGGTAGGCGCTCTGATACCCTCTCCACCTTTTGGGGGAGAGGGCTAGGGTGAGGGGGAAGAGAGGATTTGCTGAATAGGGAGATTAAAAATTTTAACACTATGACCTATAAATAAGGGCTGCCGGGGGCAACCCTTATTTTTTAGCTTTGGCGGTTAGATTCAGGCTGTTGGCTTTCAGGAAGTTCAATGCGTCGTGCCGTTACTTGTAGTTTAGGCAAGTTAAAACCAGTCAGATGCTCTATCTCTTCCTTCACCGTTTGTTGAACTTCCTGCAAGACGTCAGGGATATTTTGACCATAAAAGACATTTACGTCAATATGCAGCCACGCGCCTTCAGGTTTAGAGTTGACTTCAATTTTAACTACCCGGGCAATGCCGGGAATTTTTGCGGCAACGTGGGCAACCATCTGTGAGATTACATGCTCAGCAATGTAGAAATTCCCCAGAGAGCTGTAGATGGGTCTGACTATTGAGCGATCTATCACCACTTTTTTAGGATCTTCCCTATGGCTTTTCCCCCAAAAAGAACGCAACGGATCAAGAAGATAGCCCGGGAAATCTTTCTTGATGGCAAAGGTGGGGAGTGGGATGACATGCCTGTTTTCCCGATTGCGCAATTCCAGCGCTCTGGAAATAGCTCTTGGGGAGGCAATTTCTTCAATCCTGATAAATTTTTCCGGAGCCGGCAATTGAAGGCGCTCGGCGATGGTATATATCATTTTTACCGATGTGCCGATAAGCAGAATTTTATCAGCGCGAGCTGAGACGATTTTTTCTCTGACTTCAGCGGCATGGGCATCGTCTTTGAAAATTGCACATTTCACGGCACCGATCTTCGTAGTTTCTCTTTTGGCCGACTTGCCTGCCAAAATAACATTGCCTTGGATTAACAGGCCGTCGTCAACAATCAGGGGGATGTGGTGCTTAATGGCTAAATAAGAAGCTCGGTGGGATTTGCCCGTTCCGCTGGACCCTACCAGTGCAAAAACCTGCATTGTAACCTCCCTTAATTTTGGCAAGAGTGATGGCAATATTATAGCATAACGATTGTCGTTGACCAACAAAGAAAAGTAGTTGCAGCAGACAGGAATTATTCTAAAATTATGAAAATTCTAATTTTTTGATTAGAAAAAAGAAAATCTTAGCCGGTTCTGCAGGTATTCTTCTAAAATTTACGAACATTCTAAAAGGTGGTAGAAAAACAAAATTACGGAAGCTGTTTCCCGAGGGGAGATGAGTTGCTTGTCGAAAATAAAAGTGGCAATAGTGGGTGCAGGTGTTGGTGGCAGTTCTGTTTACCGGG
>JAGXRV010000033.1 GCA_018335695.1 Clostridium sp.
AAACAACACCTCGCTGTCAAATTAACACAAAAGTGGCAATGTGTCAAGAAACCCGTCCCCTTGACACGTAATCAAACATGTAAAGGTTTGTTCTGTTCATGCGAGTAGGCAATTTTTTTGTACTTATTGATTTCTCTCTAGAATAACACTGCAGTCAACGTTTCTCCTCTGACTTGGGAAAGTTTAAAAGCTTTATCAAGCAAAAAGACCCTGCAAAATTGCAAGGCCAAGTCGAGAGCTAAAATAAGTAATCAAAATAAATTGCTGTCAAAACTGTTGTCAAAAACAGTTTTTTGACCTAATTTCGGCGGTTCCAAAACCCCGGAACCCTTGATTTTATTGGTCGGAGCGACAGGATTTGAACCTGCGACCTCTTGACCCCCAGTCATCCTTTTTTCGTTTCATGTAGTTTCATCTGGTTTCGTCTTACATAAAAAAAGCCCATTTTTACGGGCTTTTTTTGCATTAAAAATGGAAAATTATGGACGAATTTTTCATCTAGTTTCATCGTCGTTGCTGTCAAAATTGCTGTCAAAAATGTTGTCAACTTTCAGATTGGCAAATAAATGAATTTATGGTATGATTTCCACGTATAGTTTTTAACTATACTCTGAATCCACTGTGGAAAGGAGGTGAAAAAATGAGGACAATACGCCGAAACAGGCAATTCGCAGGAAATATCTGCCTGGTTGTTTTTGCGGCCCTCCTTTTCTCCTTGGTGTTTTCTGGACCAGGAGCCGCTCAAGCTGATGCTTCCGAAATAAAAATAGAAGTTAACGGCAGTCAAGAAAAACAAGTCACTTTGCCCCACAATGCCGAGCAACTTGAAATTAAATTGCAGGCTGCCACTCCAACAGCGTTTAAACCAATATGGTATCAGATCATAGGCGAAACTGTCTACCAAACAGCTTATTTTACGGACGTGGCAGCAGCTACATATAATGTTGCTACGAACGTCTATGAATTGGTATACAATATTGTCTACAGCAATCTGTTTGTTAACCGGACGCCTTTTCAATTGGCTATCTGGCTTAACGACATCTTGCTGAGGAGCGTCTCCATTGCTTTTGAGGGACCGCCGCCAGAAGGAGTGCCAGGCGTCGGAGTTACTCCGCCGCCGACGGTTATCCCCGGCCAGCCGATTGTGGTCACGCCTATAGTTGTGGGCGGCAATGCTACCGCAGTTGCGGACAGCAGTGCTGTTCAGCGTCAGCTGCAGGCTGATCCCCAGGCCACTGCTGCTTATCTTCGTATTCCGGTTACGGCTGGAGTGACTCAGCTTTCGGTGCAATTGCCAGCTGCCGTCGTAGATCTTCTTACATCTGGGCAAAGAGGCGTCAACATCGAAACCCAGTTTGCCAATTTCCTATTCCCCAGCGGCTTGCTGGCATCTGCGGAGATTGCTAACCAGATGGTTGCTGGTGCACGGCTTGAACTTGCTGTGCAGCTCGTTCCGGCAGACCAGGCCAATACCTTGTTGGCTACAAAACCAGTCGGGGCAGTACCTGCGGGTCAAGTGCTGGAGTTTGCTTTGTCGGTAGTTAATCCGGCAGGCGTTAGTTCTGCTATCAGGAACTTTGCGCAACGTGTCTGGGTTGCTATTCCCTTTGACGCCGTCCGGCTAGGAACAGCTCCTATTTGGAGTTTAGGCATGTATCGGCTGAATGATGCTGTGAATGCCTGGAAATTTCGCGGTGGTAAGGTAGACCAAGCTACCGGAACGGTATCTGCAGGCTTGAATGCCTTTAGTAAGTTCACGGTCATGGCTTACCCCCGAACCTTTGCCGACATCGGAACCCACTGGGGTCAGCGGGACATTGAAATTATGGCCTCCCGTCATGTCGCCAGAGGGGTGGATCAAAGTCGCTTTGCACCAGACCGGGTCACTACAAGGGCCGAATTTGCAGTGCTATTGTTGCGCTCGATGGGTATTCAGTCTGCAAGACCGGCTCGGGCTACTTTCAACGATGTGGCCGCTGACAAATGGTACACTGCGGATGTTGAGACTGCCAGACGGGTTGGTTTAGTGATTGGCTTTGAGGATAACACCTTCCGGCCGGGACAAAGAATTACCCGACAGGAAATAGCGGCTATGGTTGCCCGGGCTATGCGCATTGCAGGTAAGCCTGTTATCCTGACCGATGCTGAGGCAAGCACTCTGTTAGCTCAGTTTGGTGATGCCGATAGCATCGCTCCATGGGCTAGACGAGTTACTGCGGAAGCAATAAAGGCCGGCATTGTTAAAGGTCGTACTCCTGCCACCCTTGTACCTGCTGCCAACGGTACGCGTGCGGAAGCAACAGTAATGCTGAGGCGAATGTTGGTTGGTCTGGGAGAATTATAAGGGTAAGTTATATAGTGTTGTAGCTTCTGCGCCGTTGGTCGGATGAAATTTGCCGGCCAACGGTGTACTTTATGCAGTTATAGGCAATCTAGTGCGCCAAATAGTGAGGAAAACTGACAGGATTCTTTAGAAATTTTTTGCATATTAGGAGGAAATTTACCTAGTTAAGCAGAACTATAACCATATTGAACAATCATACATAGAAACTCTGGAGGAACTTCATGCCTGCAAATTCTGTCAAGACAGTCCCTGGATTAGACCGTAGACCTCTGTTGAATATAAATTTGCATCCCTTAGTAATATTTGGTCTGAGTTTGCTATTATTTTTACCGCCTTTTTTGCGCGGTTTATTTTTTGCCCCGGAACTTTTATTTATTCACCAGTTAACGGCTGCCGTTTTCTTGGTTTTTCTTTTGGATCGGGCAACCAAGAGAGACCCATTAATCTTTTCTCACCCGCTTGACTGGCTGCTACTCGGACTGTTTTTGGCGTACTTTGCTTCAATAAGTGTGGCGGTAAATTTACGCGGAGCCGTAGGCGAAGCATTAAAATACCTGAACTATTTTTTGGTTTACCTGATGGTTTCCCGAAGTGCCATAAATGAGCGCACAATTAGTCGCTTGTTGCACATAATCTTTGCCGGGGCTGTTGGAGTTGCCTTGGTCGGCCTTTTATCGGCAACCGGTCATCTTAATTTTCCAGGGGCCTGGACGGGCGCTCACATCAATTCTACATTGCAGTACAGGAATGCCTTGGCCGGATATATCGTTGCTGCTCAGATAGTTGGTTTATCCCTGTGGGTCCGGGCCAGAAATCCTCTACACCAAACCCTGTTGGCTATAGGGAGTCTGCTCATGCTAGTCGTATTGCTTCTTAGCCAGTCTAGGGGAGGATGGATTGTTTATCCCCTGGCGGTAGCAGTTTGGCTTGTCGGTCTGAGGGGTCATTCATGGCGGGGTTGTTACCTGTTCTTTTTAAATTTGGGACTGGCGATGCTGACGGCACGCTTTTTCCTGCCTAGAGTGCTGGCAGGAAACGGAACCGGTGCTGTTGAAATCCTGTTAGTTGCCTGTGGAGTTATGACGGCGGCTCAGTTGCTCGTATCCGTAGGCGACCGCCTACTTGCTAGACAAGAGCTTCAACAGCCATTCCGTGCGCTCCTCACCTATGGTGGCATTACATACATTGTTGCGGTGGTCGGGATCTACTTGTTCTATGCTGACCGAGCGTTACCGCGAGTAGGCGCACAGTTTCTGCCAGCTGCCCTCCTGGACAGAGCCGGTACCATTAGTATGGAAGACCCCAGTGCAGTGAGCAGGTTTGTCTTCTTTCGAGATGCCTTAGAGATTGTCAGGAACCATCCCCTGTTAGGTGCCGGCGGAGGTGCTTGGAACGCCCTCTATCATCGGTATAAAGAAAGTATTTATTTTACCACCGAAGTTCACAGCGCATTTTTGCAGACCTGGGTGGAGACAGGAACTATCGGATTTCTGCTTTTCACGGGTTTCTGGCTGGTATTGGCCTATATTCTCTGGCGGGCAGCACGTAATCATGCCGGATCAAGCTATCCTTTAGCTTGGGGGAGCGGAGTGGCCGCCCTAGCTTTGGTAGGCCACAGTGCCATAGATTTCAACTTATCGCTTCCGGCACTGGCCATCTTAGTGTGGACTCTCGCCGGAATCACTCGCGGGAGTCTCGTAGGTTATAAATTGCCTGCCGCGCAGTACTCGCATAGGCTTAAAAAGTCTGCGAAAATTGACGAACTGTCTGCCAAGCCAAACAAACAAGCTATTTCCGGCAATCCTTGGGTGCAGTTGAGCCTCGGCCTAATATTAACTATCGCTCTGTGGGTGCCGGCCTGGCGGTTCTATCAGGCTGGCGTCCTGGGGGCGGAGGGAGCCAGAGCCATCAATGCTCATCAACACCTGGAAGCCCGGCAGTTGATGATAAAGGCTCATCAGTTGGATCCTTTTACCGCCACTTACCTTGCTGACCTTGCTCAGGTGACGGCAGTTGTGGGACTCGCTGATAGTGACCCTGTTGCCTTGCAGAAAGCCAAAGAACATGTTGATGCGGCGGTTCTGCTGGAACCATTTAATCCTCGAGTCCGCAGTACTGCCTCGCTTGTCTACCTGTTGCTTGGGTATCCTGACCAGGCTGTGGCTGAAGCTCATGCCTTGTTGACCATCAACCCCTTGGATGTGAGTGCCTATGAGTTTTACGGGCGTACGGCCATGACAGTTGCCAAGCACTATCTGGTCAGGCGGGAATACCCCATGGCCAAGACTTACCTCGAGCGGGTGGTACAACTGCCGGCTCAGGTTGAATCCGTTGCCAGGGAGATTCCAGTCTCCCAAAGTAGCCAGCGGCACAGAAAATTAGAGGTTACACCACTTATTTCCTTAAGTGCTGGGCAGGCGGCCTTTTTTCTAGGAGATCATTCTACGGCTGAGCTGCTGCTAAAAACAGCAGAAAAACAGCAAGAGCTGGCCGCTGAATCCTCTCTCTGGCTGGCACTTACGGCGGCTCGTAGCAATAACCATGCAGAGGCAGAAGAGCGTTTAACCAGGGTTAGGGCTTACTTCCAGGAGGCTGATACTGTTTTTGAAGAAATAATGCAGGTGCCAATTTTAAACTAAAACTCTTATCCGGAGAGACTCAAGGAGGAAAAACTCTTGAACGAAGAAATTACCATTGATTTAAAAGAATACCTGCGCGTTCTAGGTAAGTGGAAGTTCTTAATTTTGTTGATTACTGTGATAACTGTTGCAACTGCAATAATTTTAAGTTGGTTTGTCTTGCCGCCCGTCTACGAGGCTAACGCCATCATCCAGGTAATCCGGGGCGAGCAAAGGCCGACAACTACTAGGGAAACCCAAACTCTAGACGATGTGGTCGGCACGATTTCCCGTCTTCCTCAAATGACTATTAATACATACGTCAACCAATTGAAAAATCAGGAGGTCTTCCAACGGGTAATTAAGCGGTTGAATTTGGATCAGGCACTCTATACTCCTACGGGATTGTCAGGCATGGTTACCGCAAAAGCCGTCAGGGATACCAACTTAATTGAAGTTCAAACCCTCAACACCGACCCTCAATTGGCAGCCGGTTTGGCCAATGCTATCAGTGAAGAATTCATGGTATTTATTAATGAGAATAATCAAGAGCAGCTAGGCAAATCGATGCAGTTATTAAAAAGTCAATTAGAAAGCACCGACAAAGAGTTGGCTGCAGCAACAGAAAATCTGCGCAAGTTTGACGCCCAGCCCCGCAGCGTAGAATACCTTGCGGAGCAAATGACCAATAGGCTTAATGATCTGAGCAATTTCCGCTCTCAGCTTGCGGCAGCTGAGGTTACCCTGCAGCAAGAACAGGCTGGTAAAAGTCGCCTGACAGCGCGTTTAGCCGAAACTCCGCCTTTAATCACAATTACGACTAAGCTAGAACAGCCTCAAGATGGGAGTGCTCCTGAGCAGGGCGCTACCGCTGTACAGATTTCAGAGCAGCTTAACCCGGCCTATGACCGGATAACTCAGGAATTGTTCGCAAGAGAGGTCAGAATCGCAGAGCTGCAGGCTCAAACGGTTGCTACGACAGCTACTATTGCTGACCTGGAAAAAGAAATTGCCGGTCTGCAGGCGGAAATTGCCGGCAAACGGGCTACAAGAGACCAAATGCAAGCTTCTGTAGACCGGCTTAATGCCACCTATAGCGTCTTAGCCGATAATATTACTCGTACCCAAGTGATTAGGTCAATCAATATCGGTGATGCCAGTTTAATGGTAGTAGCCAGGGCTGTTGTTCCAACTGATCCTATCAGGCCGAGAAAGATGTTAAACGTTGCTATCGCCTTTGTATTGGGGTTGATGCTTTCAGTTCTGCTTGCCTTCTTGTTAGACTTCTTGGACAACTCCATCAAGACGCCGGAAGATGTCGAACGGCACTTGGCCATTCCTGTACTGGGAACCATCCCTTTGCATGATCTACGTGATCGTAGCGGTACCGGCAAAAAAGATTTGCTTTCCAAGCTCGGTGACTCTGCTTCCGGAGCCATCGGTTACCAGACTTTTGCAGCGGGACGCGGAGAAACTTCTGCTACCAAGGAATAGGGGGGAGAGTTAGTGACGCGAAGCATCTTAAAACCCATAGCCTGTCGCCAGCCCAAGTCGCCAGTAAGCGAGGCTTACCGGACGCTGAGAACCAACATCCATTATGCAGCAGTGGATTGCCCCATTAAGACCCTTTTAATTACCAGCGCCGGACCTGGAGAGGGTAAGTCCTATACGGCAGCTAACCTAGCGATAGTAATGGCCCAAGGAGGGAAAAAAACTCTCCTTGTCGACTGCGATCTAAGAAAGCCCGTCCAACATCGCCTCTTTGAAATGCGCAACGCAGGAGGGGTCACCTCTCTCTTAGCTCATGGGGGAGACTGCGCCAGCCAGATAAAGAAAACCATGGTTCCGCAACTAGGGTTGATTACCAGCGGTCCGATCCCTCCAAATCCAGCAGAGCTGCTAGGCTCTCAGACCATGCAGCTTACAATAGAGGAGCTAAAAAACAAACACGAAGTCGTAATTTTTGACGGCCCACCCCTGATAGCCGTTACTGATGCCGCTCTTTTGGCCCCCTTGGTAGACGGGATATTGTTGGTTATCGAAGCAGGACAAACACGTATCGACATGCTGAAGCAGGCTAAAGCCATAATCCAAAATTCAGGAGCCCGCCTGATAGGATGTGTATTAAACGGTGTGCGCCGTAAAGCGCAAGACTATTACTACTATTATTACTACTCGGAAAAGAGCGGCACTGATGATTGATCTTCACGCCCATATCCTGCCAGGTGTGGATGATGGGCCTGCCACCTGGGCGGCAGCCATTGAACTTTGTCGACAGCTGGTAAGCCAGGGCGTAACCGGGGTAGTAGCCACACCTCACTTTCATCCGGGTGGCTACCCTGATACCGGGCACGTCTTGGAACTGGCTGCCGAGCTGTCAGACAAGCTCCGTTCAGCGGGATTGCCATTGACCGTTTACCCAGGGGCAGAAGCTTACCTCGTTCCAGAGCTTCCGCAGTTAGTGGCTGCCCAGGCTGTCCTTACCTTAAATAATGCCGGGCGCTATCTCTTAGTGGAACTTCCTTTGGAGGAGATTCCCTCCTGTACAGAAAACGTAATTTTTTCCCTGATGCTAGACGGTATTACCCCAATCTTAGCCCATCCAGAGCGGAATGCCAGGCTACGGGATAAGCCCGAAATATTAATCACCCTAGTCGAGCGGGGAGCTTTGGTTCAGGTTAATGCCGGCAGCCTAGTAGGGGAATTCGGCACGAGGGTGCAAAAATTTGCTACCGACCTAGTCCGTCAGGGTATGGCACATTTTCTGGGAAGTGATGCCCATTGTCTTCGCAAGCGCCCGCCTCTTTGGCCTGTTGTTATGCCGCAACTGGAAAAACTGGCCGGTCAGGAAGCCGTTTTGGCGCTGACCATCAATAATCCGGCAGCCTTGTTGGCGGGAACCGAAGATTTCACATCATATGAACACCCATTTCCTTTAGTTCAGGAAAGCAATTTTTGGCGGCGAGTTCTGAGCAGGCTCCTTGGCAAGAAAACTGATTACTTCCTGTAACTCGATATTATCCATATCTGAAAAAGGAATATCCAAATGGATTGCATAGTGAACAAATTCAGGTAGTTTTGTTTGAATGGACATTTGGAGGCGAAGCACAATGGCTAGGGAGGGAAGTCGTTGAAAATCAATCGGCAGGGAATGGGCGAGGCGGCATTTTTAATTGTCGCAGGCACGGTGTTAAGCCGTATTCTCGGTTTTGTCCGGGAAACGGTCATTGCCTACCGATTCGGTGCTACTGCCCAAACCGACGCCTTCTTAGTGGCCTCTATCGTCCCCATGGTTCTCTCCGGAATGGTCGCTGGCACTGTTGCTGTAGCTTTAGTTCCTGTCTTTACCGAAGCACGCATGAAAAAGGGAGAAGAGGAAGCATGGACTATTGCCAGCACTGTCATCAATCTGACAGCCGTCGCCTTAGTTGCCGCCGCCGTGCTTTTTGTCTTCGCGGCGCCGGTTATTGTCCCTTCGCTCGGCCCAGGTTTGGCGCCGGAGACCAAGGCGCTTGCTGTGCAGCTCTCGCGCTTACTTGCTCCCGCAATCATCTTAATCGGACTGGTAGGGTTGGTAGCCGCTTTACTAAACGCTTACAGACATTTTATCTATCCCGCTTTTGCCGGTTTGTTATATAATTTTGGTATGATTGGCGGCGCCTTGTTTCTTGGCAGCCTGATTGGCATCAGCGGGCTGGCTGTAGGGTTGTTGATCGGAGCAGTCGCCCATTTTCTGGCTTTAGTTATACCTTTAGCCCTAAAAAAAGGCTATCGGCCGACTTTAATAGGCTTAAGACACCCCGGGGTAAAAAAAATTGGCCTGCTCATCCTTCCCTTTATTATCGGTTCCGCTGCAGGCCAAGTTAACCTTCTAGTTGATCGCGTTTTGGCCTCCGGCTTGGCGGAAGGCAGCATCTCCGCCCTTAATTTTGCCGTGCGGGTAATGCAGCTGCCACTGGGCATCTTCGCCGGAGCTGCCGCCACCGCCGCCTACCCGTTTCTGTCGGAGCAGGCGGTGGGCCAGCGAACTGACGATTTGCGCCGCACCTTTTCCGAAGGGTTGCGTCTGCTCTGGTTTATTATTTTTCCTCTTTCTGTAGGATTGATGGTCTTATCTGAACCTATTGTGCGTTTACTCTTTGAGCGAGGCGCTTTTGATCACCAAGCTACCAGCATGACTGCATCTGCCTTGCTCTATTATTCCTTAGGTATCTTCGCCCACGCTGCTTTAGCCTTACTGGTGCAGGTATACTTCGCCCTGCAGGACACTGCCACCCCGGTTAAGCTGGGAATTTGGGCTGTCGGCGTAAACATTGTCCTTAACATTATCCTGGTGCGCTACCTAGCCCACGGCGGCTTGGCTCTAGCCACATCCATCGCTACAATGGTCAACTGCTTCCTGAAGGCTTACTACCTGCGCCGCCTCTTGGGGCATCTTGACGGCAGGCGGATCCTGCGCGCCGCCACCAAAACTGTTGTTTCCTCGGTTGTCATGGGGGTGGTAGTGGCTACAGCTTACAGCTACACGGCGCCGTTGTTTGACCCAGACATTCTCAGCCAACAGCTGTTGCAGACAGGAGGCCTCATCGTCCTTGGCGGGGCGGTCTACCTAATCTCTGTTGCCTTGCTCAAGGCCGAAGAATTAGAGAGAGCCTTCACTTGGGCGTGCGCTAAACTGCAGCTTAACAGCGTAAGGGGATAACGCTAGTGTTGTGAAGGTTCGCGGGGTACTCTATCCCTGAAACAGGCTGTTTTTTTCTGTAAACAGAACAATTTTCTGAAGATTGGTGGTAAAAAGTGAAAGTACTTTTTTTGACTGTTGCTTATCCTGAAGGCAAAGATGAGCGAAACATATATACCGACTTAGTGCAGGAGTTCAAAGAACGAAATAATAACGTTTACGTTGTTTGTTCGCGTGAACGTCGGTATTGCTTGCCTACAGAAATTAAATACGAGAACGGCATTAATGTTTTACGTGTCAAGACCGGTAATGTAACCAAAACCAATATTATTGAAAAAGGCATAGCTACGCTTCTCCTTGAAAACCAGTTTATTAGAGCCATTAAACAACATTTGAAACATGAAGACTTTGACCTCTTACTTTATGCAACACCGCCGATTACATTTGAACGTGTAGTTAAGTTCGTGAAAAAACGAAGCAATTGTAAGACATATTTGCTGTTAAAAGATATATTCCCTCAGAACGCCATTGATCTCGGTATGATGAAGAAAGGTAGCTTAATCTGGAGATATTTTAGAACAAAGGAAAAAAGTCTTTACGCGATTTCCGATTACATAGGCTGTATGTCCAAAGCAAACGTAGAGTATCTGCTTAAGAACAACCCAGAGATTGAGAAAAATAAAGTAGAAGTTTGCCCTAATAGTATAAAGCCCGCGCCGCTTCGCGACTTGAATAACAGGCATTTGAGAATACGAAAAAAGTATGGCGTACCTGATTCAGCCGTAGTTTTTGTCTATGGCGGCAATCTTGGGCAACCGCAGGGTCTAAGTTTTCTCTTGCAAGTGCTTGCAAATGTTCAGGAACGTGAAAACATTTTTTTTCTGATCATCGGTTCCGGTACGGAGTACGCTCGAATAGAAAACTTTATCAATACCGACGCAAAACTCAATGTAAAACTATTGAAGCAGCTTCCCAAAGCTGATTATGAAGATCTCTTGAAATGTTGTGATGTGGGTCTGATTTTTCTTGATCCCCGTTTTACCATACCAAATTTTCCATCCCGGGTAACCGACTATCTGCAGGCAGCCATTCCTGTGCTTGCCGCTACTGACACTAATACTGACATTAAGGATATGTTACACGAAGCTGGCTGTGGAATGTGGGCCGAAAGTGGAGACTTAACTAAGTTCTTAAATCTTGTAGATGTTTTAGCTAATGACATTAACCTTCGTAAACAGATGGGCCTAAACGGAAGGCAGTATCTGGAAAATTATTATACTGTTTCGCACTCATATGAAATTATAACCAGGCACGTAAATGCTTAGATGGAGTTGACTCACATGTTTGAAGGAAAATGTTTGCTGATCACAGGTGGTACAGGTTCATTTGGCAATGCTGTGCTAAGAAGGTTACTAAAAACTGATATTGGTGAGATCCGCATTTTTTCGCGTGATGAAAAAAAGCAGGAGGACATGCGTAAGGAACTAAAAAATAACAAGGTTAAGTTCTTTATTGGTGACGTGCGGGATTACAACAGTATTTCAGCCGCCATGCATGGTGTAGATTACGCATTTCATGCTGCAGCACTTAAGCAGGTTCCGTCCTGCGAGTTTTTTCCGATGGAAGCTGTTAAAACAAATGTTTTGGGCACAGAAAATGTATTAAATGCCGCGATAGCATTCGGTGTTAAAAAAATTATCTGCCTTTCAACCGACAAGGCGGTTTATCCCATAAACGCTATGGGTATTTCCAAAGCCATGATGGAGAAAGTTGTAATTGCCAAATCACGTGCCGTAGACCCTGAAAAGACTACCATTTGCATCACCCGTTATGGAAATGTCATGGCTTCGCGCGGATCGGTAATCCCACTTTTCGTCCAGCAAGTTAAAACCAACCAACACTTGACCGTGACCGATCCCAATATGACCCGTTTTCTAATGTCGCTCCATGAATCAGTGAACCTTGTCCTTTTTGCTTTCCTAAATGCCTATCAAGGCGATATTTTTGTACAGAAGGCGCCTGCTTCCACTGTTGCCGACCTTGCCCAGGCTATTAAAGAAATTTTCCACAGCAACAATGAGATCAAGGTTATTGGCACGCGTCACGGTGAAAAGCTCTATGAAACATTGCTTTCCCGCGAAGAAATGGTAAATGCAGAGGATTTAGGGGGCTACTACCGCATCCCGGCGGATACGCGCGACCTAAACTATGACAAATATTTTGTGCAAGGCGAGGAACAGATAACCTATGGATGGGAATATACTTCACACAATACCGAGAGACTCAATGTTGAACAGGTTAAAGAAAAGCTACTTGCTCTCGACTTTATTAAGCATGAGCTTGAAAGATGGGAGATTGCACGATGAAGTCTGTATTGGTTATCGGCGCCGGCGGTTTTATCGGCAAAAACCTTTGTGCCGCGCTTGAACAACGCAAAGACATTAATATACTCCGTTACGGCCGTGGCGATACGCGTTTGGCTGAGTATATTTCCCGTGCGGATTTTATCTTTCACCTTGCGGGTGTCAATAGGCCACAACATTTCGAGGAGTTCGATAAGGGTAATCGCGCCTTTACCGAGGAGCTGCTCACGCTGCTTGAGCAAAGTGGCAAGAAGACACCGCTAGTCATTATCTCTTCTACCCAAGCCGTACTGGATAATCCTTACGGGTTAAGTAAAAAGGCTGCTGAGGACGCAGTTTTTAAGTGGGCGCGGCGTAACGACACATCGGTATATGTTTATCGCCTGCCTAATGTCTTTGGCAAGTGGTGCAAGCCTAACTATAATTCGGTGGTAGCTACCTTCTGCCATAATATCGCCCATGGCCTTCCCATTCAAATAAACAATCCGGCCACCGAACTTACGCTTGTTTACATAGATGATGTTGTTGCCGAGTTGCTCGCAGCTCTAAACGGTCTCCCGCATATCGGTGAAAACCACTTTTGCTCTGTGCCGCGCACATTTAAAGTGTCGCTGCAACAACTGGCCGAAACCATCTATACTTTTGCCGAGAGCCGTAAAAATCTGACCATCCCGAATTTCGAAGGCGATTTTGCAAGATTCCTTTACGCCACATATACTTCCTACCTGCCGGAGTACGGCTTTGGCTATGAACTGGAAATGAAACATGACCATCGGGGCTGGCTGGCCGAGTTCATCAAGTCCAGGCAGTTTGGTCAGATCTTTATTTCCCGCACCAAACCCGGCATCACCCGGGGAAACCACTGGCACCACACTAAAATTGAAAAATTCCTTGTTGTTGAAGGAGAGGCCGTGATAAAATTCAGAAAAATAGAAACTGATGAAGTTTTGGAATATAAAGTGTCCGGCGAACAGCTAAAAGTTATCGACATCCCCGCGGGCTATACCCACTCTATAACCAACACCGGCCAAGCAGATCTCATCACCCTTTTTTGGGCGGATATAATCTTTGATCAAGAAAAGCCCGACACTTTCTTTTTGGAGGTATAGTTTGGAAAAGCTTAAAGTAATGACAATAGTAGGCACCAGGCCTGAAATAATCCGCTTGTCCGAGGTGATTAAAGCCTGCGACAAGTATTTCCAGCACATCTTAGTACATACCGGCCAGAATTGGGACTATACCTTAAACCAGGTTTTCTTTGATGACTTTGAGCTGCGTGCGCCAGACCATTACTTGCATGCTGCCGGAGCCCATCTGGGTGAAACCATGGGCTATATTATCGCCAAATCCTATGAAGTCCTATCACAGGAAAAGCCCGACGCCCTCCTAATCCTGGGAGATACCAATTCCGCTCTTAGTGCTATCTCCGCCAAGCGTTTAAAAATCCCCATTTTCCATATGGAGGCCGGCAACCGCTGCTTTGACCAAAACGTGCCCGAAGAGATCAACCGCAAAATCGTTGACCACATCAGCGACATCAATCTCCCCTATACCGAGCATTCCCGCCGCTACCTGCTGGCGGAAGGTATCCGCAAGGAGCATATCTTTGTCACCGGTTCGCCGATGACCGAAGTGCTGCAAAAAAATAGAGATAAGATCCTGCAAAGCAAAGTGCTGGAGGAATTAGACCTGGAGCCGAGCCGGTACATCCTAGTGTCGGCCCACCGCGAGGAGAACATCGATCACGAGCAAAACTTCTTTTCCTTAATGCAGGCCCTAAACAGCATAGCTGAGAAGTATCAGCTGCCTGTAGTCTACTCCACTCACCCGCGTAGTTGGAAGATAATCGAGGAGAGAGGCTTTCACTTCCACCACCTAATCCGCAAACTCAAGCCCTTCGGTTTTTTTGACTACAACAAACTACAACTAAACGCCTTCTGCGTACTCTCCGACAGCGGCACTCTCTCTGAAGAATCGGCGCTGCTAGGCTTCCCGGCAGTACTGATCAGAACCTCTACCGAAAGGCCCGAGGTGTTGGACAAAGGTACAATAGTAATTGGCGGGATAACGGAAAAAGATATCGGGCAGGCTGTGGCTCTGTGCCGGAATATGTGGGAGAACGGCGAGAAGACAGCGCTCGCGCAGGACTATTTGGACGCGAACGTGTCGGTAAAGGTTGTAAAGCTGATTCAGAGTTATGCTAAGATTGTGGATAAGTTTGTGTGGGGGAGATAAAAGGTTTATGAAAGTTGGTATTATTGGATTCGCCAATTTAAGATATATGCCATATATAAAATATTATACTGATATCTTTGATAAGCATGAGGTTCAATATGAGATAATCTATTGGAACAGACGGGGCTTAGTTGAGGAATGGCATGCAGAGACATTTGCCTTTACGGAGAAAATGGATGATTCTGTCCCAAAAATTAATAAAATAAGTGCAATGTTGCGATTTGGAAAATTTACTAAGAACAAGATTATGGAAAGAAAATATGACTTTCTCGTGATTCTTACAAGTATACCAGCTATTCTACTTGGTAATTACATTAAAAAAACATACTCCTTTAGATATGTTGTAGATATAAGAGATTACACTTATGAAGGGTTTTACATTTATCGCCATAATTTAAAGGGTATTCTTAATAAAGCAGCAATGAGGGTGATATCTTCTCCGGCATTTAAAAACTTCTTGCCTTTGGATGATTATATTATTTGTCACAATTTGAGCATATCTAGAGATACTGATAGAAATATTAGGACAAAAAAGCCTAGAAATAAAAATGTATTAAATATTTCATACATCGGTGCCATTGCATATTTTGCTGAGGTAGCAAAGCTGCTTGACGCAATAGCGAACGACTCTCGTTTTATCTTTTTGTTTTATGGTTCTGGCGTTGATGATCAGGCACTTAAGACGTATTGCTTGGCAAACGGAATTAACAATGTATATTTTCATGGCATGTATAAGCCGTCTGAGAAAGAGGCGTTTTACGGAGAAACAGACTTGATTTTTAACGCTTATGGTGCGGATGTCCGTAACACAAAGTTGTCACTTTCAAACAAATTATATGATGCAGCATGGTATCGCATTCCTATTTTAGTGTCTCCTGGTACTGCAATGTTCGAAATGGCTAAGTATATGGGATTTGAGCTAAATTTTGAGAAAGCCACAATTGCAGATGACTTATATAATTGGTATAACGAGCTTGACTGGGAGAGATTTAAAGTAACTGCCGATACGCTAATAAACAAGGCATTCGATGATAACAAAAAGTTTAAGGGAAAACTTTTAAGCACTCTTAAAATGAAGGCAAGGGACTAATGGAAATACTCTATGTTTCAAAATTATGTTCAAAGAAAAAATTTGAAGAAATTTTTGTCACTTGTCATGTTAAACCACAACAGCAGGCACAAAAGTTTCATCATCTGTTTGCTAGCGGTCTTGCAGCGCAGGAAGGTGTGCAGGTTACAGCTTTAAGTGGCTTGCCAATTTCCCGGGTCCATAACGAAAGAACATGGTGGGCGGGTGTTTCGGAAGTTGAAGATAAAACTGTGTTTAAACACTTACCACAAATAAACATGGCATTAATCGGACATATTGTTGTTTTTGTAACAGCTTTTTTAGTAACAGCAAAGTGGTGTTTAGTTAACAAGAACAAAAAGAGATACATTATTTGCGATGTTCTAAACTTGACAATCAGCGTTGCGGCAAAAACAGCGGCTAAACTTTTTGGAGTAAAGAGCATAGCAATTGTTACCGATATCCCAAGCTTTATGCGAGAATATAAAAGAGAAAAAAGGTGTATTCAATCATTGCCTATCGGCATCTATACCTCCCTTTGTAGTTCTTTTCTGCGGAGATATGATGTGTATATTATTTTGACTGAGCAGATGAATCGGTTCATTAACCCTAACAGCAAACCTAATATTGTTATCGAAGGTATGGTTGACCTTGAGATGACCGGCCAACAAAATCTATTGGAAAACAAATACCAAGAAAAAATTATTATTTATGCGGGATCCCTTCATGAAAAGTATGGTGTAAAAAAGCTCATTGAAGCGTTTATAAAAGTATCTGACCATTCTGCTAGATTGTGGCTTTTAGGTTCGGGTGATTTGGAAGAAGAAATGAGACATTTCGAGGAAATAGATTCCCGGATTAAGTTTTTGGGCGTGATGTTAAATAAAGAGGTATTGGAAATAGAAATAAAGTCCAAGCTTCTAGTTAATCCTCGACCGTCCAGCGAAGAGTTTACAAAGTACTCTTTCCCATCAAAAAATATGGAATATCTGGCTTCTGGAACTCCATTGCTTACTACGAAACTTCCAGGTATGCCTGAAGAATACTATGATTACGTTTATCTTTTTGAAGATGAATCGGTGGAAGGAATGGCAAAAACTTTAGAACGTATTTTACAGCTGTCCAAGGAAGAACTACACGCCAAAGGCGCCGCCGCCAAAGAGTTTGTGTTGAGAGAGAAGAATAATGTGGTTCAGGCTGGGAGAATTATAGAACTTATTGGAAAGGCTGAAAAATTAAAACATGAACGCAAACACTAGTTTATCAAATATAGCAGTTCATAACACAAACCGAAAGGTTGTTATCTCTGTAAAAGCTTTCCGTGAACTGGCTGCTGCAGGCATTATTTTGATAAGTCTTGTCCCTGAAACCTCTAACAGGTTTTTGTTTGTCACTTTCTTTTCGCTGTGGATAACGTTAGCATATGTTTCGAATGTCAGGGGATTTATAAAAGCATTTATTTATCCGAATATTAAGAGTTATAGTGTATATGCCTGGCTTCTGTTATATATGATCTTTTACTTAACTGGTTATATGCAAGGGGTTGAAATTGATCGTATATTTAACTATCTGCGATTAGGATTTACATTGCTGTTGATAAATTATTATATTGAATCTGAGAATTGGAGTGCTATTAAAAAACTAACAGTGTTTTCGTTAGGCTGTATGGCTTTTTCCTGTATAACTACACTCAGAGCACTTGCTCTCGATCCGCTTGCCGCAAGAGTTTTGGCAACGGGACGCGAGGAGCTTATCCAAGGTCTGGAAGGGTTAATGATCGGATCCTATGGACTCGTTTACGGGTTGGTTTTTGTTACAGTTGCTTTGGTTGGACTATTAAAAGCGAAACTTTTAACAGGCTGGAAAGCTGGTTTTTTAATTATAGCCGTGCTTTTTGCATATACAATCTTTAGCGCTGCGTTTATGATAGCGTTACTGCTTTTTCTGTTTGGTTTAACATTAATGTTTCTTAATATCAAGAGAACAAAATCAATGTTATTAACTATAGTAATTTTTATTGCTTTAGTTCTGCTGATGTCTCCATTTCTTTATGATACCTTCAACTATCTCGGTGATCTGACAGAACATAATGCTTTATCAATGCGTTTTTATGAACTGGCTCATATGGTTAGGTATGGCACGGCTGAGGGTACCGTAACCAGCGAGGCAAGAGTGCAATTATACTTGCTTTCTTTATCCACGTTTTTTGAAAACCCCATTTTGGGTGTAGGCGGTTTTTATGGATTCGGCACTAGTATTTTTGGAATAGGAGGACATTCAGCCTTTTTAGACGAGTTAGCTAAATATGGCATATTAGGCACCGGATTTTTGTTTGTAGCGCTGTTTTCGAACGCGTTTTATGTTTACAAAAAATTAAGAAGCAATAAACAAAAAGCAATTTACTATTCTGCTATGATTCCATTTTTCGTTTTGGGTCTTATAAATACACTGCTTTTTATTCCAATTTTCTTTGCTGCGTATTTTGTTGTTCCTGGGTTGATCTTCAGCTATTACAAGCCTGACCCGATGGGGATGGTATAGGCTATGAATATACTCTGGTGCGTAAATATCCTACTTCCTGATATAGCAAAAGCCATCGGTGCCCCTCTAACCCCCCTTGGTGGATGGATGGAGAGCCTGTCATCTGATTTGGCTAAAATTGATGGCATCAACTTAGCTATTGCGACTATCTATTCGGGAAGCGAGTTAAAGAAGGTTGAAGTAAACAACATTGTATATTATTTAATTCCGGGCGGTCATAAGTCGATGCTGGGAAAAGCAAATTCTAGGCACATCAGCTACTGGCGCAAGTTGGCTCGGGATTTTCAGCCCGACCTGCTCCATCTTCACGGAACCGAATATTCCCATGGTTTGGCGCTCCTCACTGCTTGCCCGAACGTCCCTTCCATCGTTTCTATCCAAGGTTTGCTTGGCGTAATTGAAAAGAGTTACTATGCTGGAATGGAATTTGCCGATGTATTTTTACGCCCCAGCTTCCGGGATATTATCAGACTCGATCCATTGTGGAATCAGCGCCGGTCATTTAGAAAGAGAGCGGTTTTTGAGCGGGAGATTCTCCGCAAAGTTAAGCATGTGATAGGCCGGACAACCTGGGATTACGCAAATGTAAAGGCTATAAATCCCAAGGTGAAATACTACCACTGCGACGAAAGCCTGCGAGAGCCCTTTTACCAACATGAGTGGCATATTTCCGGCATTCAGCGGCACTCTATTTTTGTTACCCAGGCAGGTTATCCAATAAAAGGGTTTCATATTTTGCTAAAGGCAGTAGCTCTTTTAAAGCGTGATTATCCGGATGTAAAAGTGTTTGCCGCCGGATCTAGCCTGTTGGGAAACACTTTTAAAGAGCGCCTGAAGACTCCGGGCTACGGTCTTTACATTAAACGATTGATCTTAAATCTTGGGCTAGAGGACAATGTGGTGTTTACCGGCATGCTTGATGCTGAGGGTATTGTGGGTAGACTGTTAAGCTCCAACGTATTTGTTGTTTCATCTGCTGTGGAAAACGGATGTAACGCGTTGCATGAAGCTATGCTAATTGGTGTGCCATCAATAACGGCTTTCTCTGGGGGCATGACAGACATGTTGACGCATAAAGTTAATGGATTTATGTACCCCTTCATGGAAGAAGCCATGCTGGCCGAATACATTAGGCGGATTTTTGATTCTGACGAGCTGGCCCTTAAATTTTCCCAAACCAGCAGAGAAAGTACACATAAAAGACATGACAGGAAGAAAATAACTGAAACGATGGTAGGCATTTACAGGTTAATCTTGGAAGACGAAAGATGTCGATATTAACGATTTAAGGAAATGATGTATAAATAATGCTGAAAATAGCCCTGAACGATGCCGCTACGCTCCAAATATTTTGTCAGAACCCCGGAGCAGCTGGTCGGATTGACTGAATACTTTGAATACTCAACTGAGGATGAGAGGTCTAACATGAAAAGAATAGGAATTGTTACTTGGTTTATGCACCAAAACTATGGGCAAGTATTGCAGGCATTTGCGTTGCAGACTTCAATCAGTAAATTAGGTTTTGAGCCAGAACTTATAAACTACCACCCAAGTATAGTTACAGAAAGAACAACCGGTATTTTTGAAGCTAATCTAAGACGGCTGCCTCATATCACTGCAAGTAGGTTAGCGAGAGTATTAACGAGGGAATTGTATCAATTATATTGTAATCGTATTTCTTCAAGGAAAAGATTATTTAAAGCATTTGTAAAGAGCTATCTAAAAGTGAGCCAAGAAGTAACAAATATTAATCAGCTTTCATCTCTTTATGAGGGCTTTATTTGTGGTAGCGATCAGATTTGGGCCCCCACTGTTTTTAACGAATACTATTACCTTTCCTTTGAAACTGACCCAAAGCGAAAGATTTCTTATGCTCCCAGCTTTGGTTTGAACACTATACCTAAAAACATATCAGAACAAGTGGCAGCCCTCCTTTATAATATAAAAAATCTGTCTGTTCGAGAAGAAACAGGGGCTAGTTTGGTTGAAGAGCTGATTGGTAAAAAGCCACATATTGTTGTTGACCCAACTTTGCTATTAGATGCAGAACAGTGGAGCCAAGTGGCGTCTCGGGTGGTTGACCGATGCCCTTTTATATTGTGCTATTTCTTGGGGAATAACCCCGAACACAGGGCGATAGTCAATAAAATAAAGCAAGAAACAGGGCTACATGTGGTGATATTGCCATTTAATACTGGCGATCTTTTTAGAAAGGGTTTTGCAGCAAAATCTAGCATAGGGCCAAGAGAATTTTTAAGTCTGGTGAGCAATGCAGAATTAATATGCACAGACTCGTACCATGGCATCCTCTTTTCAATCAATTATAATAAGCCTTTTCTTGCATTTAAGCGCTTTTCAGACGAGGATCCAGTTAGCCAAAATTCTCGGGTCAATTATATTTTGGGAAAATATGGGCTATGGGATAGGCTGGTAATAGATAAAGATGAGCTTTGCTATAACAAAAGAATCGACTACAGTAAGGTAAATAAACTCCTCAAAGTAGAAAGAGAGCATTCTAAGACCTTTTTGGAAAGCAGCTTGGCAGGGATAGGTGATCGTTTTGATAACTTATAAGAAACACGAGTGCTGCGGTTGTTTTGCATGTTTGAATGTATGTCCTTCAGGCAGTATCGAAATGGTGTGCGATTCCGAGGGATTCCCATATCCTGTAGTTGACGCTACGTGTACAAGGTGTGGTAAATGTGTGATAGTTTGCCAACGCAGGAAGAAGTATGCGCCGATGGCTGTATACTCCGACTTTTTCGCTTGTTTGAACAAGGATAGCTCCGTAAGATATAAAAGCTCTTCAGGAGGCGTATTCTCGTTATTAGCTGAAGTATGCTTAAAAATGGAAGGCGCAGTTTTTGGTGTGGAATTAGATTCAGGTTATCAAGCTGTACATACATGCGTTACTGAGGTAGCTGGTTTAGAGCAAATCCGAAGATCTAAATATGTCCAAAGCAATATAGGTCTTGCTTTTAGAGATGCACGAAACAGGCTTGCTTCAGGCCAGCGAGTGCTATTTTGCGGAACACCTTGTCAGATAGCTGGGTTGAAGGGCTATCTTGGTTGCGATTATGAGAATCTTTTAGCAGTTGATTTTATTTGCAGAGGAGTGCCAAGCCCAAGTGTATTTAAAGCTTACATCGCGCAAATGTCAAAGATGCTCGGCTATAGGATCAAGGCAGTCAATTTCCGCGATAAAATTACTGGGTGGAAGGGATTTTCTATGGTCTTGTATGCGGATGACTTCCAGTATAATGCCGGGAATTGTGATAAGAATCCCTTTATGAAAGCTTTTCTCAGAGACCTTACTTTGCGACCGTCTTGCTATAAATGTAAATTTAAAGGCATTGCAAGTAGTAGCGATATAACGCTAGCAGATTACTGGAATGTGCATACTAAATTTCCTGACTTAGATGATGATAACGGAATTTCTTTGGTTGCGGTTAATTCGCCTAAAGGAAAAAACATCTTCACTGCCTTGAGTAACAATATGGAGTTTTACCCGACCAACCATAGGCACGCCCGGAAGACCAACCCCTCTTTATATAAATATGCTAAACCTCATCGCAATCGTGCCTATTTTTTTCATGCTTTTTCAGAGAAACCTAATACAATTGTTTCACTGTTGGAACAATATGCAACAACTCCTTTTGGTGCTAAGTTAAAATGGTTAGCTTTTAGTATACTTGCAAAAATATATAGGATTGTATTCCCGAAAAAAATAAGTTGAGAGGAATTGGAATATGGGGTCTGGGAAACAAGCGTAGTGTGACAAGGGACGGGGTCATTTCGGATTTGTGACAAAGAAGAACGGGGCTCCCGATTGCGAGCTGTGAATGGGGACGATTTCATTTGGATTTCATTGTAGGGAATATAACAGCGGTTGTTTCAAGCATAGCAGCGGCAGTAGCTGCTATATTTACATGCCGCATAGCTTATAGCAATGAAAAGCAGCGCAAACAAAAAATGGCGCCTGTTCTTTGTTTATACAGGGCAGAGGCAGTACTTGGGTGCGCTGGAGGAGAATGTGATGATTTTGGAAGGCTGATAGAATATGAAAGACGCCTTGATTTTTGTTCTTTTCCTACTATCCTCTTTTTTAAGAACTTGGGCAATGGCCCGGCCAGTTTAATGGAAGTTGAACTTAATACATATGCTATAGAAGGTCGTATTGGTGTACCTATTACTATCCCTCCGGGTGCTACAGGAGAAGTTAAGGTGTGGCTGCCTAAACAGAAAGTTTTTTATGAGGTTGAGATTAACCTATACTACTGGGATATTGAAAATAAAGCTTACTGTACTACATCGAGAATACTGCTTAAACATCAGAGAACAAAAGAACCTGATACAGGTGAAATAGGTGTGCTCCTTGATTGGCAAATGAAAAGCGAGAAATATGGCTTAACTAAAAAGAACAAACCACAAGAAATAAAGCACTGGCAAAAAGCGGAGGAACAGGGAAGTAGCGATGCTGGAGTTGGGTTAACTTCGTAGTCATCGCTAATTGATTGTAATTTTCAGTATGAAATGTGTCAAGTACCCCGTCCCCATGACACATTTTTAAAAATGCTCTGGTCAAGAAGTTTGCCATGGTGTATTATGGAAGATGTGACAAGGAATGGCAGGAAAACTGTTGTGGCAGTAAGATCTGGATTTTGTCGTATTTAGTGATTTAGAGAAAGGAAAGGGAACGTGAGGGCTGGAATCAAGCGACTCATTGATATTGCAACTGTGTTTTTCGGTGCGGTTATCCTATCGCCTTTGTTTTTGTTGGTTGCGCTAATGGTTCGTTTTAGCCTCGGATCTCCGGTGTTATTTTGTCAGGTGCGGCCGGGTCTTGACGGAAAACCATTCACAATTTATAAATTTCGGACGATGAAGGATCTGTGGGATGCGGAAGGAAAGCCTCTTTCTGATGAAGAGCGCCTAACCGGAGTCGGGCGCTTTCTGCGGGCTACGAGCTTAGACGAGTTGCCGGGGTTGTGGAATGTGTTGAAGGGCGAGATGAGTCTGGTCGGACCGAGGCCATTGTTGATGGAGTATTTGGAACGATATACGCCTGAACAGGCTCGCCGGCATGAGGTAAAGCCCGGTATTACCGGGTGGGCGCAGGTGAACGGTAGGAACGCCATTGATTGGGAAGAGAAGTTTGCGCTTGATG
>JAGXRV010000034.1 GCA_018335695.1 Clostridium sp.
CGTATGAAAAAGAAGAAGCCCAGATTCAAGAATACTACGAAAACATCCAAAGCTGGGATGTGTTATATATGCCCGCAGTGTCAGCATGAAGAAGTAATCCCACAAGACGTTCTCGAATACTTTGATTTGATGAACCCACCGTCACCATTTAGTGGGCCTCATCAGTTTTCATGTGAAAAATGTGAGGGTATAATGTCACCCAAAAGGTAAGCACGCCCGCAGGCGTGCCTTTTTTATTTGTTTTAATATTTTCCTTTGCCGAAAATCGGCGCATCATATTCCTTGAAAATGGTAAGAGCTATAGGCTATAATGGAGATTAAGGAGGTGAAGGGGTTGTTGCAGAAAATTTTTAGATTTGTTTCATTGCTGGTTGGTTTTGCCATCGGGTATCAGTTAGTGGGTTGGAGCTTCGCCGCGATCTTGGCATTTACCGATGTGGCAGTAACGGTTGTTGCGGAAATTGGTGTAGCCATTTTTGGGGGTTCGGTTTTTGGAATTATTTTTTATCTCATTACCCCATGGCTGATTGGGATGGTTAGCACTGTAAACGGGTGGATGGAGGCGGCTCTAAAGGCGATTCCTACGCAGGATATTGCTGTTGGCGTAATCGGACTTGTAATCGGTTTGTTGATTGGTTCTTTGCTTAGTTTGTCCCTGTATAGAATCCCTTTTGTAGGAATTTATTTGTCATTGGCGTTGACTCTTTTTGGCGGCTATTTGGGAATGAGCTTAATGCTTAACAGAAAAGAAGAAATGACTTTTCTGACCAATTTGTTTACTCGTCATGGCAAGGGGGCAGAGCGGGGCAGTTATCGCAGTGCAAAGATTTTGGACACCAGTGTGATTATCGACGGTCGCATTGTTGATATTGCCGGCAGCGGCTTTATTGAGGGCGTAATTATTATTCCCGGCTTTGTTTTGGAAGAGTTGCGACATATCGCAGATTCATCAGATACGTTGAAGCGCAATCGCGGCCGCAGAGGGCTGGACATTTTAAACAAGATGCAGAAGGAGTCCTCCGTTCCTATCCAAATTCTGGAGCAAAATTTTGATGACATTCCTGAGGTTGACAGCAGGTTGGTTAAGCTCGCCAAGCTGTTGAAGGGGAAGATTGTCACTAATGATTATAACTTAAACAAGGTTTGCGAGCTTCAGGGAGTGCCGGTTTTGAATATTAATGAGTTGGCTAATGCGGTAAAACCAATTGTTTTGCCAGGCGAAGAAATGGTGGCACAAATCATGAAGGACGGCAAAGAGCAAGGACAGGGAGTGGCTTATTTAGATGACGGCACGATGATTGTTGTTGAAGGCGGCAGGCGTTTTATCGGCGATAGCATCGAAGTAATCGTGACTAGCGTGCTGCAGACTGCTGCCGGACGGATGATTTTTGCTAAACCAAAGTTTGAAAAGGCATCAGGCGTGCGCTAATGAGAGCGGCAGTAATTATCCCTGCCGCGGGACGCGGCTTGCGCATGGGAAAAAATATCAACAAACAGTATCTGCCGCTTAGCGGCAAACCGTTGCTTGCCCATACTCTTTGCGCTTGTATAGACTCACAGTTTTTTTCTGCAATAGTTGTTGTTGTGACTCCCGGTGAAGAAGAGCTTTTTCGCCGGGATGTTCTTTTGCCCTGGCTGCCGCAGGATAAAATCACGATTGTAACTGGCGGCAAAGAAAGACAGGACTCGGTCTACAACGGCTTGCGGGCGCTCTCTGCTGAGACGGATTTGGTTTGTATTCATGATGGCGCTCGCCCTCTTGTCAGGACGTCACTTTTTGGCAGTTGTCTTTGTATGGCAGAGCAGCATGGTGCCGCGATAACGGCGGTACCGGTTAAAGATACGATAAAAATAGTGGCGGACAATCAAGTGATGAGCACGCCACCGCGGGAAACGCTTTGGGCCGTGCAAACGCCTCAGGCTTTTCGTTTTAATTTATTGCTCAGTGTTTATCGGCGGGCATTAAGTGAGAACTATTATGCGACAGACGATGCCGCCTTGCTTGAGCACTACGGATATACAGTCCGCGTAGTACCTGGCGACTATGAAAATATCAAAGTCACCACTGCGGAAGATCTGGTGGTTGCTGAAACATTGCTAAGGGGGAGGCAGCATGCGGATCGGGATAGGTTATGATGTGCATAGGCTGGTGGAAGGAAGGCCGCTCATTTTAGGCGGCGTGTCCGTGCCGTACCAGCGGGGGCTGCTTGGACACTCAGATGCGGACGTGCTGGTACATGCAGTGATGGATGCGATGCTTGGCGCTTTGGCTCTTGGAGATCTCGGCAAACATTTTCCTGATACGGAGGCGGCCTACAAAGACGTTTCCAGTATGAAGCTTCTGGAGAGTGTAAAAACACTTTGTTTAGGCAAAGGTTATCAGATAGCCAACATTGATGCCGTGATTATAGCCGAGCGCCCGAAGCTTGCTCCTTATATCCAGGCGATGCGGGAAAATATTGCGGACGTTTTAAGCGTTTCTGCGGAATTTGTCAGCGTCAAGGCGACTACCACAGAAGGGTTGGGTTTCTGCGGCAGGGGTGAGGGAGTGGCCGCTCAAGCAGTCGTTCTTTTGCTGCAGGCTTAAATGAGGCGCTCAAATCAGCTTTAGTCATCATCCGGGATCTGAGAAAGCTCCGCCAGCCAGGGAGCGGCAGAATTGTCGCTTGGCGCGCGCCAGTCGCCGCGCGGAGAGAGGGAGCCGCCTGAACCTACTTTGGGGCCGTTTGGCATTACAGAGCGTTTAAATTGACTTAAAGAGTAGAAGCGCTTGCAGAAGACGCCCAGCCAGTGTTTTACCTCACCCAGAGTGTATTGACGGCGTTTTTCGGCGGGGATGTCCGGCCAGTCACCAAGTTCCTTGTCGCGCCAGGCGTTATAGGCTAAAAAAGCTACCTTGCTAGGGCGGTAGCCAAAGCGGGTAGTATAGTAAATATTAAAATCTTGGAGCTCATAGGGGCCGATAAAATCTTCAGTCAGTTGAGCCGGTTGAGAGCAGTCTTCTTTGCCGGGGACAAGTTCCGGACTTATTTCAGTATCTAAGATGGCTAGGAGCACTTCTCTTGTTTGCCGGTCGACGCGGCCTGAAGCAGCTTGCCAGCGCAGCAAGTATTGGATGAGTGTCTTTGGCACGCTGGCGTTGACGTTATAATGGGACATATGGTCTCCCACGCCGTATGTTGACCAACCAAGGGCAATCTCCGAAAGATCCCCGGTGCCGAGTACTAAACCGTTATGCAGATTGGCCAAACGAAAGAGAGTGGAAGTGCGCTGTCCGGCCTGAACATTCTCGTAGGTTACATCATAGCTGTCACTACCGCCGGCTGCCGGGTGACAAATATCTTCAAGCATGCGTTGGCAGCTTTCCCGGATGTCCAGTTCCCGGCCTTGAACGCCAAGAGCCGTAATCAGCTGCCAGGCATTTGTCTTAGTGCGCTGTGACGTGGCAAAACCCGGCATGGTGTATGCAAGGATCCGCTTTCGTGACCAGCCAAGCAGGTCGACTGCTTTTACAGCCACAGTCAGCGCCTGGGTGGAGTCCAGTCCGCCGGAGATTCCTACAACAATGTTTTGCAGGCCGGTGGTTTGCAAGCGTTTAATCAAGCCGTAAACCTGAATGTTGTATGCTTCGTAACAACGCAGGTCCCTATCTTCAAGACCGCTTGGCACGTAAGGATAGCGGGAGTAAAGTCGCTTAAGCAGCAGACGCTCCTCCGGCAACCTGACTTCGCAAGCAATAGTGCGAAAAGGTTTGCGCAACTTTTTGGCATTTTCTGCAAATGTGTTCTGGCGCATCCGCTCTTGTGTCAGCCTGTCCAGGTCGATTTCTGCCAAGATGAGCCGTGCAGTCAAATCAAAGCGCGTTGATTCTGCCAGGCAATGACCGTTTTCATAAATTAAGGCATGTCCGTCCCAGGCTAGGTCGGTTGTAGATTCACCGGGGCCTGCGGCGGAATACAGATAGGCGGCAAGACAGCGGGCAGATTGATTGGCCACAAGATTGCGACGGTAATTTGCCTTTCCCACTGTTATATTAGAAGCCGATAAGTTTACAATTACAGCAGCTCCGGCAAGTGACGAAAAGCAGGAAGGGGGAACAGGAACCCAGAGGTCTTCGCAGATTTCCAGGGCAAAAATCATCCCCTTAATATTGCTCACCTGAAAAAGCAGGTCGGTTCCGAAAGGGATGTCCTGCTGGCCGCAGTACGTGATAGTTGCTCTGCTTGCCGCGTCAGCAGGCCTAAACTGGCGTGCTTCATAAAATTCACTGTAGTTTGGCAAGTATGTTTTGGGGACAATGCCGAGAATCCGGCCACGGTGTAGTACCAAGCCGCAGTTGTAAAGCAGCGAGTCTACCGTAATAGGGGCTCCCACAACCAGGATAGTATTCATGAGGCTTGTCTCATGCAGCAGGCGGGTAATCTCTGTTTCTGCAGCTTCCAGCAAGGCCTGTTGATGAAAGAGGTCCTCATTGCTGTAAGCAGAGATGCCCAGTTCGGGAAATAGAGCAAGGACAGCTTTTTGCTCTTCGGCTTCTCTTGCGAGTTCAATAGTCTGGTTGACATTAAATGCAGGGTCAGCCACTCGCACTGCGGAAACGGCAGCGGCAACACGGATAAAGCCATGTTGATAGAAGTTAAAGAAGTTATTCATTCGCTTTCCTCCTGTGGCGGCAGATGAATTATTTCCTATTATATCATATCGAACGCGCGCTTGTTGCGGACAGTTTTTTTTGATAATATAATTTGATAATATAATCTGACAGTAAAACTTAAAAATTTGTGCTAAAGCGGAGGTAAAGTTATGTCAAAAATTAAGGTAAGATTTGCTCCCAGCCCAACAGGCCCTTTACATATCGGTGGTGCCAGGTCTGCTTTATTTAATTGGTTGTTTGCCAGGCACTACGGCGGAGAGTTTATTGTGCGCATCGAAGATACAGATCTTGAACGCTCCACTCCGGAATATGAGGAGCAGATTTTGGCAGCTCTCCGCTGGCTTGGGCTAGATTGGGATGAAGGGATAGGGGTCGGCGGGGATAACGAGCCTTATCGGCAAAAAGAGCGGCTTCAAATCTACAATCCTTATACGCAGAAACTGCTGGAAAGCGGACAGGCTTATTATTGTTACTGCAGCGAAGAAGAACTGGAAGCTGAGCGGCAGGCTTTAATTGCCAAAGGCGAATTGCCCCGTTACTTAGGCAAATGCCGCAATCTTTCCGGCAGGGAAAAGGAAGAAAAGCATCTTCTGGTTGATAAACCGGTTGTGCGCTTTCGTGTGCCGGAGGGGCGTCTGGTGGTGGTAGAGGATTTGATCCGCGGTCGGGTGGAGTTTGAGAGTGACGGGATTGGCGACTATATTATTGTTAAGTCTGACGGAATTCCGGTATATAATTTTGCGGTCGTGTTAGACGATGCGCTGATGGGGATTACTCATGTCTTGCGTGGTGAGGAACATCTCTCTAACACGCCTCGTCAGCTTTTACTTTATGAGGCACTGAATTTTCCTATGCCTAAATTTGCCCATATTTCCTTGATACTTGGCGAAGACCGCTCGAAAATGAGTAAGCGTCACGGCTCCACGTCGGTGGAACAGTATCGTCAGGAGGGATATTTGCCGGCAGCATTAGCTAATTTTCTGGCGCTGCTGGGCTGGTCTCCGGATGGTGAAGAAGAGATTTTTTCAATGGCTGAGTTGGTGGCAAAATTCTCACTTGAGCGGGTTGCTAAAAGTCCCGCCGTGTTTAATCTGGAAAAATTAAAGTGGATGAATTTTCACTACATCAAAGAAATGACTCTGCCGCAGTTAACGGCAAGCTGTATCCCTTATTTGCTAAAAGCCGGTTTGCTTGACGAAAGAGAGGCAACAGAGCGGCTGGAGTGGCTGCAGCAAGTTGTCGCCGCAGCAAGAGACGGTTTGCACTATCTGGCAGAGGCGCCGGAGCTTGTGAGAGTTTTTTTTGGAGAGACGGTGGAGTTCGCTGATGATGACGATGAGGCAAAAGAGGTGCTGGCGCTGGAAACTTCTCCGGCTGTAATTCGCAAATTTCGTGCAAAAGCGCTGGAGACGGACGACTGGGACGGAGAGAAAGTGCGGCAGATTTTAAAAGAGCTTGGCAAAGAGCTTAACGTGAAAGGAAAGGCTCTTTTTATGACAGTCAGAGTTGCCGTCTCCGGCCAGTCGCAGGGACGGGATTTAATCGCCATTCTGACACTTCTTGGGCCGGCTGTAGTAGCAAGGCGTCTTGGTGACTGCTTAGTGAAGCTGAGGGTTGAATAGCTGTTCAAATGAATAGTTGTCCACTGTTGACACATTGTCGCGAGCCTTCTATAATAAGGGTAATTCGAACAAGTAAAAATGTTAAAGCGATGATGGGGAGAAGTAAGGTTAGGGATGCCGACAGAGAAGAGCCTCCGCGGCTGGAAGAGGCTTTCGGTTATGAAACCTGAAGTGCGCCCTTGAGTATGCCTTCTGAAACATCAGTAAGAAGGCGCGGTGCGGCCGTTATCCGTTTTGAGTGGGGCAGTTTATGCCCAAACAGGGTGGAACCGCGGAAAAACCGTCTCTGAGGGGGCGGTTATTTTTATTTCTAATAGCAGGGGAGTAGAGCGATGAACCGGTTAAAAAAAGACATCAGAGCCATCTTTGAGCGTGACCCGGCCGCAAAGAGTTTTTGGGAAGTCATCCTTTGTTATCCCGGACTGCACGCCATTTTGCTGTATCGATTAGCGCATGCTTTACATCAGCGGGGACTGATTCTCTTGCCGCGCGTTATTTCTCAAATCGCCCGCTTTGTGAGTGGGGTGGAAATTCATCCCGGCGCAAAAATCGGAGACGGGGTATTTATTGACCATGGTATGGGAGTGGTAATCGGCGAAACGGCTGAAGTGGGAGATAATGTGACACTATACCAAGGCGTTACCTTGGGAGGGACCGGCAAAGAAAAAGGTAAGCGGCATCCTACTGTTGGGAATAATGTGGTTATAGGCACGGGCGCAAAAGTTTTGGGTCCGATTGTAATCGGAGATTTTGCCAAAATCGGTGCCGGTTCAGTAGTGCTGAACAATGTGCCTGCAAATACGACTGTGGTTGGTGTCCCGGGACGAGTGGTAATCTATGATGGTGAGCGGATCCCATCGGTTGACTTAAATCACGAGGATCTGCCGGATCCTGTTGCGGAGATGTTGCATTGTTTGCAGAAACAGATTGACGATCTGCGTTTTCAACAGGAAAAGTGCCTCAAGGAGGGCAAGAGATAGTGACAATTCGTGTGTTCAACACAGTAACAAAGAAAAAGGAAGAATTCGTGCCGGTAAGCGGGAAGAAGGTAGGGATGTATGCTTGCGGCCCGACTGTCTACGATTTTTTCCACATCGGCAATGCTCGCATCTTTATTGTTTTTGACGTAATTCGTCGCTATCTGCGCTGGCGCGGGTTTGAAGTTAAGTTTGTCCAGAATTTTACCGATATAGACGATAAAATGATTAAACGCGCCAATGAATTGGGGATTACTGTCGCGGAGTTGGCCGAACGTTATATTGAGGCGTATTTTGAAGATGTGCAGGCTTTGGGTGTGGAGCCGGCTGATTTTCATCCTAAAGCTACGGAGCATATCAAGGAAATGGTGTCTTTGATTGAGACACTGATTGAGAAGGGAATGGCCTATGAGGTGGATGGCGATGTTTACTTCCATACACCGGCTTTCAAGCAGTATGGTGAATTGTCAAACCAGCCGCTGGAAGAATTGGTCTCGGGTGCCCGCGTTGAGGTGGATGAGCGGAAAAGACACCCGCTTGACTTTGCCCTTTGGAAAAAAGAGAAGCCGGGCGAGCCTGCCTGGCAGAGCCCTTGGGGCAAAGGACGACCGGGCTGGCATATTGAATGTTCGGTAATGGCAAGCAAGTATTTGGGGGATACGCTTGATATTCATGGGGGAGGGCCTGATTTGGTTTTCCCTCATCATGAAAATGAGAAGGCGCAAAGCGAAGGTGCGACAGGCAAAAAATTTGCTAAGTATTGGCTGCATGCCGGTTACTTGAATATTAACCAAGAGAAGATGTCTAAGTCGCTTGGCAATTTTATGACGGTGCGGGAAATCCGCAAGCATGTCGACCCAGAAGTGATACGCTTTTTTATGCTGTCGGCACATTACCGTAATCCTATCAACTATTCTGCAGAGCTGCTGCAGCAGGCGGAGAGCGGTCTGGCACGCTTGAACAATGTGGTTTATAATCTGCGTGATCTTCTCGAAAAACTGCCACAGGAGCAGGCGGAAACGACGGATGTGCAGGAGAAGCAGGCTGCTTTGCAAGTATATCGGAACCGCTTTATCGCAGCGATGGATGATGACTTTAACACGGCGGACGGACTGGCGGTACTGTTTGATTTGGCTCGGGAAACGAATGCTTATCTGCAAAGCCGAGAACCCTCTCGGATTGTGGCGGAAAAAACATTAGCTTTTTTTGAAGAAGTCGGCAGTATCTTAGGGTTTTTTGCCGGGGAAGCGGAAAATGAGCTGGATTTAAAAGTCAACGCGCTGATTGAAGGTCGCCAGGCGGCACGGGAAGCGAAAGACTGGGCTGTGGCAGATGCTATCCGCGCCGAATTGCAGGCCATGGGTATCGTGCTGGAGGATACTCCCCAGGGAGTCAGGTGGCGAAAGAAATAAAATGAAGAATAACTTGCCGCCGCTGCTTTTAGCATATGTGGGAGATGCCGTGTTCGAATTGTATGTCCGGCAAAAACTGGTAACCGACAAGGTGCTGCCCATCAGCCGGTTACATCAGAAAGCAACCAGAATTGTGCGGGCAGGTGGGCAGGATAATATTTTAAGGCAGATAGAGCCTTATTTGACGGAAGAAGAAGCCGATATTGTTCGCAGGGGACGCAATACGAAGGGGCGTGTGCCAAAGAATGCGGATATGGCTGCTTATCGCCGTGCCACCGGCTTTGAGGCGCTTTTAGGCTGGTTGTATTTGAATGGTTCGCAGGAGCGGTTAAGCGAGTTGTTTGCTTTAATTGAAGCGGGGGAGGAAGAATGATGAAAGTAACATTATTGACTTATACGCCGCAGCCTGAACAGATTGTGGCGGCAGCAGCGCGGCTGTGCTATTCCTCCGCCGGCGCTGACGCTCTTCTTACCGCTCTGCCGAAGGATAAAGCAGAGCAGTTTCTTGCTAAGCTGGTGGAAATGGGGCATTTTTCTCCGCTGGAGCATGTGAGTTTTACTTTTGCTGTCGAAGGAGTGAGCCGAGCTCTTTCGCACCAGTTGGTGAGGCACCGCATTGCCTCATACTCTCAGAAATCACAACGTTATGTACGCGAAGATAATTTTACTTATATTGTGCCGCCTGCTGTTGCGGCAAACAGTGAGGCGGAGCAGTTGTTCCGCCAGCAAATGGAGCAAATACGCCAGGCATACCAAGTGTTGCGCGGGATGGTTCACCATGAAGACGCCCGCTATCTGCTGCCGAATGCTTGTGAGACTAAGCTTGTTTTTACGATGAATGCCAGAAGTCTGCATAATTTTTTTGTTACACGCTGCTGCAACCGAGCACAATGGGAGATCCGTCTGCTGGCGGAAACCATCTACCAGGAAGTAAAAAAAGTGGCGCCTAATCTATTTGCAGCCGCCGGTCCAGCCTGCGTCAGCCAAGGAGTTTGCCCAGAGGGGGAGATGACCTGTGGCGAAATTGCTGCTGTGCAAGAAAAATTCCGGGAGATGTGAGGTGCCTGATGAACGAAAAGAGGATGATAGAAGGTAGGCGACCTGTCTTGGAGGCACTGCAGGCAGGCTCAAAAATTACCCGCATCTTGCTTCAGAAAGGTTCAAGCGGCAAGCCGGTGACTGAAGTGCTTGCTTTAGCCGAAAAATTAGCGATACCCATAGAGTACAGGGATAAGGCTGCCCTTGAGAAGCTTGCCGCTACACGTAACCATCAAGGGATTTTAGCCGAAACGACGCCGTTTCGCTATACTCCTTTTGAGGAACTGTTAGCTGTTCGTCGGGAAGAACCACCTTTTTTTGTTTTGTTAGACCATGTGCAGGATCCGCACAATTTAGGCGCCTTAATTAGAACAGCATATGCAGCCGGCTGCCATGGAGTTGTGATCCCTGAGCGACGTGCCGCCCAAATGACGCCTGCGGCCGTCCGCACGGCAGCCGGAGCAGCCGAGTATCTGCCCGTCGCTCAAGTAGTAAATATTGCCCGCTGCCTTGACCAGTGTAAAGAGGCTGGTATGTGGGTGTATGGAGCCGACATGGACGGGGAGATGCTTTACCCAAGCGGCGATTATAAAGGAGCTGTGGCACTTGTTATCGGCAGTGAGGGTGAAGGTTTGACACGTCTGGTAAAAGAGAAATGTGATTATTTAGTTCGCTTGCCGATGAGGGGGAAGTTAGCGTCGCTTAACGCTTCGGTGGCAGGCGCCCTTTTGTTTTATGAGGTCTTCCGCCAGCGGGAAGGGTTGTAGGCGCCATCTAGCGCCTATACTCTTCCCGCACGCTTCTTATTGCGCTACGCAGCAGTTGCAGCACATAGGGCGGATTATGGATGCCGAGAGACTTGTCACGCTCCACCAGCAGGTAATTTTCGAAAGCTTTGCCGAGGATCTGCTCCGGGTCGTGCTCAAACGGCTGCATACCGCCCCGGTGGCACTGGTTACAGGCACCGGGCTGGAAGCCGGGAAGTCTGCCATTGTTGTGCTGCTCGAGCAGCAGGCGGAGTTCGTCGAGCAGAGCAGTCACTTCCTTTTGCCTGCCGAAGATCTCGTAGCTGGCAGTCTCGCCGTGACAGGATTGGCAAGCCGCAGTGTTCTGGTTCTCTCCGCTGCCGGCACGCATCCTGAAAGTGTGTCCGCCTAAACTGACGGCTCCCGCTGTCCGTGCCATGTGGCAGGTGACACAGCGGTTGCCGCTGTTATGCGGGTGCTCACCGAAAGAGTGCCAGTCAACCCCGGAGTATCGGTGTCCGCCGCTGCCGGACAGCACCAGGTTCTGCCACTTGCTGCCGTGGCAGGTAGCACAAAGTTCAGCTTTCGGCAGTCGCAGCAGTCGCTCCTCTGTTTTGCCGTGCGGGGAGTGACAGGCGACGCAGGTGACCGCTTCCGGCTCGCTTTGCGGCGGCGGCCCCCAAGTTTCCCTAAAGTTGCCTCCGCTGGCAACTACGGCGGCAAAGCCGCTAGCCTGGTGGCACTTCATGCACTCTCCGATTCGGGGGTCATTGGGAAACTGTTCCAGTGGAATTTGCTTGTGGGGCGAGGCTTGCCATTCACTGTATTCCTTTTCATGGCAGGAAGCGCAGTTCTTGCCGCGCCAATCGGTATCCGGCCGGTGTTGCCGGTCCCGTAGGTGTTCGTCTACTCCCGCATGGCAATCGGCACAGGAAAGGCCGTTTCGGCCGTGAGCCGAAGTGTTAAAAACTGCAGTTGCGCCGGCGTGACAGGCGACGCAAGGTCCGCCCTCGTTTAATGCGTCTTCCGGGGTCGCTTGCCCACCGCCGCAGCCGGCAGTCAGAAAGAGTAGCGAACATAGAGCAACAGATAGCAAGGGTCGCAGTATAATCCCCCCTTTTTTTGTTTCTGTGCTAACTTTAGCGGAATACTGCCGCATTCGCTGTGATGTCTGTCACAGATCCCCTCTCCCTTTGGGTTAGAACACAGATCCCCTCTCCCTTTGGGAGAGGGTTAGGGTGAGGGCAGAGTGAGGGAGACGTGCTAAATTAGGCATCTTTTTTCAACGCAATGGGAGATGTCGCAGGGCGACCCCCTTTCGGGCGGGTTTGAAACCCGCCCCTACAAAAGATACTTAGGGGCTTACCAGAAGAACCGTCCCCATGGTTAAAGAAATTTGAGGCTGTCCGAAAGTGCTTGACGGTTTAAGCGACCGTAAGATATAATAACTTTGTGAGTTTGCTAAGTTGTCGGTCAACGATTACTAAATCGTGGAGGCGATGCGTGTGAGTGTTACAGCCCAGGAAGTTTTTGGTTTGGCCAAGGCCTATGAAAGCTGCGACATCAGAACAGATGAAGAAGTGGCAATGCAGGCTAAAGACGGCTGCGAGGTTGCTCTTGAGTATTTGATTAATAAATACCGCAATTTTGTTAAAGCCAAAGCCAGGTCGTATTTCCTCATCGGTGCTGACAGAGAGGATATCATTCAAGAGGGAATGATAGGGCTGTACAAAGCTATCCGCGATTTTAAAGAGGACAAACTTTCTTCATTCAGAGCATTCGCCGAGTTATGTATTACCCGTCAGATTATTACTGCTATTAAGACGGCGACTCGTCAAAAGCATATTCCGTTGAATTCTTATGTTTCGCTTAACAAGCCGATTTATGACGAAGACTCTGACAGGACACTGCTGGATATTCTCTCGGGAGCTAAAATCACAGATCCGGAAGAGTTGATGATCAACCGGGAAGAGTATGATAATATTGAAGTAAAAATGGGAGAAATCCTCAGCGACCTCGAATGGAAGGTTCTGATGTATTACCTGGAAGGCAAGTCTTATCAGGAAATCGCCTTGGAATTAAAGCGGCATGTTAAGTCTATCGACAATGCGTTGCAACGTGTTAAGCGCAAGCTGGAAAAATATTTGGAAGTGCGTGAAAGCTAGAAATGCGGAGAGCCGAGGCTCTCCGTTTGTGCTAAGGTGACAGGTGATTTGTCCCACTCGTTCACGCGACCACCCCGCCCTTGCGGGCACCCCTCCAAGGGAGGGGAATTTTTTGCAGCAGGAAATTTTGTAGTTTCCACCGCAATGATGGGAGTCGCGTCAGTTGAGAGAAAACGCGAAGCGTCTTTTTTATTGGTAGCGTGCCCAGATAAGCACGTGTTATCTTGCCGGTGCAAGTCCGGTTGGGGTAAGAGCCAAGACGCCCCATAGCTAGGATACCTATGTAGGGAGAAATCCGTGCGTAGAAGCGTATCGACAAAAGTACCTGTCAGAGACAGGGCGAGCAAGTTGCCAGACCGCAACATTAAGTGAATCCTGCCGCGTCGACAAAAAGGCCTCGCAAGGGGGAAAA
>JAGXRV010000035.1 GCA_018335695.1 Clostridium sp.
GCTGCACCGTTCCCCGCTCTGTGGACAGCTTAAACACAAGATAGCTTTGTCTCTCACAGTATTGCTTGTTATTTCAAAGCTTAGCTATTTGCCAGATTTTTTATGGGCTCTGTCCATACCCGCCCTCGCCGGGGGACAGCCCGCCATGCTTTGATGACGGGTAACAATAGGGTGTGGGTGAGGTGAGGCTGACTTCTTCCCGGCTACGCCGCCTTTTGACTGCCAGTATGATAGTATTCATCCGGCGTAAGGTAACCGTTAGATTCATGCAGCCGATTTCGGTTATAAAATATTTGTACATATTCGAAGACGGCAGCGCGAGCCTCATCGCGAGTTTTGAAGCGATATTCATGAAGCCATTCGTATTTCATCTTTCCCCAAAAGGTCTCCATCGGGGAATTATCCCAACAATTCCCTTTGCGTGACATGCTGCAGGTAAATTCGTAACGCTTCAGTAAGGCTTGGTAGTCTTTAGAGCAATATTGACTGCCACGATCTGAATGAATCAGGACACCGCTGGGACGCCCACCATGCAGCCATGCGCTTTCCAGGGCACTTATAACTAAATCCTTGGTCATTCTTTCACTCATCGATAATCCTACAATTTTTTGGCCGAATAAATCCATCACGCCAGCCACATAAAGCCAGCCTTCATCGGTCCAAAGATACGTGATATCGCTCACCATTTTCTGATTTGGCCGATCCGCCTTGAATTCCCGGTTCAGCACATTCTCCGCCACCGGAAGGCTATGCTTCGAATTGGTGGTCGCCTTAAACTTTTTTGCCACCTTCGAGCGGATACCAGCCTGCCTCATCAGCCGCTCAATGCGCTTGTGGTTGACTAGTTTCTTCCGGCGGATTGCCTCCGTAATCTTCCTGCTGCCATAGGCCCTACGGCTCTTTTCATGGATCTTTTTGATCTCTGTTGTAATGGCTTCATCCTCTTGCTCTCGTTTGCTTTGCGGGCGTTTATCCCATGCGTAGTAACCGCTCCTGGATACCATCAGAACCTTGCATAGCTTCGCTACCCGGTAGATATGGCGGTTTGCCCTGATAAATTTGAATCTTTCTACTTCTGATTCTTTGCGAAGTAGGCTGCCGCCTTTTTTAGAATCTCGTTCTCCTCACGGAGTTCGCGTATCTGACGCTCCATTTTCTTAACCTGCTCATCATCCGGACTTAGCTTCCCACTGCCGGGAAACGGCATGTTTGGCTTATCCCGGTATCTTTTCAACCAGCCATGCAGGGTGTTTTCGTTGACACCCAACTCCGCTGCTACTCTGGATACCGGCTCGCCGGTTCTCTCGATCCGCCTCACGGCTTCCAACTTGAACTCCGCACTATATTGTTTTACCATTTCCTCTTCCCCTTTCTAATGTTCAGTGTACCACGGGTTTACACTGTCCATCAAATCGGGTACGGTCCAGACCAAAGGCACTACCCCCTGCCAGGCGGCAAAGCGGCAGTACCTGTTGGCTCTTTGCATATTGGCTTCCATATCACCCTTCAGTGGGGAACAGATAAATACTAACGGTGGCGCTTCCACCTTTTCTTTTTCTTTGCAGGGCATCTTCTACCAACTCCTTTTTTGCCGATTCGTCCTCCCAGTGGTTATCCACCAGCTGAACGTTATCTGATGCATAGGTGATGAGATTGGTGTATTCGCAGAGTGAATAGATATACTCCGTATCTGAGGAATACTGATTTACAACAGCGGCCACCTCATCGCGCACTTCAATAACTTCTGACAAGAGTCGGATTTGCTCCATCAGCCTTGCCACAACCGTTTCCGTCCCGTAGATTGTTAGAATTGCCTCCAGCGTTTTTGTCATGGAAGTTTCCCCCTTCTTTTTTAAGCAACAAGCTGCTTTAGTTTCAGCCTGCCAAAGTACCATTCCAGTGTGCGTTTTCTCTTTTGCAAATCCGGCTCTGTCAGCACAAGTCCAATATCCGTCTTTTGCAACAGGGCGATGTAGTGAAGCTGTTCCGCACTGAGGTATGGCCGGATAGATTTCACATTGCCAAGGCCGTGCGCCTCTTTATATTGCTTTGCGGTCATCCCAAGTACAATGCGGTTAATCATGTCCATTTCGTTGGAGAAGTGATAGTGCCTTGGAGTTTCGTGGACTTCCAAAATGGCCTGTGTCAGCTCCGGGAAATCGAGTCGAGCAGTATTTAGGGCTTGGATGTATTGTTCCATTTCGTTGAACGCTTTGATATAGGCTTCTTTAAACTGCATGGCCTTCTTCCCCGTAAAACCCATAACCAGCATAACAAACCCGTCTCGTGTCAAGAGATATTCCGGCAGTTTTCTACCGGTAGAGTCTTTGTATTCACTATCCACAAAATTGCGGTCAGTAAAGTCTTGACTCAGGCCACTTTTGGATTCAGTAATATTAGCAATACTTCTCAATATTTTTGAGTGTTCTTTTGCAAATACCTCAGACACATGACGACTGCTTACAATGGGTTTTCCCTTCAATTCTGTTACACCAAACTCAGGGTTCATTACTTTCAATTTACTCATCACTTCTTCATCCTTTCGTTTTTGATTTTTGTAGACCAATCTTAGCCCCACCCAAAACCGGCAAGGACCCAGCCTCTTATGTTTTTTCCTGCATGCCTCGGCATCAGATGCCTGTGCGCCTGCAGCGTAATCATACATAGGGCCACTTCATTCATGCCAACTCCTCCAGTTCTCCAAACCGCAGTCCCACAGCCCCTTCGGCCACAATGGGGACATCAAATTCTGCGAGTATCCGCTGTTCCATGCAAGCCTTGATAAAGGCCGTGGCTTCATCGACCTTATCCACCGGAACCTCAAAGACAATTTCATCATGGATGGTCACAAGAGGCTTGATATAGGGGCGAGTGCTTAAACCAGCTACCATAATGGCCATGGCACGTTTTAGGATATCCGCCGCAGTACCCTGAATCGGAGTATTTAAAGCACAGCGTTCCCAGTAGGATTTCACGCCCCAGTCCCTGGAGTTGATGCCTTTAAGATACCTGCGCCTGCCAAAGGCGGTCTCGCTATATTCTTGAAACCCTGCTCTCTTTTTCGTTTCATTCTGCCAGCGGGTCAACTCCGGATAACCGGCTTTTAGGTTGCGGATGATTTCTTCGCATTCGGTAAGCGTCGTATCCAGGCCGGCTTTAAACTGAAGGTTTCGCTGGAGACCTTTGGGAAACAGGCCGTAGAACACCCCAAAGTTGCAGTTTTTTGCAATGCTGCGGCGTTCTTTGTAATGCGCTGCATTTTTGTCCATTGCCTCTTGGAAAGGGATGTTGTAAATCACTGCGGTGGTCTGCGCATGGATGTCGCCGCCGCTTTTATAGGTGTCAAGCATCCGCGCATCCCGGCAGTAGTACGCTCCCACTCTCAGTTCGATTTGTGAGAAATCAAAATCCAGCAGCACGTGACCGTCTTTGGCGCAGAAAAAGTTTCTGATACCGATGGGGTCATTATCTTTGCGGGGCCAGTTTTGGGCGTTGGGTTTTCGGCTGGCAAAGCGTCCAGTCTCTGTGCCAAGCGAGAAGAAATCAGGATGCACTCTGCTGGTCACCGAGTTTACAAACGCTAAAATTCCATCAATGTAGGTGGATTTTAACTTTGACCACTTGCGGTATTCCTGCACCGCTTCCAGGAACGGTACCATCTCCGGTTTCTCTTTTTTGCAATAACTCTTCAGCAGAATCAGCGCTTCATCGTCGGCGGCTTCTTTAAATTTTACGGTGGTCTTTAAAACCGGAAGCTTCTGCTCTTCGTATAAGAACTTCTTGAAATCAGCCGTTGAGGCATTGGCTCCTATATTTAGCTCCCGACCAGCGATGGCATTGATGGTATCTCGAAGCTCTGTTAGCTTCTCTTCGGCTGCCAGCTGTTTTTGGTACATCAGCAGGGTGTCGACTGCAATGCCGTTATGTTTCATCATTCCTACAAATACGGCTGTGGGACTTTCAAGGTTTCGCACCACCTCTTCATGCCGGGGAAGATACCTTCTAAACCAGTCATTGAATAGGTGATAGAGCTGGAAAGCATAGTCGCTGTCGGCACAGGCATAATGCAAAGCGGCGCCTTCCTCCGGGTTCAGTTCATCGAAGTGCCGTCCTTGAGTGACATCCGCAAACGCGGGCAGATCCACTCCCAGCAGCTCCGGCACTAAGGTCTTCAGACCACTGTCCGATAAGCTTCGAAATTCTTTCTCTGCCTTTAAGGTCAGCTGGGCTGCTGCAATGGTATCGTAGAGCGGTGCTTTTGGCACAATACCCTCTTTATAGAGAAACATTGTCTCAAAGCTAAGGTTGTGGGCAATTTTGACCACGCTACTGTTTTCAAAGAGCCTCTCCTTCAACAGTTTCATCACTGCGGGGATATTGGCGTTTTTGCCCCTTTGATGCCTAAGCGGGATGTAAATCGCGGAGGCGGGCTTGACTGATAATGAAATACCTACGATCTCAGAGCGGTGTGGATCCAATGCGGCAAAAGGAATCTGCCGATGGTTTTTTGCGGGTGCTGTCTCAAAGTCGAAAGCAATTTCCATAGCTCCAGCCAAGTATTTCTTGATATGATGAATGTCTGTGACATATTGATAATCCATGGGCATAGCTCCTTTCCCAAACGGCCCAGGGAGCAGCGCTTACTGCCCCCAAGGCCCTTATGCTTACCGCAATGGTCTGACTTCTCCCGTTTCCTCATCCACATCGTAGCAGGTGACATTGTCAGCGTCCTGATCAAGGGCAATGTTTCTGGAAACCTCTTTGAGGTGTTCCACCGAGGGTAGCACTGCACGGATTTCTTCGTCGGTAAGGTTTCTTTTAATGGAGAACACCGCCTGACTGAACACAATGCCGGTACTACTGGTGGCTTTCTTCAAGGAGATTTTAGCCACGATGGTATGGGAGCGTTTGCCCTTGGTAATTAGCCTGCGGACAAACTTGGTAAACTCTTTTAGGGAGCCTGTCGGCAGGGACAGCATGATGGGGAACACTTCCCCTTCACGCAGGATGAAGATGCGCCGTTTGTTTTTGCAGGCTTTTCCGGCCCCGTTGTCGCTGCTGCCAAATTGATTAAACAGACAGGTAGCGCAAACTCCTCCGGGATCGCCATGGCCAACTTTGCCATCATAGCTGCCGCAATCCGGCGGGTTGTTGCCGCCGCTATAGGCATCCTTGTAGTAGCTGTTGACGGCGTGATGCAATAAAATGACCCCTTCGATGTCCTTTACCGGTTCCGGCTCCCCGTCATCCCCGGCAATCTCAAACATGAGCCCGCCTCCGGCTGGAATTTTGACCTTATCAAAAGTTGCCGACAAACCATCCAATTCTTCCATAAAGCCACTATCCATATTGAAGTTTTTCGCTGCCAGGTATCCGTCTGTTTTTACTGCAATCTCTTTTTTTGCCATAAGTTTAACCTCCATGTATTTTTTTGTGCATGACATTGCCGCTCGTTGTATCTTTGATCTATGTAAATTCGCTCATATTTTCATCGTTATCCATAGCCCATCAGAGGCTACTTCGCTTTTCTGATTCCAATCGAGGTCTTTTCAAACACATTGACTTTCCCATCCAACCACACGGGAAGCTGGTCCTCGTTTTCAGCAATCTGCTCTTTGACAAAAGCCGATAAGCTGTTGGCGTTGACGGTTTCAACCACCAGAGAGCCAAATCCATACTTTTTCAAGGCTTCAAACAGGTCTTGTTTCTTCTCAGCCAGTGTTGAGGCGTAGAGTCGGGTGCTTAGATAAAACAGGGTTCCGCTACGGTTAAAGCTTTGTGTTTCTGTGTCAATCATCATCTCAGATAGTCTGTTTTCGGTTTCTTCGATTGAGACATTTACGTCTTTTAGCTCCGCTTCCATACGCTTCTTTTCATCTTTTAGACATTTTAATAAATCCGCCAGTTTGAACATGTCTTTGTCCATCGGTTTCCTCCTCCCTTATTTAATGATGTTTTGCCAATTGTCCACGATGGCATGGGCAATATCTTCTTTTCGAGCCAGGGCCTCCATCACCGTTTCATCGACAGTCCCTTTGGCCACCAGGTGAATGTAGACGCATTTTTTGTGCTGCCCGATGCGATGAATCCGGGCTTTGGCTTGGATGTAGTCAGCGTAGTTATAGCTTAAGCTGTAGAATACGCATGTGCTTGCCGCAGTTAGGGTGATTCCCATCGAGGTGGTTTGAATCTGGCCAACAAATACTTTGCAGTCCTCCTCTTCCTGAAACCTGCGGATTTCCTCTGCCCGATCTTTGACTGCGCCGTAGATCAGAGCATATTTCATCTTTTTCTTTTCAAGGAGCTTTGTAATCTCTTTGATTTCCGGAATAAACCGGGCCATCACCACAAGCTTCTCGCCAGACTCGGCCACCGTGTCGATGATATCCTCCAGGGCTTCCAGCTTGGCTTTGGATACCTGCTGGTAGCGCTCCTCTTCCTCATCCGGTTTAATGAAGCCTCCGGTGATCTGCTGCAGCCGCAATAGTCGTGTGAGAATGTTGGTTGCGGTTACCTCACCTCTGGAAAGCTCCATATATGAGTCCCGGACAAACTGCCGATACATCTTCGAGGCCTTGTCCTCTAAATGAATTGGATAAATCTCGTCGATGGTATCGGGCAAATCCAGTGCATCCGCTTTCGTCACCCGGTAAGCGATTGCGTGCGCCTTTTCAATTAGCTCCGGCATGTTCCGGTATCCAACCGGCTGATTATAGTCACCCAGGACCGCATAGTAATTCTTGAAGGCATAAAATGAGGTGCCAAAGAGGGTCTCGTCCAGCATTTTATACTGGCTGTAAAGATCCAGCGGGTTTTGGGTGATAGGTGAACCCGTGAGAATCATCCGGTAACGACACTTTTTTGCAATGCGATGAACTGCCTTGCTGCTTTTGGCACTGGGATTTTTAATCCGGGTCGACTCGTCTGCCACAATAAAGTCCGGCTGCCAGTTCAAAAGAGCTGCTTCGATTAGAGCCACGCTGTCATAATTGACAACGATGATTTGCAGGCCTTCGTCCGGAATTGCCAGGAGCAATTGCTTTTTCTTTTCACTGCCGCCAGTAAGGATCGTCAGGTGATACGGGAAGTCCGCAAACTTCATAAATTCTTCTTCCCATACTGCAAGGATTGACTTAGGTGCAATAATCAGCACTTTTGTGATAAGACCATTGAGGTAAGCCCTGCCAATAATCGCCACAGTGGAGATTGTCTTCCCGCAGCCCATTTCCATCAGGAGCGCATACCCTGGACTGCGCTTTACACTCCCCGTCATGAGGTGTCACATCCGGCAAAGATTCCAAGAGCCATACACGCCAAGTTATAGCCTGTAATTTGATGAGCATATGGTCTTGCCTTGATGGGCATGGGCTCAAGGGGGCTCTTGGGTGCATTTTTTGACATGCTCTGCTGATGCGCTGCTTGTGCTTTATCAAGTAGCGTCCCTGACATTTTGCAGCCGGTCAGATGAAGCGTGATTAGGCTCTCCGATGTGCAGGGCACACTCCATGCTTTGCATTCGGGGTGCCAGCGCCGCCCGGGCATTTCTTTAATGGTTTCTTTGTGAATGTAACTGTCGTAGATGAAGACGCGGTTTTCTTTGAGCTCTGCAAGCAACGGCATCACATCCTTGTGTTCTATGTACGCTTTTATGCGTACATAGTGCTAAATTTTTAGGGATACATGCTGCACATGTGTCCCTATCTCGTTGAACGCTAAATAACTACAACACCTTCAAAGTCAAAGTCATAAACCCGGTTTTGTATAAGTCCCAGCTGCTCAACTCGAATCTTCATCGCCTTGTGCGAGACTTTAAACACATCGGCCATTTCAAAGAGCAAAAGGTCAATGCCCAGTGTCAGTGGAATGGGCTTTTTAATTTCTTCAGAAGCGATCATCATTTTCTCGCAAAAGACTTTCTTTGTCATTTGCTTTGGCATCAGCATCGTTGCTGCTAGGGCATTCGCCTGCCATTCGATCCAATCGCGTGAAGTTACCAGTTTTTTCTTATTTGACTCAATATGCCGCCTTGCACATGAAACCAGGCCGCCCGTAGACAAGTTAAATGCTCTCGCAAAAATGTCTCGATGTAGAATTTGATGGCTACATTCATGGATTACAGTAAAGCGTTCTCTGCCATTATGGTTGCTGTCAAGCAAAGCATTTTCCAAAATGACCGTTCCGTTTTTTACTTCAATAGGATACTGCTTGGTGCGGTCATCATTCCATACAAGATATATTCCGTCGTTGAAGGAAGTAAGCCCGAGGATGGATTCATCCGGTGAAAGGTTTTTGTAATCTATGGTTAGCTTCATGAAATTCTCCATGAAGTCATACACATCCAGCGCTTGCGGTATTGTCAAACAGTCCGGTTTATATTGGTTTAAAACCTCTACCGCAAAGTGTTCAATCCGTGCTCTTGATAAAACATAGTGCATAGGCCTCAGCTCCTTTGCTCACACATAAGCGTTTTTTGCATAGAGATACAAATTACACAACCAGTACCAAGTTACATAGGTCGTAGTCAAAATATCCTAATTTGTTCAGTCTGATGGCTGAAGCTTGAAAAGACACATCGAAGGTTTGCGCCAAACTGGAAGTAATCCTTCTGGCATCATCAAACGAAGTCGGTATCGGGGTTGACTTAAAATAATCCCGTCTTAAGCCAAATTGTCCCATCAATGATTCGGCTGCCATCTTAAAGCTCCTTTTTGGCATTAAGATAGCCGAAGAGAAATAATCTGCTTGCCACTCCATCCATTGGCCGTCATCGTTGAAGCCACCATTGTGGCGACTGATCTTTCCGACAGTATTTCTATCGCATTTGACGTATACCTTTTGCTGTTGTTGCTGAGCCTCATCCATATAATCAAAGATGTTTATCTGATTTTTGTCAATCACATAACGATGCCGATGGAATATCCAATGCCCTGGCTCATGGCCAAATGTGAATCTGCAGCGCCCCCTTTGATCTTCATCGAGAAGGGCATTGTCAATAAAAACCGTCCCTGCGTATACTTCAACGGACCGCTTTTTATTTTTATCATCAAACACGTCCACATACCCGTCATTGTAAGCAATCATGCCAAGTACACTTTTATCCGGTGACAAGTTATGATAATCTACAGATAAACCCAGGTACAACTCTACGAATTCCTCAATTGGGGTAGGCTGCGGAATTTTTAGTAACTCAGGCTTGAAATCTGTTATGAATAGTTCAGCGAAGTAATCAATTTCTTCTTTTGACAAGATCGGCACACCGTTAGTTTTTTTTCTAAAATTTAGGTTCAAAGCACTAATTATCTTCACCGTCCTCATCGTCAAAAATCTCGATGACTCTTTTCCAATCCTCATCACTGACGTTCTTATCTCTTGCTTTGCGAAGTGCTACACGAACAATGTCTTTCTCCATAATGTATTCCGGCAAATCCGGAGATACGGTATTCTCTTTAGCCATAGCGGCCAAGTCATACATCAGATCTTTGTCTTCTTTTGCTAGCTTTAGTATCCTTGCAATCTCTTCCAGCTTGCCTTTGTCCGGCGGGTAGCGGCGGCCTTTTTCCATGTCACTCATATACGACGGAGCCAGATACAACTCACCAGCTAGTCCACGTAAAGTGATGCCTTGTTCTTTGCGTTTTTGCTCTACAAACCTTCCAAACTTCATCTCATTTTCATTCATATTTATGCACCACTTTCATAAGTGCGCGTGTTCGCGGTTTTGTAACATTATTGTACACGGAAAACTGTGGGTTGTCAATTAAAAATTTCAGTTTTGTGTTTACGTTTTTTTTCACTTATGATATGGATATGCTGGGCAACCCAATCGACCTTCATGAGCTCTCCATGCTTTCGGTTAAATTTTCATGGTCGGAGCGACAGGATTTGAACCTGCTACGTCTAGATCCCCAGTTAGCCACGCCTAGTCCAGGGCCGTCATCCCTTCCCGCAGAAGCCCTTGTAATATGGCGCCGGTTTCTAATTGTCGCCGCCTTCTACTGGGGCAATTTATTTTCTGGCAAGCTCCTTATTCCCTATAAAAGCAAAGATACCCCCAATGACCAAAAAGATTGATGCTACTATATAAGCCGCTGATACTAATATTACTCCGACAACTGCACTTATTAGCATTAATAATCCAGCGAGCTTTGGTCTTGCGATAGCTAATGCTCCGCCAACTAAACCAAGAATGCCCGCCGGGATCGCCGCAAGCCCAAGGCCGGTAACCATTGTTGCGCCTTCAGCTTGAAATGCCTGCCCGAGGCCTCCGAACAGCGCAGCAAAAAAGCCGCCTCCCATACCGATGATACCGCCAAGTATTCCGAGAATTAAGGCCGCGATTCTCATTAATACCTCACTCCTTTAGCAAAATATTATATTTAGGCATTGCGCCACTTCCGTTTGCTGGTGCCGCCGCCGAAGGCGGGAGCATGGGGGTCTATTCAATGTTCACAAAGGCATATTCCGCTGAACCGAATCGCGCATCTTCAATTCTCAGTTTGAGAGCTGTGGCATCCATGGCAATATCAAAGGCTATGAAGCCCGTCTTTGGAACATTGGGGTGAATCTGCTCAAAAATTAGAGGTTCAATTTCATCAAAGATTAGCCCACTGCTAGTCTCGTTGTCTACCTCGAAACTACGACCGGTATCATCAATTACCTTAAATTGACCATCCCATATTGTTCCACTCTCCTTGCCCAAAAGTTCTGCCTCCAATTCGATAACCAGAAACACCCCATCAGGAGTTAGCGGTTCGAGAAAGTATCCTCGTTCAATTTCATTTTTCTTCTCTGCGTTAAAAACTTTCCATTGAACTTCCCCCACGATTACGCTTTCGCCAATGTTCACTGTCGGTGCCGCAACTGCTTCTTCTACTGCAGGCTCCGGTTGTATAGTCTTTGGTATCTCTGGTTCTGCTTTAGCCTCCTGGTGTACCTGTTCTTCTTTCGGTTCTGATACCGATCTGTTAGATGGGGCGGGATAGGGGGTTATTGCCAACGCGACTATAAATAAAACGAAGCCTGCGCCAAGCCAAATCAGAGGCTTCTTTTTGTTTCTGCGCTTTACTAAATTAACGAGTAGCCATACCGCACAGATTAAGATAGCGAAAATGCTGATGGCGCCTAAAAATGCTCCCATAACAAGCTCCTCCTAAATTTATCTGATTTTTGATCCATAAGAACAAAGTATTCCTGCCTTAATATAGTTCATAAAACGCCAGGAGTCCTTCTGTTACTGCTAACGCATAATGTCCAGAACTTGACGCAGTTATTTGTCCCGAAATTGCTTGATTACCTGTCCGGGGAAAAGGGAGAATTAAAGCAACTCTCCCTGAATCACCAGCTTAATCATATTGTCGTCAATGATCCGACGTCCATTTTGTGCGCCATAAATCATACACTGGGTACATACTTACTTTGTTGACCAGTCGAGCTGACCCGCCAGAAAAGCGGAACACCTCATCGATTGCACTATCGGAGAAAAAGATGGCCTTTGGGACCCAGTGACATCACATAGCGAAAATTTGGATATTTTTATAGACATTATTATTCAAGTTGTGAGCCTTTCAACTTTATTTTGAGAATTTTTCGACACATAACGGTCTATTGAATAGCCTTTTTTGATGGGAATAAATTTCGAGATCCTCGGCGCAATTGCCTTTTGAGGGCAGTTGTAGATACACCTCATACACATTATGCATTTAAATCCAAAACGAATTTTACCATTGGCTTTCAGGTGTATGTTGCCTTCAGGACATTCTCTAACACATAGGCCACATTGATTACAGCTTTTTTTAGCATGCAGTTCTAATCCAAAAAACCTTGCTGCTGCGGGTTCTATTTTTCCAATTAAACTGAGCAGGTGTGATTTAAATGGTATTTGTTTATCACTCACTACTCCGTTTAAGATGTTACTTGCTATTATTTGTGTGATGTTATGGGCTTTTTCAAGTTGAGCATTAATCACATCTTCAGGAAAACTCATAATAAAGGTCAGAGGCATTGCTATGATTTCATCCACAACAATCTGACAAGACTTCTCTTCTAAACTTTTTCTTATTTCTTTCGAGGCACCATAATTCACCCAAATATCATTACATCCAACACCAATCAAGCTGACTTTCTTAAAATTATTTTTGGGTAGTGCTTTTACAAATCGCATCACTGTTTTAGGGGCATTAAAGGCATGAATAGCAAATAAAATGACAAGATGCTCTGAATGAACCAAAGTCTCGGGAGCAGTATGCTCTAATGCATAGACATCATTAGAATTTAGATGCTCACTCAATAGATTTGCTATATGTGCCGTGTTCCCTGTAGGACTAAACTGTACAATTGTGAACATGCAAACCCCCATCCTAGTAAGCCAAGCCTACAGTTTCATTTCGATGCGCTCCGTTTTCAACCACGCTGAGTAAAAAATGTGCTAAATCTTGTCTTGAAATATCCTTGGCCAGATTGTGCATTTTGACCGCGCTAATTGTGCACGCTGACCGTTAAAATTGGGCATAGCTTCCGCACACCGCTTTTCTTATGCTTTTATCATCAAGCCTTTTGGTTTGCATACAACGAAGCTCGCGGCTTTCGATGAAGTGTACCCCATTCTGTGTAAATAGAAAATCTAACTTTCAACAATCTTAAAGAAGTTTTGTCTTATTCATAAACAATTCGAAGGTTGCACCGAGAAAAATAGCGGCTTTTCTGCACATCATCATCCTGTGCAAAAAAATTTCAAAATACTCCATTTTAGAAGAAATTTTGGTGTCGATGCTGAGCAAAAGGGAAACAAGCTTTTCTTCCCTACACACAGATAATCTAGATTCCTCTACAGCATAGTTGACCCTGTCATGGATGTCGAAGGTGGCGAAATCCTGGTTTCGTACTCGGCTGCGCCGCACATCGCTTTTATCCGCCAAGGTCAGTGGGGCCGATATTGAATTGACAGGAGACCCGTTGCCTTCGTCATGATTGCCGATAGCTGCAACAACAAGCGCTATTTCCGCCGGTTCCATTCGCAGTCGTGTCAGAATGTTAAAAGCAATGATGGCCCCTGATTGGGCATGACCGTCCCTGTTGACAATATTCCCGATGTCATGCATAAACCCCGCTATTCTTGCCAACTCTGCTTCCCGTTCACAGTAGCCAAACTCCAGCAAAATATCGGCTGCTGTACGGGCCACCTTGTCCACGTGGTTAAAGGCGTGTTCCGTATACCCCATCAACCCGAGTACAACGTCACTTTTCTGGATATACGTACAGATTTCTTCATTGTTTTTGATATCATGATAAGCAATAAGCTTCATCTTATCCTCCCAGCCAAGGTGTGCATATACAATTCATAATTCAATGTTACTCCAGAGATCTCCTGCTCTCAAAGGTCAGTGCAAGCAAACAACTAACTTGT
>JAGXRV010000036.1 GCA_018335695.1 Clostridium sp.
TACGTCTCCCGTGAAGACCGCATCGGTGCCCACTTTCTCACATGTTTCATTGCTCTGGTCATCATCCGGCTGATTCAGAAAAAGTTGAATCGTTGCTATTCGGTGGAAAAAATCATTGAGTGTTTAAACAAAATTGCCTGCTCCCATGAGCAGGACAATCTCTACATGTTTGATTACAGAAGCGAAATTTCCGATGCGATCGGTAGCAATTTTGGCATCGACTTTACGCGAAAACGCCTTCGGCTAAGCGAGATAAAAAATATTTTGGCCAACAGCAAAAAATGATAAATCCCCTACATATTTATGAAAAACATGAAGGCCGTAAACTCCTTTATTCATGGGAGTTACGGCCTCTTTTTTAGTTTATTTGCTGTCAAAGATAGGATTCTAACATGGGACAGAGAATTTAGTCAAGTGCTGCAACAATGAAGAAAATGAAAATTAGGACAATAGTCCTGTGATTTTTAAGACGTGTGGTGGATTTTGCACTTCGCTTGAAAATGATAGACTGACAGTAGCAAAAATCTACTGAGAAGATCCTAATTCTAAAAAGGAGGAAGAAAATGAAAAAGATTTTAAGACGGCTGTTTGCTGAGGAGTCAGGGCAAGGCATGACGGAATACGCTCTCATTCTGGCACTCGTTTCTGTCGTGGCGATTGCAGCGCTGCAGCTGCTAGGCGGAGAAATTAGGAGCGTATTCGAAAATGTGCTTAATGGTTTAACCCCTTAAGTTTCCTCCCAGATTTGGCCCTGCCCGCAAGGGCGGGGCAATATTTTAGGCGTAAAAGGTAGGGTGAGAAAGGTGCTGTTGCGTTGCAAAAGAGAGGAAAAAGGTCAGGCGCTGGTAGAATCCGCTCTTGTTTTGCCGATCATCTTACTTTTGTTGCTCGGGATGCTGGAACTTGGGAGGATCAGTAATGCTTATCTTGTCGTAATCCATGCGGCCAGACACGGCGCTCGTTACGCCGCCGTAGGGGCAACAAACGCCGAAATAATCAGCAAAGTGCATCAAGCATCCCTGCCGCTAAATCCGGAAGCAATGCTTATTGCAATCTCGCCGCAGCAGGCGAGGCAAGCGGGAAGCGATGTAAGAGTTATAGTAAGCTATCCTCTCCAGTTGATTACACCGCTCGCAGGAAGTTTTTTGCCTAATCCTCTGACTGTACGTGGCGAAATCACAATGCGGGTAGAGTGAGGTGAGAAGATTGAAAATTCGGCAAGCTTTTTTGCTAGGCTTTATAAATCAGAAGGGGACAGCTCTTATATTGTTGACACTGGTGATGACGATGCTTTTGGGGAGCGCGGCTTTAGTTGCTGACCTGGGAGTAAACTACTTTACCCAAGCCAGACTGTCTGTGGCAGCCGATGCGGCAGCTCTCGCCGGGGGGACACAGCTTGGCGCAGGTGGTGACAGAGCTATCCAAGCGGCACAAGATGTGGCAGCAAAAAATGGTATTTTTGCCGACGCCTTATCTGTGGAAGTGGAACCAAACAATACAGGGATTACCGTCAAGGCTAAAGCTCCCGTACGTCTGTTTTTCGGCAGATTTTTCGGGCTGCGTACTGCAGAAATGGAACAGCAGGCTCATGTTGTGCTAGCCAGACCGGTTAGCATGGAGCGCTTGGTGCCGGTAGGCATAGACCAAAGCAAGGTCTTTACGATTGGAAGCAGACAACAACTCTTCGAAAAAAATAGCAAGTCAGACGAAATTGATCTTGGCTCAGGAAATTCAGGAGCGCTGGAGTTTGCGAGGCAATCAACAGGAGCACAGGGCTTTGAGGAACAGTTGCGTTTAGGCTGGTCTGAACCGATCAGTAAAGGAGACATCTTGGAAACAAAATCCGGCGTAAAATTTTCCGCTGTAAAATCAGCGATGGAGGATCGCCTCACCAGGGCAGCAGCTTTACCGCACCAATGCGCTCCTGGCAGCTGCCCGTCAAATTGTCCGCGCATTGTATATGTTCCGGTGTATCGGATATTGCGATACGATGAGAACAAAGTGAGTCGGGTGGAGGTCGTGGATTTCGCCGCCTTCTGGCTTGAAGGCACCAGAAGAGCAAACGGTAGTTGGCAAATAGAAAAAGAAATTCCCGGTATCTTTATCGGCTTGCAAAAAGGCGGATTGCGCTCAGCAGTCGGAGAAAGCCCCTATGGCATCAGAACCGGCAAGCTTATTCGCTAAAATCGCAATTAGCAGTTAAAAGCGGTTTTTAAAAATAACTGTTTTGGGGGGATAAATCATTGAAAGGAAAAAAACTGCTGTTGCTCTCATTTCTTTTAGCTGCAGCGGCCGCAGGTGCAGTCTATAGTTACTTAAACCAAATAGAACAAAATAGTAAAATGGCTGTTGAAACGGTTTCTGTGTTAAGAGTCAAGCAGGATATACCTGCCAGAACCAAGCTTGATGATTCAATGTTTATCGAAGCTGATATTCCAAGAGCAGCGCTCCATCGGGAAGCAGTGACAGATAAGGCTGCGCTCACAGGTGCCTTTGCCCGCGAAAGGATGGTATCAGGTGAGCAGGTACTTAGCAGCAGGTTAGTCTTCGCTCATGATAACCATGGTTTAACTTATAAAATTTCAGCCGGGCATCGAGCTGTGGCGCTTCCGGTAAATAACGTGTCCGGGGTGGCCGGTTATATCCTGCCGGGCGATTTTGTGGATTGCGTAGTCACTATTGACCCTCCGACAGAAGAAGGTGAGACAGTAACTGCCTTAGTTGCGGCAAATATCCGTGTGTTAGCCGCAGGGAAAGAAACTGTTCATGAAAACGAAAACGTGCTGACTGTAGATACCATCACGCTTGATGTGCCGGCAGAGAGAGTAACGGCACTCATTCAGGCATCAGAGCGTGGGAGTCTGCGGCTTGTTCTTCGCCCGGCAGCAGATAATAGCGCTCAAAAACTGCCGCCACACCGGATTAGCCAGTTCCAGTAAATTCCGACATAGATAGCAGGAGGGGATAACGTGGAAAAAATTAAGCTGCTTATTGTGGATGATATTGCTCAGACACGAAAAGATATCACTCGCCTGTTATATTTTGAGGATGACATGACTGTGGTAGGCGAAGCTGCCGACGGAGCTGAAGCTTTGGGAAAAATCGCCGAGTTGCAGCCGGATGTGGTATTAATGGATATCAATATGCCCCAGACAGATGGGATCACTGCCACAGAAAAAGCCTGTCAGCTCTATCCGGATGTGGCTGTTGTGATAATCTCCATTCAGAGTGAATCAGAATACTTAAAAAAAGCAATGGTAGCCGGTGCCAGAGATTACTTGGTGAAACCGCTTAGCAGTGAAGAGATGGCTGCAACTATTCGCGCTGTATATAAGCAACAGCAACTGCGTGCCAAGCTGATAAAAAATTGCGCTGATCTGCCGATTCCGGGAGTAAAGGAGGAAGTAGTTCACAAAGAACAAGCCGTTTTCTCCGGCGCAGGTGATTTGGGATCGAGGTCGGAAGAGAAGGCGCTGGGACATGTAACCGTCTTATTTTCAGGAAAAGGTGGTGCCGGGAAAACTACTATAGCCACAAATCTGGCGGTAGTCATTGCCCAACAAGGAAAAAAAAGAGTTGCTCTGGTAGATTTTGATTTGCAATTTGGCGATATTGCAGTAATGCTGAATTTAACGGAAGGAAAGAGCATCGGTGATTTAGCTCAGGAAGAAGGTTTATTGACCCCTATGAGAATGGATTGCTATTTAATCAGACATTTTTCCGGAGTTGATATTTTGCCGGCGCCGTTATTTCCTCAGGATGCCGAATATGTAAAACCTAACCATGCCGAACAGATTTTAAGGCTTTTAAAGGAAAGTTACGACTATATAATTGTGGATACGGCGGCAACGTTTGATGAAATAACTCTCTTGGCATTAGACATGGCCGACTTAATTCACCTTGTTGTTACTCGGGATATCACCACAATTAAAAATGCGAAAACCAGTCTTAAAATTATGGAGTCTCTAAATTACCGTGATAAAATCAGGGTGGTCTTAAATCGCAGTGATCAGGATTTAGGAGTGGAAATTGCTGATTTGGAGAAAGGCCTTGAAATTACTGTGGCGCATCAGATTACAAGCGATGAAAAAACAGCTACTTCAGCTATAAACAAAGGAGTGCCGTTGGTGCTTAGTCACCCTGCGGCAGAAATCTCCAGATCTTTTCGTCGCCTTGGTGAACGAATTATAAGCGGTCGAAGGGTTCTTATTGGCGAGAGACAGGGGAAAGGGATGATTTCACGGATTTTTAGTCTGTAAAGGAGGTGTTTATAATCTCACTCTTAGAACGATTAGAACGCATCAAACAGCAAGAGTTGGCGGAGAAAAAGCCGGGATTGGCAACGGCCGAAAAAAAGACCGAGGCGACCGTGAAAAGTGACCCTCATAACAAATTGAAAATCAAAATTCATAAAAAGGTGATTGAAGAAATGGGGCGGCAACTCGAAGGCGAGGGTGACGGAACGTTTGCTCTCCGCCTAAAAGAGCTTGTCACTTCAGCAATTGAGCAGGAAGTAGCTGTGATTCCCAAAAGTGATAAGGAACGTATTATTAAGGAAATTGTGGATGAAGCCGTGGGGTTTGGTCCAATACACCCTCTCTTAAATGATGAATCAATTTCTGAGGTATTGGTGAACGGCCCAAATCAGGTATATGTGGAGCGCAAAGGAAGACTGGAGCTGACAGAGGTAGTCTTTCGAGATAACGCACATGTTCAGCATATCATTGAGAAAATAGTTGCCCCTATCGGTCGTCGCATTGATGAAAGCTCTCCAATGGTAGATGCCCGCCTGCCGGACGGCTCACGTGTTAATGCCGTTATCCCGCCTATTTCCCTTTGCGGTCCTTGCATTTCTATTAGAAAATTTGCCAAGGACCCCTTGACTATAGATGACTTGTTGGAATTTGGCACGCTAAGTTTAGAAATGGCCGCTTTCCTGGAAGCTGCAGTCAAAGCAAGATTAAATGTAGTCGTTTCCGGCGGCACAGGCTCCGGCAAAACAACTACACTAAACATTTTATCATCATTTATTCCTGATGATGAGCGAATTGTCACGATTGAGGACGCGGCGGAGCTTCAACTTCGTCAAAATCATGTGGTCTCTTTGGAAACCAGGCCCGCAAATATAGAGGGAAAGGGTGCCGTTACGATTCGTGACTTGGTGAAAAACTCTTTACGTATGCGGCCTGAACGAATTGTGGTTGGCGAAGTCAGAAGCGGCGAAGCACTGGATATGTTGCAGGCTATGAATACTGGTCATGACGGTTCGCTTACTACCGGTCATGCCAATTCGCCAAGGGACATGCTCTCGCGCCTGGAAACGATGGTTCTGATGGCAGGGATAGAACTGCCTGTCCGCGCCATCCGAGAACAAATTTCCTCAGCTATTGATTTAATCGTTCAGCAAAGTCGTTTGCGCGACGGTTCGCGCAAGTTGACCCATCTTACTGAAGTGCAGGGTATGGAAGGAGAAGTTATTGTCCTGCAAGATCTCTTCATTTATGAACAAAAAGGCATCAGTGAAGATGGAAAATGCCTGGGAAATTTCCGTTCTACCGGAATTCGTCCAAAATCTATCCATCTACTTGAATCAGTCGGTATAAAACTGCCGTCGATTATGTTTGCAAGCGACCGGTTTTAGCTGGGAAGGAGGTGCAATGTTTGTCAGAAATTCAGATCGCTTTAGTTGTTTTTCTGGCTGTGTTGCTGTCCATCAATGTAGTTGTCGGCTTAGGCAACAAAGACAAAGAAGAGATAGCGCGGCGAGTACGCATGGTAACCGGAGATGTTGGCACAGAAAAGCAAGCGGCAAGCGAAAAAACAAAAAAGAAACCTTTGGCCGGCCTGGCAGAGTTGCTGCGCCTTCTCACTCCGCAGCATATTTTAAAAAAAATTTCGGCCGATTTAATGCAGGCGGATCTGCCTATAAAGCCGGAAGAGCTGCTGCTTGTAAATTTGATTTCCGCTACACTGCCCGCTATCCTAGTGCTATTTATTTTTGACAATCTGATTCCGGCGATTTTCTTAGCCTTAGGCGGAGCTTATCTGCCGCTGTTTATGATCAACAACATAAAAAGCAAGCGATTAAAAAAGTTCAATGAGCAACTGGGCGATGCTCTGACCATAATGACAAATTCTTTGCGTGCGGGACTTTCCTTTCTGCAAACGATGGATTCATTGCAGAAAGAATTGGCACCGCCAATGTCTGTCGAGTTTGGCAGAGCTTTGCGGGAAATGCGCCTGGGAACTACTACAGAAGAAGCGCTAGGCAATTTGGCTAAAAGAGTCAAGAGCGAAGATTTGGATTTAATTGTGACTGCGGTAAATATTCAGCGGCAAGTGGGTGGGAATCTTGCAGAAGTTTTAGATAATATTTCAGTTACCATTAACGAACGTGTACGCATAAGGGGGGAGTTAAAGACACTTACCGCACAGGGGCGTATCTCAGGAATTATTGTGGCATTGTTGCCTATCTTTCTCGCGGGTGGAATTTCTGTCATAAATCCGTCTTATATGGCGATATTTTTCAGCCATCCACTGGGGTTGATTTTAACAGTAAGTGCTGTTTTTTCAGAACTGATTGGTATTTTCGCCATCAGGAAAATTGTTGATATTGAGGTCTAGGGGGATGGATAGCCTTGTTGCAGTTTACTATTTCAGCATTAGTATTTTTATCTCTGGCAACATTGATCAGTGCCTTGCAAAAGTTCAAACAATCCGCGAAAATTGATTTGCAAGGCAGACTGAAGCAGGTGATGTCGGCCGATGAAACAGTATGCATCAGACAGATTGAATTAAGCCGCCCCATAAGCGAAAGGATGTTTCGCCCGTTGCTAGTGATAGTTGCTTCTGTTGCTATGCGTTTGCTGCCAGGGGAGGTATTGCAGAGACTTGAAAAGCAATTGCAGCAGTCCGGCAATCAAGGAGGCCTTTCAGCTCATGACTATCTAGGCTTAAAAGCAATATTTGCTCTCGGCTTGCCAACATTTGTCTATCTTCTAAGCAGCGGTATCAACTCTGCTCAGCTTGCACTCATTACTTTCCTAGCACTTATCATCGGTTGGCGTTTGCCTGAAATTCAGTTAAAACGATCCGCCAGGATGAGATGCGTACAACTGGAAAAAACTTTTCCAGACGTATTGGATCTGCTTACCGTTAGTGTGGGAGCAGGTTTGGGCTTTGATGGCGCCATGGCTAAAGTTGTTGAAAAGAGCAGTGGGCCGGTGGCAGAAGAGTTTAAGCGAGTTCTACATGAAATTAAAATGGGGAAATCAAGGCGGGATGCGCTGCGAGACTTTGGTGATCGCAGCGGGGTCGCAGATATCAAGACATTTACCGGAGCGATAGTTCAGGCAGATCAGTTGGGAATTAGTATTAGCAGTACTTTAAAGCACCAGGCAGAACAGATGCGACGCAGACGCAGGCAAAGGGTGGAGGAACAGGCGATGAAAGCACCCGTAAAGATGTTGATTCCTCTTATATTATTTATCTTCCCAGTAATTTTCATCGTTTTATTAGGACCGGCGCTGATTCAGATTCTGGAAAATTTTGCGGTGATGTGAAATGTTATGCAAACTTTCCGGCGGAGAAATTCTGGCAAAGCGCGTCAGGTATGCAGACACATTTGCGGCGAGATTTCTTGGTTTGATGTTGAAAAGGAAGTTCCCTGCAGAGTATGACGCGCTGCTTCTGACGCCATGTAGTTCTGTCCATACTTTTTTGATGCTTTACCCGCTCGATATACTTTTTCTGGACAGTGAGATTAAGGTTTTAAGAATCTATGAAAAACTGCCGCCATGCCGCAGTTGGGCGGTGGTGCGTGGAGCCAGACATGTATTAGAAATGGAAGCCGGCAGTGTCGCACGTTACAATGTTAAGGTAGGAGATAAGCTAATCTTTTATGAAAGGGAAAGGCGGGGTTGAGATGTTCATTTGGGCAATGTTCCTTTTTTTAATAATCTGCCTTGCAACAGATTTGGCGAAGAGAAAAATTTACAATCTTGTGGTTTTCATTGGACTAATGACAGCTCTTATGTTTAATCTGCATGAGTTGGGACTAAAGGATGGAGTTCTGCAGACTCTCTCCGGTTTCTTCACCGGAATTTTGCTCTTGTTCATTCCATTTATTCTAGGAGGAATTGGGGCGGGGGATGTAAAAATGCTGGGTATGGTGGGCGCCTTTGTAGGCAGCAACTTGGTGTTTCAGGTAATGCTGGCGTCTGCCTTGTCCGGCGGAATATATGCACTTGTTGTACTGGTAAAAGACAAGAGCCTGTCGCGGCGTATGCAAGCCATTTATCGCGTAATTTTATGCAAAATTACTCTTCGAGAAAATGCGCTGCTTAACAGCCCGACAGATTGCGAAGCTGAGCAACTGACTATTCCATATGGCGCGGCAATTACTGCCGGCGTAGTTATAATTTACCTGATGGGCTCCATGAACAATGCTTTCCCTGCTATAGCCGGCATTTAATTCTCGCTTTACACCGGCAGGAATTTTTGTATTACGGGCGAATAAGAATAAATAAAAAAGACGCTTCGCGTTTTCTTTCAACATGATGCGTCTTTTTTATTCCGCTAGGGGCTGCCGCCCCTTCGGCGGGCCTGCCGGCCCTGAGCACCCCGCAAGAGTAAGGGGCACGCCCCTTACAAACCCCAACGCATAGGATCGTAGCTTCCCTGAACGATATAATTTCCTGGTATGGTAAAATGCCTCCAAAAAGAGGAATTCCCCAGCGTCTTGTGTAAATTCGGAAGTACCTAGCAGGGTCTTCTGAATGTCACCACCCCCGAAAGGAGGCCAAGTCGCATGGGGAATGCTAAAAAGCATATCCGAGGATCAAAGGGAAGCCAGTTAAGCAGCCAGCTCCGCGGTATCCCGTTTGAGCAGATTCTAGTCGTCGCTATCGACGCCAGCAAGTATCTGCCAAAAGCCCTCGTATGCAACTATTTCGGTGAAATCCTGGAAGATTCCTTTTTTTTCACTGTTAACTCTGACGGTTTTA
>JAGXRV010000037.1 GCA_018335695.1 Clostridium sp.
TTTTTTAGCAAGATCCAAACCATACTCGCTGGATGGGTAAATCTCAGAGATAGTGCGACGGACCTTTTCCCGCTTAAAATTTGTCACCTTTACATTCGTGTGAACCAAAATCTCCGTTGGAACCCCTTGATCCTCTTTTTCAATAAGCGTTGCGACAACCGGGCTAATCTTATACACCATGGCCAAATCCTCATCATAGAAAAACTTGTTCATCGGCAAGCCCTCCTTTTTGATTGTCGTGGGTTGTACTCCTTGTTTGAAAGATATGATTCCCATAAATACAAGAATCAGTCTTTCCGCATTTACAAATTTCGCCACGGCAAAACATATTCCTGCCTGCTTTCATTATATTAAGAAGAGTTTATATTCTTGTAAACTTTTTGTTACAATTCTGTTACTTTTGCTGCCCAATGAGATTAACACCGGCGGTTGCACTAATGCTGATTCCGCCACGCGGCTTTTGAACGACCGTCACTTTGCACCAGTGGGGCTTACAGGCAAGCGCAATATCATCGGCAATCTGCGCCGCCAGTGTTTCACAAAACACGCCTTCATTGCGAAAACTCCACAAATATAGCTTCAGGCTTTTACTCTCAATGCAAAAATCAGCCGGGGCATACTCAATAATTACTGTTTCCCAGTCAGGCTGCCCTGTAACCGGACATAAACTGGTAACCTCCTCACTTTTTAATACCACATTCTCCACACCTAAAGGTTTAGGAAAAACATCAAGCTTCCGACACGGTTCCTTGACAACCCTGCCTAATGCATAAAATTCCGAATCAGCCAAAACAATTCCTCCTTTAAATTATCCTAATCATGCTATGAGGACATTCCCTGCGGCAATAACCACAGAGAATACATATAGTATGCTCAATGCTTGCTTTATCTGACACCATACTGATTGCTCCCTGGTCACAAGCAGGCAGACAAGCTCCGCAACCCTTGCAGAATGGAATTACATACATTCGTTTATTTTTAGCGGCAGCGGCCAGTTCCTTACTCGCTACTTCTTCATTATTATAAATTTTTAAATTGACGGCTAACTCCTCAGCCTTAACCATTCCTACCGCCACAGCGTGAAGATAAGGAAAGTCAAACGCGAAACGCAATGCGCTCACCGCATCCTGATAGAGATGCCCGCCTGCAAGCGGCTTCATCCCGTAAATGCCAATCGCTTTTTCAAAAGTACGACGAAGCACTTCAACAGGGTTTTTCTTTTCCTCATTGATTAAACCAAAGTTAAGTTTATTAACTATGGGATGAATCACATCGACTTCCGGCCATTCAGAAACTTTCTCCACTATTTTAAGATTGTGGGTGGAGAGACCCACAGCTTTTACCAAACCCTTTTCTTTCATCTCCAACAAACATTGCCACGCGCCCTGACGCCGCCTATCAAGATCGTCCTCTTGCTGCACAGCATGCAGCAAAAAGACATCTATCACATCCCGGTTTAATTTCCGCCGAGCTTCTTCAACCGCTGCTGCCATTCCCTCATAATCTTGCTTGCCGGACTTGCTGGCAATCACTACTTGCCCATAAAAACCGTCTAGCGCTTTTCTTAGATGGTTGTATGTTCCATACGCCTGAGCAGTATCCAAAAAAGTTACTCCTTGCTCCAACGCCTGGCGAATCAACTGCGCTCCTTCTTCGGCGGCAAGATTACGCTGCAATATCCCCATGGTAAGAGTTCCAAATACAAACTGAGAAACAACAATACTTGTTTTCCCCAACTTAACGTATTTCATTCTCTCCCCCACTATCTAGCCATATTTACTGCTTCCACAGTAAGACAGCGCAGCAACTCTGCAAAGTATGTGCGGCCATCTTGGCCGCGTCTGCCTAAAAGTGTTAATGCCGCTCGCACATCGTCTTCAGCTCTGTGAGAGCGTTTTGTATGTATTCCATGACTCGAGAGAAGATTTTGCAAACCGCGTGAGGGAAAGCCTTTCCCGTACCAATCCACACCGGACATGGAACAGAGCCACTGCTTCCTTTTACTCAACGGAATCAGTTTGACAACAAAGCCCCTATCAAAGTTGGCATTATGCGCCACAATAAAATCTGCCGCCTGAATAATCTTTTCCACCCGGCCATGGTCCAATTTTCTGCCGCGCAAATCCTCCAGCCGCAACCCATGAACATGGGCAGCGGCTGCTGAAATAGGCACCCCCGGCTCTCTCAAGCCTACGTAAGTATCCACTATCCGAATAATTTCCCCGCTGTCTCTCCCGAAATCAAACAGACATATCGCCAACTCTACAACTTCTTCAGTTCTGGCGCTCAGTCCTGTAGTTTCAACATCAAGGAAACAGGCTTGTCGAACATTCCCTTTTTCCATGCTTTTCCCCCCTCACCCTTTCCCTCTCCCCCCAAGGGGGGCGAGGGTAAAAGCAGATCCCCTCGCTAAGCCCGACTAAACCCCTCTCGTCCAACAGGAAAAGGCGAGATAGCCAATTCATAGAAACGCTCTCTCTAGCAATTCACCTGCCCCCCTCACCCTAACCCTCTCCCCCCAAGGGGGGCGAGGGGAAAAAGCAAATCCCCTCGGCACATGTCCAACAAAATCCCCTCTCCATACCCAACAAATCCCCTCTCCCTCTGGGAGAGGGCTAGGGTGAGGGCTAGGGTGAGGACAAAGAATCCGGCTTCTGACCTCCGACCTCCGACCTCTGGTAATGGGTGAGGGCTAGGGTGAGGGCACCCCCGAGAGCCTAGTGAAGGTTTTCTGCTGCCTAGTAAACAGTTAGACAAAGAATTTCTTTTTCCTTCAGCAATATTCTCATTTATTAATTCTCTTTGACATTTAACTTTTGTATTTTGAACCCAAAAAGCTAAAAAAATGAACCGTGCAGGGAGGAGCACGATCCATCTTAGAGGGAAGGTATATTTAAAGGCTGAGCGCCTCGTTTTCTTATCATGTCCTTACTATAACAGAGAATAGATGTAATTGCAACAATATTCTGAATAATTTGGTAAATTTTTTTGCATTTACTTTCTCTCGACTCCTAACGCCGCCGCTAATCGCTGTGTAACTCTGTCTGAAAAATTAAATGACTGAATTTGCCTGATTGGCATAATCCCCATCAGGGAATTGGTGAGAAAAACCTCCGCAGCCCCCTCTAAATCTTTGGGGATTAAAGTTTGTTCTCTGGCTTCGATGTTTAATTCACGGCACAGTTGCAAAACTTTTTGTCGCACAACACCGGGGAGGACACCGTCTGCAATCGGGGGCGTAAGCACTGCGCCGTTTATGACCAGAAACAGATTAGCCACCGTGGCCTCAGTCAGGCTGCCGGCAGTATTTAATAGAATAGCTTCGTCACTTCCGTTAAGCAGAGCTTCTTTTTTTGCAAGGATGCTTTCTGCGAAATTAGTAGTTTTATGGCGGGATAATGGAGAATACTCATTTCTGCGGACAGTTTGCGCGATGATCGCCGTTAAACCCTGTTTATAAAGTTCCTCACTGTATGGTCGGCCGTGACGGATAGTGATCAAAATATTCAGTGTGCTTTTTGTTTTAGCCAGCAGCCCTTTGCTTTCTCTGGGGGAGACGGTAAGACGCATGGAGCCGTTTTCAAACGCATTTGCTTCAATAACAGACCGCATGGCTTCCGCCAGTTCCTCTTTTGATGGCAGGTTATACGCAAAAAAAGCGGACGATTGCTGCAGGCGGCTAAGATGTTCATCAAGCAGGAGCAACTTACTGTTTTGCACAAGCATAGTTTCAAAAAGACCGTCTCCCAGAAGATAAGAGCGGTCTGTGACAGAAATTAAGCAGGAGTCAGCGAGCGTGAGCTTTCCGTTCAGATAATAAAAATCAGCCACTTTGCACCTCCGGAAAGCGATTTACCCCCAAACTTTTTAGCAAGGCTTTAGCTTTATGGAGAGTTTCTTCGTATTCTTTTAAAGGATCGGAGTCGTAAACGATACCGCCGCCCACCTGAAAATAAACTTTATCGTCTTTATTAATGAAAGTGCGAATCACAATATTTAAATCTGCCCGCCCGTCAAAACCAAGATAACCGATAGAACCGGTATATACACCTCGGCGGACCGGCTCCAATTCTTCAATAATTTCCATAGCGCGAATTTTTGGCGCTCCGGTGATAGAGCCGCCGGGAAAGACTGCCTTAAGCAGATCCACCATATCTTTACCGTAGGCCAATTGGCCACAAACGGTGGAAACAAGGTGAAAGACGGTGGCGTACTTTTCCAGCGCTATCAGCTCCGGCACGCTAACTGTGCCATAGGCACAGACGCGTCCCAAATCGTTTCGCTCCAAGTCGATAATCATCACAAGTTCAGCACGATCTTTTTCGCTAGCCAGCAACTCTGCGCTAAAAGCATGATCCTCTTCCGGCGTTTTGCCGCGGGGACGGGTACCTTTAATAGGACGAGTTTCCACCAGCTTGTCTTTCAGGAGCACAAAACGCTCCGGCGAAGAGCTGAGTATGCGCAAACCGTGACCGCAATCCAGATAAGCGGCAAACGGTGCCGGGTTGACTTGGCGCAAACGACGGTAAAGTTGAAAAGGCGGCATGCGCAGAGGCGCATCAAAACGTTGCGTCATATTGGCCTGGTAGATGTCACCGGCAATAATATAGTCGCGGATACGCTCCACCGCTGCCCCATAAGACTGTGCGCTGAAAAATATTTGCACATCGTCCGCATTAATATCCGGCTCAGCCCAAGGGTCCGAAAGATTTAACTGTCGCCGTAACTTCTCCCGCAAGCTGACAAGTTCCGACGCCGCCTTGAGAGCTGCAGCCTCTCCTTGGAGCGGATGGCCGGAAGCAACAAGAAAAACGCGGTTTTCCGCGTGGTCGATAGCAACGAAGGCATGATAAAAACCAAGATAAATATCCGGAACGTTTAAATCATCCTCAGTCTGTTCTGGTATATTTTCCACCATCCGGCCTAAATCGTAGGAAAAAAAACCAACGGCACCACCCAAAAAGGGCATATGTAAATCTCCGCGCTCTAAATTGAAGCGCATTAAACATTGCCGCAAGACTTCAAAGGGGTTGGCGGAAAAGGAGCGGGTCATACCCTCCTCTTCAAGCACAATCCGGCGGCCGTATGTTTTTAAAAGCATAAATGGATTGCTGCCCATAAACGACCAGCGCCCCATTTTCCCGCCCGGCAGACTGCTGTCAAGCCAGAACGGATACGGGTCGTTGACAAAAGCGGTAAAAAGCTGATCCGGCGGACAATCTATGCTGATTTCATCTGTCAGAGGTTTTAAAGAAGACACGGCGATTCCTCCTCACCGCCAAAATTATAGCGCAGGAAGTTCGCCAGCAAGCTTTGGCCGTGTTCTGTAAGAATAGCTTCGGGATGAAACTGAACGCCTTCAAGGCAAGGAATATACTTATGGCGCAAGCCCATAATTTCCCCTTCTTCAGTTTCAGCCGTAACCTCCAGGCAATCAGGAAGGGTTTCTCTTTCAACCACCAAGGAATGATAGCGGGTTGCTGAAAAAGGTACAGGCAAGCCGGCAAATACACCGCTGCAGTTATGGTAAATCAGCGAGTTTTTACCGTGAACAGGCCGTATCGCCCTGATGACCCGGCCGCCAAAGACTTGCCCTATACTTTGGTGACCAAGACAAATACCCAAGATGGGGATTTCTCCGGCATAACGACTGATAATCTCCATGGAAGCTCCGGCTTCATTTGGAGTGCATGGCCCGGGGGAAATAATAATATGAGCCGGTTTTAATCGAGCCACTTCACCCGGAGCAATGCTTTTGTTACGGAATACGCGAATATCAGCGCCAAGCTCGCCAAGGAACTGAACCAAGTTATATGTGAAGGAGTCATAGTTGTCAACCATGAGCAGCATCAGGTCACCTGCCTTGTTGGTATTGGTCCAGGATCTCCCGGACGGTGCGATTATCCGGCGGTACAGGCAGATTCGGTGCAAGATGTGCCAAAGGAACGAGTACAAATTCTCGTTCGCGAAGATGAGGGTGGGGAATAATTAAATTCGGCTCGGAGAGCACCAAATTATCATAGAGAAGAATGTCAATATCCAATGTGCGAGGACCCCAACGAACAGAGCGAACACGACCGGCGTCGTTTTCGATCTGCTGCAGCGCTTCAAGGAGCAAAGCAGGCGCGAGAGCAGTTTCTATTTCCGCTACAGTGTTCAAAAATTTTGCCTGTTCCAAATAACCCACCGGGTCTGTCTCCAAAATAGGGGCTGCCTTAATTAGTCTGATAGCTGAATGATTGCGCAACATTTCCAGGGCAAAATCCAGCTCCTTATGCCTGTCACCCATATTACTGCCCAACCCAAGGTAAGCGCAAGCCATTAAAGAAGGCTCCTTTCAATCTCTACAGCAGCAAAATCGAGCTGGCCGGAAATCGGGGGATGCAATTTCTTTACGCTTACTCGCACAGTAAGCGCTCCAAAAGAAAGGATTTTGGAGGCGATAGTTTCTGCCAATGTTTCCAAGAGCTTAACCGGATTGCCTTCCATAATGCTTTTGACGGCTGCATAACATTCTGCATAATTAATCGCTTTAGTCAGATCGTCGTTTCGGGCGGCAGTTTTTATATCTGTGCCAATAACAAGAGTAACAGCAAAAGACTGTCCCAGACGATTTTCTTCGGCAAGCACACCGTGGTAGCCGTAAAACCTCATATTCTCCAGAATAATCTTATCCATCTTGGCACCCCCCACGGCGCATGGCATCTGTCATCCGCGCCACTCGGCTCATGTATTGCACATTGTGAACACGAAAGATGCTGACGCCGTGGCATATACCGTATGCTACTGTGGCAGCAGTCCCTTCCTCCCGCTGATCAACCGGCAAATCCAATACTTTTCCGATAAATGATTTGCGTGAGGTACCCAAAAGCAAAGGATAGCCCAGAGTTGTATATTCACGCAAACATTTTAGCACTTGCAGATTATCGCTTACCGTTTTAGCAAAGCCGATGCCGGGATCTAAAATAATTTTATCTTTGCAAACGCCGCTTTCCTCCGCTAAAGCAACGCTCTCTAAAAGGTCAGCTTTAATCTCCGCAATTACATCCTCATAAACCGCTTCTTGCCGGTTATGCATTAAACAGATAGGAACACCGGCGGCAGCAGCTAACTTAAGCAGCCCATTGTCCTTCCTGCCGCCCCAAACATCATTTAACATAGCCGCCCCCACAGCTAAAGCGGCTTCTGCCACTTCCGCCTTAGAGGTATCCACAGAAACAGGAATATCAGTCGCATTGCAAACGGCACGGATTACCGGGATAACCCGTGCCAGCTCTTCATCGCAAGCAAGCGGCTTATGCCCTGGACGGGTGGATTCACCGCCGATATCAATAATGTCGGCACCTTCTGCCACCATGCGCAAAGCATGCTCCACCGCACGCCCAATGTCAAGATAAAGACCGCCGTCAGAAAAAGAATCTGGGGTGACATTTAAAATGCCCATAATCAGCGTATTTTCCGTCAGATCATACGATTTGCCTTTAAGGGTAAGCCTATCCTGCATAACTCCTCCGCAATCAGTACTGGATGCCGCCCAAAGCAGGCATCCGTTTAGCCTTGTAACAGCCCGCCTGGGCGGCACAGTCATAGCAAAGGCGGGACAGATCATCTGCTTCAGCCAACACCGCACCGAGTAAATCGGCTGTCGTCTCAGGTGCCTGACGATGAACAAGGATGGCCTGCAGTATCAGTTTCGTTTCAACCGCAGAAAAACCGTGCCTCGCAAGAAGCGGCGCTGCCAGCAAAGCACTTTTTGCGGCGTGGTCAACTCTTCCATCTTCATGCTCTGCAAACCGCCCAATATCATGCAGCAGCGCTGCGGCATACACCACCGAACGGGGAAGCTCAATTTGCCGCTCCAAACAAAGAATCCAAGCAATCCGAGCCACATCCAACAAATGACTAAAGTTGTGGCAGCAATACTGCCTGTCGGTTTCATATTTTTTAGTCTGCGACAAATAGTTAAGATAATCATTATCCTGAATCAGTTTTCGCACTGCTTCCATTACGCATTACCTTTGATGAGCGAGAAGGCTTCTGCCCGTGTTAAGTGATTAGTCCGAAAAATACCGCGTACCGCCGAGGTGACTGTGGTTGAACCAGGTTTCTTCACACCACGAATTGTCATGCACAGATGCTCCGCTTCTATCACCACCACTACTCCCTTGCTTTCCAGCTTTTTCATGATTGTGTCGGCAATTTGAGTAGTCAGTCGTTCCTGCAGCTGCGGACGACGAGCCAAAGTCTCGACTACACGCACCAACTTACTAAGACCGGTAATTTTAGCGGGATTTGGAATATAGGCAACATGTGCCTTGCCGTAAAAAGGAAGCAGGTGATGCTCGCACATTGAATAAATACTAATGTCTTTGATTAATACCATTTCATCATGCCGTTCTTCATAAAAGCAGGTTTCCAAATGGTCACAAGGGTCGCAGTGCAACCCTGAGAATACTTCCGCATACATTTTCGCCACTCGCGCAGGCGTATCTTTTAAGCCCTCCCGCTCCGGATCCTCACCTATGGCTTCCAAAATCATCCGCACAGCAACCTGAATTTTTTCCCGGTCAATCATCTGAGCCTCCAAGGCATTTTTTTCTTTTATTCGCTTTCACAATCATTATCCCTGCTTCAGTCATTATTTTACCGCATAACGGCTGAAACTTTCAAAAACTAGCGACTTCTATTTACGTCCTGGTTGGCTGCGGCATGCTGCAAGCAGCACAATTCTTCCCGGGAAGAGATAACCGTTTCCAGCACCTCCACCGATGTATCAAAACACATCCCGTCTGAAATACACTGTTGGTCGCAGAAAGATCTGATTACACTTTTCACCTTAGGACTCATGCCGGCCAAATAAACCTTTTTACCTCTGTCAAGCGCATCAAAGATAATCGTCTCCACGGCGCGTGTGGCAGATAAATCAATCTGAGGCATATTGGAAAAATCAAGAATAATAAACTCCTTGTCGTCTTTTAAGCGTTCACGCATCATTTGTTCAAAATCGGCGATTACAGCAAAACTCAACGGTCCGTTGAATTCAAGTAAAGTCACGCATGAGCAGGCAACTTCAAGCAACGCTCTAACTTTCGGATCGCTATGACTGGAGTTAGCAGCACAAAATTGGGTGAGCTGAAAATCGGCCATCCGCTTGACAAACAAAATCGCAGACAAAAGAGCACCAACGAGCACTGCAGTAATAAGGTCTACAAACACGGTAAGCGCAAGGACGAGCAACATTAAAAACAGATCCCAGCGTGGTGAATCTCCGGCTCGCTGCAAAAAATATCTGTCAATTATATCATAGCCAACTTTTATGAGAATGCCGGCAAGCACGGCGTGGGGTATTTTCCCTGCCAACGGTCCAAAGACCAGGACTATAGCTATTAAAACAAGCGAATGAGTCATGCCGGACAGTCTCGTGCGCCCGCCGTTATGAATGTTCACAACAGTGCGCATAGTTGCACCGGCACCGGGCACTCCGCCAAAAATACCCGCAAAAGCGTTGCCAATGCCTTGTCCAATCAATTCCTGATTGGAGTGGTGGCGCGTCCTTGTCATATTGTCGGCAACTAATGAAGTCAGCAGACTGTCAATCCCTCCGAGAACGGCAAGGATAATTACTGATTCAACAACAATAGAAACAAATTGAAAGGAAATAGTGGGAAAATAAATTTGCGGAAAACCGGTGGGAATATCTCCAAGAATAGGAGCACCGGGAACAAAGCGGCTGATGAGCGTACCGATTAAAAGAGCGGCAAGAGGTCCGGGAAACCATTTAACCCATGCCTTCGGCCAGAAAAATACGATTGCCAGCGCAATTAGACCTACAAGCAAAGCAGGAAAAACTGGATTTGCAATCGCCCCGGGAATGGCCGAAAGAGCAGGAAGAGTGCCGCCGGAAAGCGGTTCATGACCAAAAAGTCGCGATAATTGCAGCGCAATAATAATACAACCGACGCCGCTCATAAATCCGGAAACTACAGGATATGGTACAAGACTAATGTATTTGCCGACTTTCAATAACCCTAAAACAATCTGCAGAAGACCAGCAAAAAATACGGCACTGAAAACCAGAACAGGGTCACCGGCAAGCTTCCCGTAGATACCTGCAAAAACTACAACCATGGGACCTGTGGGGCCGGAAACCTGCGAGCCTGTACCCCCAAAAAGAGCGGCAAAAAAGCCGACGAAGATTGCACCCCAAAGACCGGCCATGGGACCGGCACCGGAAGCCTCGCCAAATGCAAGCGCCAACGGCAACGCAACAATTCCGGCGGTGAGCCCCCCAAAAATATCACCGCGCAGATTACTAAAATCAAAATATTTCATAAAGCTTCCCTCTCTCTCAAGGCTTCTGAAAAAAGATTACGCAAATAAAAATGCCTATTTTGCCCACAACGAAGCAAAACCTAACATCACGGCCGGCTCCGCGCAGGAAAATACAGGCGAGTGACCATGTTTTGGCTTATCCAACATTCTTTGGCTTGATGTTCTGGATTTAAACACCGGAACCCAGCTAGTTCCGGAGCTAATTTATAATAATTAGAAGAATAGTTTGGCAATAAAAATAATTTCAGATGATGCCAGTAAAAAGAATCTGCGCTAAAAACCCTGCGACTACCGGTATAAGCAAAACCAGGCTAATGCGAGCAAAAGTAAAACGCGTGCCTAAAAGAACTGTTTCAAAAGGAAGTTTGGATAAAGACATTACGCTCCAACTTGTGATCAGAGCCACAACTGTACCGATACCGGCGCCGCTTTGCGCTATAGAGGCAAAGATGGGAAACGAAACATATGGGCCTGCAGCCACTAACATGCCGGCGCCACTACCGATTAGAATACCGCGCCAACCGGACTCGGCGCCCAACCAGTACCGCACCGAAGCTGCGGGAAGCACCACCTCCAGCAGACCCGCAGCTAAAAATGCTAAAATCAACACAGGCAAATAATTGTAGAACATGCTTGCGCCAATTTTAATGCCCATTCTATGGCTGCCATCTTTACGCTTCACGGCTAAGAAAAAAAGCGCGACCACAAGTAAACTAAGAATCCAAACTGTTCCTGCCATTACACCTCTCCTTCTTTCCTGGCCACCGGTAAAAGTTGCTGCGCTAATCCCGGATAGAGCCATTTAGTCAACAGGCCGATGAGAACGGGGAAAGCAAAAGTCGCTAAGTAGCGAACAAAAGCAATATCTCCCCCCATAATCGCTACCTCCATCGGCATGCGAGATACATCCCAGAGACTCTTGCCGACGACAAAAGCCATAATGGCAGGAGCCTCCGCCCCGGCACCGGCCAGGGATGCTGCTATGGGATAATAAACATACGGTCCGCCGGGGATAATTCCGCCAATAGCAGCTGCAAGCAGAATGCCCTTAAAACCGGACCCTTTGCCAAGTAAGCGAAAAACTTTTTTCTGATCTATTAACACCTGAACTAAGCCACTGAGGGCAAATGCGGATAATAGGAGAGGCAGCACGCTGACAAACATCTGCAAACCAGACAGCGTTCCCTGCCTGAGCAAGGCAATCCCACCACGCGATGCCGCCAGCGCTGCCATAAGAATAACGACTGCTGACATAATAATTATCGTTTTTTTCATATTGAAAGTAGATTATCTCCTTCGGCTTCTTCTTTCGAAGATTAAATTAAAAGCCCCACTGTTATTCATGGTACTCCTTTTTTTTGCAGAACGCAATAATAAAAAAGACGCTTTGCGTTTTCTTTATTTCCTGCTACAAAAATTCCCCTCCCCTGGAGGGGTGCCCGCAAGGGCGGGGTGGTCGCATACCGCCTCAACAAACTCTCAAACACAAGCCTCTAAAAGGCAGAAACTCCATCGTTGGTAACCACCCCTCCACCAGAGGTAACCCCCCGGCGCTTTGCGCCACCCCTCCAGGGGAGGGGAATTTTCTTACAACAAAAAACCCTCCTTTTCAATTGAGAATCGGAGGGTTTACCGTTTTCGTCTGTTCTGATTTAGCTGTTTCACCCAGAGTAGTAAGAGTATGTTGCTTCCCGTCAATCTCCAGAGGAGTCACGGAGAAACTTACACATTTTTTCATTCCGTCCCTACGGGTGATAACAAACTCCACAAATTCTAATTTTCCTGCCATGACTAAGCGTGCTTTTTGTACCGCCTGCCTACGCTCTTCCTCACAGGGAAAAACCAAATGAAACCAGCCGTGTTCCGCAACTTGCTCCTTGCTATACCCACTAATCTGCTCCATCGCTTTGCTATAAAAACTAATCATGCCCTCTGAACTGGTGACAAAAAATCCTTCCCTTGATTTTTCCAGCAGCGCAACTAAAACAGACTCGCTTTTACTGCGCCGATCGGGCGCGAAACGACACAAAGCGTCAGCCATGCATTGGGCGACGATACTTAAAAAATCTACATCTTCACCTCTAAATTTATCGGGAACACGGTCACTAAGCTGCAGCAAACCAACATTTCCTTCTCTAAAACGCAGCGGAATCCAGGCAATAGAGGAAAATCCTGCTTGCCCGCAGTAATTATAAATTCTGTAAGGAAACTTTTTCTTGACTAAAAAAGCAGTTAACTCATTAATATTACCGGTAAAAAACGCACCCTGCTCACTTGCGGAAGACAAATAAAGATCTAAGTCTCCACAAATAACACGCCCGCAGATGCAGCCTGGCGCAGCACCTTCTTCAACCATCCTGCTTTGACCGTTAGCACAGGAAGAACAAGGCAAGGCATCTTCACTGACAAATCCAACAGGAAAACCGCTAGTCTTTATATACGGGTAATCACTCCCCTTACGCAAGCGGATTCCTGCCGCGTCACATTGAGAATATTCTCGGATAAGTTCCAAAACTCGCTGCAAAACAACCTCATCATTATTTGCGCCACCTATTGCGGCAAACAATTCCAGGCTTAGCAGCCAACGCTTTTCCCACAGCCTCGCTTCCATCACATCATTATTTATTAGCTGTGACGTTAGTTCATTAGTATAGCTGACACCCGCTATGCCTAGCAGACGGGAGAGAAAATTAAAAAGCTGGGCCACACTTTTATCGCCCAAGACAATTCACCTAAGCTTTCCGAGGTATTTAAGGCAAATGGATTCGCGGGCAAAAGCTTAATTTCCTGCACCTGCTTGACTGGCAGCGCATCTGTAATAATCTATTAAGAACCTCGGTAATTCCTGGTACAAAAACGTATTGTAGTATCACTTTTAATATTTTACTAAGTTTTTCTACTCCTCAGATTGGTTATAATTACAAATAGAAGGCAGGTTGGAGGGATAATGGATGGCAAAGGCGGTAGGAATTGATCTTGGCACAACAACTTCCATGATAGCCGTCCTGGAAGATGGTCGTCCGCTGGTGATTGCTAATGCGGAATGTATGCGAGCGACACCCTCTATGGTATCCATCAGAGAGGAAGAACATTTAATCGGTCAGTTTGCCAAACGCCAGGGCACTCTGCACGCGGAACGGACGCTCTATTCGTTAAAACGCTTTATCGGGCGCAGATACGGGGAGGTGACAAAAGAGCTGGAGATTGTTCCCTACAATGTGGTGTCAGGCTCTAATGAGGCGGTACGTTTTAAGATTGACAATCAGCTTTTCTCCCCTGAAGAACTGACTGCCAAACTGTTGCGCAAGCTGGCGGACGATGCGTCTGCTTACTTGGGCGAAGCCGTTCGAGATGTGGTAATCAGCGTGCCGGCAAATTATAATGATTCTCAGCGGCGCAGCACAATTGACGCCGCACAAATCGCAGGTCTTAATGTACTCAGGATTATCAACGAACCTACTGCAACGGCTCTAGCCTACGGCTACGCAAAAAATGCAAATGAAACTATACTTATCTTTGATTTGGGCGGCGGCAAGCTGGATGTTTCCGTGCTGGATGTGAATGATGATGTTTTTGAAGTACGTGCTACTGCCGGCGATACCCAATTGGGTGGCTGCGACTTCGACAAAGAGGTAGTGAAATGGCTCCTTACCGAATTTGAAAAACGCTATGGGATCGAACTGCAAAAGAACAAATCGGCGCTGCAACGCCTGACGGAAGCGGCAGAAAACGCCAAAATCGAGCTTTCCACAGTCTTGGAAACGCAAATAAATCTGCCATTTATCTGCACAGGTAACTCAGATTTCAAACATCTGGAAGTAAATTTGAAACGAACTAAATTTAATGAACTAACGGCTCATCTGCTGGAGAGATGCCGTGTTCCTCTTGAAGCGGCACTGACCGAAGCCAAAATCACCGCAGACGAGCTGGATCAAGTGCTTCTAGTGGGCGGTTCCACGAGAATTCCTGCGGTGCAGGAACTTGTGCAAAAAATCGTTGGCAAGCGGGAAGTAAACCGCGGCGTAAACCCGGACGAGGCGGTAGCTGTAGGCGCTGCCATCCAAGCCGGTATACTGACAGGTGAGCTTAAAGAGCAGATAATCTTGGATATAACCCCGTTTTCCCTGGAACTTGAAACAGCAGACGGATTAATAAGCAAAATTGTTGAACAGAATTCCACCATTCCCACCCGATCTACCCGGCTCTTTACCATGCCGGAAGATAACCAAACGGCTGAGATTTATATTCTGCAAGGTGAATCTGTAACAGCCAAGGATAAGCGCAGGATCGGACAGTTTAAACTTGACGGAAACGCACCTCTTCTCCCGGGTAGAATTATTGAAGTAACTTTTGAGCTGGACGCTAACGGGATTTTTAATTTATCAGCAAAAGAGAGAGTTTAGAGAAAATCAGACGGAAACGGCGGGGTAAAAGATGGCTGTAAAATTTCAAGACTATTACGAGGTTTTGGGCGTTGCCAAAAATGCAAGTGAAAAAGAAATCAAAACGGCATACCGCAAGCTTGCCAGAAAATATCATCCCGACCTGCATGCTGCCGATGAAAAAGAAGCGGCGGAAAAGAAATTTAAGCAAATAAATGAAGCATATGAAGTGCTAATTGACAAGGAAAAACGTCAAAAATATGACACTCTGGGAGAAAACTATCAGGCCGGCGAAGAATTCCGACCTGATATGGAAGGCATGTATTATTCCTCAACCGATGCATCAAGCGGTTTTAGCGACTTTTTTGAGATGTTTTTTGGCGGTTTTCGCCAAGGAAATTCTGCCTCCGGAAGAGAGCAGCGCTTTCACCGTGCTCCTCGCCGAGGGCAGGACGTGGAAACAGAACTGACGTTAACCCTTGAAGATGCATACAAAGGCGGGGAAAAGAATATCCAGCTTAACGTGTCTGATCTTTGCACACGTTGCGGCGGGAGCGGCATCAGCGGCAGACAATTTTGCCCCGCCTGCGCCGGCAGCGGGCAAATGCAGACGCCAAGAACTCTGACTGTTAAAATTCCGCCCGGTACCAGGGACGGCACAAAAATCCGCCTGCGCGGCCAAGGTGGCGGTGAAGAAGGCGTGAGGGGCGACCTATACCTGAAAATCAACATTCTTCCTCACGCCAACTACAAAGTAAGCGGAGATGATTTGGAATCAGAACTGGTGATAGCACCATGGCAGGCAGTTTTAGGAGCAAAAGTAAGTGCCGCCACGCTTGATGGAAAAGTTCAAGTTACTGTCCCGGCTGGAGCGCGGGCCGGCAAAAAGCTCCGCTTACGCGGCAAAGGGCTGCCGAGAAAAGACGGCAGCCGAGGAGACCAATATCTAAGCGTAGTTATTGATATTCCACGACAACCTGACGAAAATGAACTTGCCCTCTGGCGCAAGCTGGCGGAGATTCAGACAACAAAGGAGGTGTCCTAAATGAGGCGCTACTGGATACAAGTGCAAAGGGACGCCTCCGGTGATGGCTGGGTTAGCATTAAAACGCTGGACTATCACCCAGAACTATTGGAGCGCTTAGTGGCACTCGGGCTTGTCGAAATTAAAGATGGAATGATACAAGCACAACAGGCAGACCGGCTCGACAAAATCTTCCGCCTGCGCAGCTGCCTTGGTGTCAATTTAACAGGTGCAGCAATTATCCTTGATCTGCTGGACAAGATTAATGAATTAAAAGAAAAAAACCGCTAAAGAATTAGCGGAGAGAATGTTTTGCGGAGGCGCAACAATGCGAATAGGCGTCATAAGCGACACGCACATTCCGGCACGATCCAGAAAGTTGCCCCTTGAGCTCTTTACGCTGTTTGCAGGCGTTGATCTGATTCTGCATGCCGGTGACGTGGTAGAAGATTATGTACTAATTGAATTGGCAACGATTGCACCTGTGGAAGCAGTGGCCGGCAATATGGATTCACGATTATTGCACAGCCGTCTCGGGCGAAAAAAAATTCTTGAGCTGGCCGGATATCGGGTCGGCCTGACTCATGGTGACGGCGATACTGACAAGCAAAAAACGCCTCAACGTGCGCTGCAATTATTTAAGCAAGATAGCGTGGACTGTATAATCTTTGGCCATAGCCACCAACCCTATCATGAAACGATTGATGGTATTTTGCTGTTTAATCCCGGCTCTCCGACAGATCGGCGCTGGGAGCCACGTCATTCCTGCGGACTGCTGACACTTGGAAAAACGATTACTGCACAATTGATATTCCTCTAACATAACCTCTCCCTAACATATCCCCTCTCCCTCCGGGAGAGGGCTAGGGTTGCTGCATATTCCCTCTCCCTCTGGGAGAGGGCTAGGGTGAGGGTTCGATAAGTAATAGCTACCACCTATCCTTTACATAACAGCTCGCTCAGACGGGCGGCAATCGTGTGTCCCAACTCCGTGATATCACCGGCTCCCATGGTAAGAATCAAATCGCCGGCACAGGCGATACTCAAAACTTTTTCTACAATTAAAGCAGGGTCATCTAGCTGCTCGGCATCAACTCCGTGGGAACGGATTTTCTCCGCAAGCGCAGCCGAAGAGATACCGGGCAGCGGGTCTTCACCGGCGGCGTATATCTTCTGTAAAAAGACTTTATCCGCATCTTTAAATGATTCGGCAAAATCCGCAAAAAAATACTGGGTACGTGTATAGCGGTGTGGCTGGAAAATGGCTATTACTCTTTTGGGATTATTAGAACGGGCCGCCTTGAGTGTAACTTTTACTTCTGTTGGATGGTGCGCATAATCATCTACCACCAAGATACCGTCCTGTTCCAACAAAAGCTGAAAGCGCCTGTCAGCTCCGCGGAATTCGCAGAGTCCGGCCTGAATAGTATTAAAGGGAACGCCAAGCTCTCTGCCAACTGCCACAGCGGCTAACGCGTTTGCCACATTATGACTTCCCGGCACCTGCAGAGAAATTTCTCCTATCGGCTGATTATGATACAAAACGGTAAAGTTCGTGCCCCAGCCTTTCGCTTCCAAGTTAACGGCACGATAGTCGCCCTTCTCAAAGCCGTATGTAATGATTTTATGCAGATGAGCGGGAAGCAGTTCACCAAGATATTTATCGTCAGCAAATACAATCGCACAACCATCAGAGCTTATATTCCCTAAAAAATTGCGATAGCCGGCAAGCAACAACTCGAAATTCCCCTGATAATGTTCCATATGATCTGCCTCCACATTGGTAACAACCGCCATGCGGGGACGATAACGTAAAAAAGAATTATCACTTTCATCGGCTTCCGCAACCACGTATTCAGACTTGCCGATTCTGGAGTTACCGGCAAAATCCTTTAAAACGCCGCCGATGAACGCGGTAGGGTCCAGTTGACCTTTTGCCATTACTTTTGCCACCATGGATGTAGTAGTAGTTTTTCCATGCGTGCCGGCTATAGTAATACCAAAGCGACCATTAATAAACTGAGCCAACAGTTCAGAACGATGCCAGAGTTGCACGCCTGAGGCACGTGCTGCTAAGAGCTCAGGGTTATTTGCCGGTATCGCCGTAGAATAAACTACCATCTCCGCGCCGTCGAGATACTTGGCATTATGACACAAATGAATGACGGCGCCTTCCTGCGTTAGCTTATCAGTAATTTTACTTTGCTTTTGGTCTGAGCCGCTCACATTATATCCTAAATTAAGCAATACTCTCGCCAGAGCGCTCATTCCATACCCGCCAATACCGATAAAATGGATTCGTTTGATATTCTTCAACAACAGCGACCCCTCTTTCGCGTCGTCCCGCTTGTTAATATATGTCTAAAAACATTTTCTTGAAACTCTTTTATCCTTAACTGTACATAGTCCCTGGTATTCCCCTACAGTCAATGATTTTTCGCCGGAAAAATTATGTCGAACTAAGCTTTAAAAAGACAGTTCTTTTTTGTCGAATAAAAGCAGTTCTGTTTTATGAAAAATAATTATGTTAATACCTTCACCAGGTCTTAATCTGCCCTTTTTAAACAATTCCCTCACTATTGCCAAGCAACTCCGGAAAATAATCCACAGTATCCACATATTTATCCACAGAATAATCCTCTTTGTTAACGCAAAGTTAAATTTTATCCACAGAATTCACAGCTTGCTTACATAATATATTTGCCTTATTTTCGTAGTAACATTCTTACCCCAGATGCCAGTTTCTGTCTAAAACTGGCGTAGCATTCAAGTCGAGTCCTGCAAATCTTTGCTGCAGATAAAGATCAAAACCTGCTGCAGCCACCATCGCCGCGTTGTCTGTGCATAAAGCAGGCGGCGGATTTAATAGGATACAACCCTCCGCCTGCAATGCTTCCGACAAACGCCGACGAAGCAAACTATTGGCCGCCACCCCACCGGCAAGCAGTACGGTTTCAACTTGTGTCTTGCGAACAGCCAAAATTGTTTTTTCTGTAAGAATTTCCACCGCAGCATGTTGAAAGCTAGCCGCCACATCCTCTACTCTATATTGCTTCCCCTGTTGCTTCAAGGTATTTATTGTATTAATAACGGCAGATTTGAGACCGGAAAAAGAAAAATCCAAAATATGATCTTGGTTTGTAAACGCCCGTGGAAACTGAAATCCACGGGAATAACCATTTGCGGCGGCTCGCTCTACAGCGGGGCCGCCTGGATAACCAAGCCCCAGAACACGGGCAATTTTATCAAAGGCTTCCCCTGCGGCATCATCACGGCTGCTGCCCAAAAGAGACACATCCGAGCGGCTGTTAAGATGAAGCAAACTGGTGTGGCCGCCGGACACTACTAAACAGACGGCAGGAAAAGGTACGTGATGGACAAGATAATTTGCCGCTACATGAGAAACAAGGTGATTTACTGCTACCAACGGCTTTCCCAAAGCGTATGCCAGAGTTTTTGCAGCATTTACACCGACCAGTAAAGCACCTACAAGGCCGGGACCGTGCGTTACGGCAATAGCTGAAAGCTGAGAAAAACTGATACCTGCCTCCTGCAACGCTTTTTCCAGCACTTCATTAACGATTTCCAGATGCTTACGGGATGCAATTTCCGGAACTACGCCGCCATAACGGCTGTGCTCTTCGCTCTGGGAAGCAATAATATTGCTAAGCATAATTTTACCATCTGCCACTACCGCTGCGGCCGTTTCATCACAGGACGTCTCTACACCCAGAATCAGGATTCGTCTCACCACTTCTCACTCCAATCTGGACGCCCTCTGCTCGAGCAGACGACCAAGCCTGGTATCACCATAATACCGCTCACTCTTCTCTTCAGCCAGCAGCACTTTCGCCAAGTCATGATACATAGAACGCGCCTTAAACATATTTTGATTGATAAGCGGCGCCCAGCGCGTGAGCCCGTCTCTTGCAAATTGTTGTGCTTGCGTCAAATCTTCTGACACAGCAATAATCATCGGACTTGAGGCGTTTGCCAATTTTGTCGCTACTGTTTGCCAGCGCTGTTGTTCTTGGGAAAAAACCTCCGCTGCTTCTCTTGCCGTCATAGTCCGCTTACTTCCTTGCCTGCGTCGAAGAAAAACATACTGCTCAAGCACAGCATCACCAAAAACTGCATGTTTGCTTACAAGCGCAAAAAGCGCCTCACCCTCCGTAACGCCGAATTCCTGCCGGAACTCCTCCGCCAATTCTTGAGGCTGAAAACTTTTTATAGCCGGAGGAGGCATGATTGCCTGAGGCTCATACAGATAAAGCGCTGCCAACACAGTAACAGCCGTGATAAAAAACAGAGCGCTAAAAAAAGCGATGCGAGCGGCACGTGTATGCAAACAGAACTTGATACAAATTTTCTCAAACATCTTTTTCCCCCATTTAAAGTAAACCCCAATAATCTCTTGCTGCCGGCTACGTCAGTAAATTATCCAGCCACATTACCAGTGCGTCTTCATCTTGATAGTAGTTAGGTCTCAGACCGCTTGATATAAACCCGTACTTTTTATAAAGTTTCTGAGCTTTATCATTGGAAACTCTTACCTCTAGAGTTATCCGCTTTGCGCCTAAAGCTTTTGCTTCAAAAAGCAGACGCTCCAAAAGCAAACTGCCTACACCACGCCGCTGCCAGCGGCGGCAAATAGCTAAAGTAGTAAGATGCGCTTCGTCCATAATTGTCCAGATCCCGGCGTAACCGACTACCTGCTCATCTACCATCGCTACCCAGTAGGAAGCAAACCCATTTTCCAAAATTTCATTGATAAAGGCATTTCTAGACCAAGGGGAGGGATAAACCTCTCGCTCAATCGCCATCACCCGTTCCAAATGATAAACCTGCATAGGCTCAATCGTCACCTGCACCGACGGCGCCTCCCTCCTCCCCGCAGTTTAGCGCCTTTCTCTCCGCCTCTGAACGGCGGACATAGCGTGGCATCAATTCGCGCCAAGAAATTCCATGATTAAGCGCAAATTCAGCAAGACCCAATCTTGCCACCGTTGCAGCCCGACAAATACTTCCCTCCGGCGGCATCAAAAAGACTCGCTCACCTAGCTGAGTTTTAAGCTCAGCCTGATAAGGCGGCACACCGTCTCCCACAAAAAGAACTTTTTCGAAACGTGCTTTAAGCTCCGCGAGCAATTCTGAAAGAGGCAGGACACGCTCAGCACTTAGCGGCTCGGGGCGGGAACCTGGCATAAACAGCCTATTATAGACCTGCCCCCGACGTGCATCAAGAATAGGGCAGATAATGCCGGGAAAAAAGGGATGCTGTGCAGCAAGCGCTTCAAGCGTAGAAATTCCCACCACCGGCAGATTCAACGCTTGCCCAAGCGTTTTTGCCGTAACCATCCCGATACGCAAGCCGGTAAAAGAACCCGGTCCGGCAGCCACCGCCACGCCGTCAAGCTCGTCTGGAGTCAAACCTGCATCGCTTAGCATAGCGGCAATCAGCGGCAAAAGCCGCTCAGAATGGGTCTTTCTCGTTTGCAGAGTATATTCAGCCAAAGTGGTTTTCTCCGAAACCAAGGCAACGCTGCAAACCAGTGTGGCTGTGTCAATTCCCAGGATTTGCACCAAACTGCCCCCCCATAATCAGTTCCCGCAAAACATGCTGATATAGCTCTGTTTCAGCCTGAAATAAAATCTGCCGGTTCGTGAACCCGTCTGAGGTAATCACCACAATGAGTGCCGGCATTGTAAAATAATCGGCAAATCTTTCGGCCCACTCCACCAGAGAAACGCCTTCCCCATCGAGCGCCTCATCTAAACCCAATTCAAACAATTCCTCATCACTATTTAAGCGATAAAGATCAAAATGATAAAAAGGCAATCGTCCGCGATGAGCATTTAGCAAAGTAAATGTTGGACTTTGGATTGATACATTCACTCCAAGACCTCGTCCCACACCGCGGGCAAAAACAGTTTTGCCTGCACCAATTTCACCGTTTAGAAGTATGACAGCCCCGGGAAATAGCCTCCTGCCCAATGCTTCACCCAAATCTTCTGTCGCTTGTTCGCTGTCTGTCCTTACTTCATATTTCAAGCTTCAACCACCCCTAAAATGCTGAAAACCTGTGAAACTTAGTTTTTCCCGCTTACCATTTTCTTTAATTAACCAAATACCTGATTCTTCACATATTTTCCCAAAAGCATGCAAAGCTGTGCCAAAGCGCGAAAGATACTCCTGCGTCAGCAAATCATATTGATTTGGTCTGACCGCAATGAGCAACTCATAGTCTTCCCCGCCATTTAGTGCCAGTTGACCTGGTGAGCTGCCCTGCAGTGCAGCCACTGCTTTAGCCGCAGGGTGAATGGGGAGTTGCTCCTCGCAGATGACGGCACCGCAACCACTTGCTTCACATATTTCCTCAAGATCTTTAAGCAATCCGTCTGAAATATCAAGCGCAGCAGAAACGCCGCCGCTTTCTGCCAAGTAAGCAGCTTCTGTTACCCGAGGCATCGGTCGCGCATGAAACCGAAAAGCTTCCTGACGCAAACCTTCAGGACAATCAAGCTTATCCAAGATAATGGCTAAACCGGCGGCAGAAGCACCAAGCGACCCGGTTACACAAAGAATATCACCGGGTGAAGCACCGCTTCGCAGCAGAACATGTTCACGTTTAACTTCCCCTTGCACAGTTATACTGATCACTAATGGTCCAAGTGAAGCCACCGTATCGCCGCCGCTTATCTGCATTCCGTACTTATCGGCAACTTCTTTGACGCCGCGGTAAAAATCAAGGATGAACTCCACCGTGGTCGACTTAGGAATAGCCAAACCGATGTATGCATGACGGGGCGTCCCCCCCATGGCAGCAATATCGCTGACATTTACAGCAAGTGACTTATAGCCGAGATCTATTGCAGAGCCGGCTGACAACAGAAAATGAACGCCTTCTACAAGCATGTCCTTGGTAGTAAGCAGCCACATACCTTCCCCCGGCTTTATGAGAGCGGCATCGTCGCCGATACCCACTTCACCGGGAGCGTCGGAGTGACCCAACAATTCAGTTATTTTTTTAATCAGAGCGCGTTCGCCTAAATCACTTATTTGCATCAATTATCACCTATTCCCTGATTATAGCTTCAATTAACAAAAAAAACAAGCGAGGGAGATTTAGGTAAAAACTGTACTAGAGAATTTGCTGGCTCAATAAAATTAGGGTATACTGAAAATAAAGCAAAATCCAAGAAATAGAGGTGATACATTGTGAAAAAGTCACGAGAAGTTGTCGGTCTGCCTGTAATTGACCTCACAGAGGGAAAAGGGCTCGGACGGGTACACAGCCTGATAGTCAACCCGAACAGCCGCCGGGTGGAAGCAATTGAAGTGGGAGAACGAATGCTCCTGAAAACAAAAACCGAGCTTCTCCCCTTTGCCAAAGTTCGCAGTATCGGCCCGGATGCTATTACTCTCATGAAGCAAGAAGACCTGGTAGATGTGCAGCAACAACCGGAACTGGCCTCTCTGCTGGAAAAGAAATTGCTGGCCGGCAAGGTGGTAACGGCAGACGGCTCGCTGGTAGGTACGGTGGACGATTTTTCTTTTAATCCGGCGGACGGGAATCTTGCAGAACTTTTTGTTAACACAGAGAAAACACGCGTTACTCTCGTGTTACCCCTGAAAGTGGTAGAAAATTTCGGACGGGATTTTATTATTGTTGAAGAAGATTATTTGGCACAATCCTCTGAAATTGAAGCCATCGGCAGTGACCGCTCCGGTCGCCAGATTGTTCACTCTCTTGAAGTTAAAGCAATCGAATTTGCGTTAGACAGAGAAGCAGGTCAGGATGTAATCAGTGAAGACGGTACCGCTATCATTCGCAAAGGCGAAAAGGTGACAAATGAAAATATTGACCTTGCCAGGCGGAAAAACCGACTGACCCAGCTATTGATTGCGGCCGGAGTAGGTGAACTTTTGGAAGGAATGGACTACACTAAAGAAAAACTGGACGCCGGCAGCAAAAAACTGCTTGATTCCTGGCAAAGCTTAAAGGGCCTGTCACACGAGTGGCTTTCCCGCAGGCTGGATGATGACCGCTTAAGTCCCACCGGAGAATTGCGCGAACTCTGGCAGCAGTTGCAAAGCAACCTTGCAAAGGGCAGTCGAGAATTGGAAGATGCGGTGCGGCAGAAAATGCACCGCTATGTGGTAGGACAAACTCTCTCTCAACCCGTCTATCAGCCGGATGGCACTTTAATTGGCGGACGTGGCGACCAAGTTACCGAGCAAATGCGTGGCACTGCCGAAGCGGCCGGACGGCTGCCTCAGCTATTTCTCTCTGCCATGGCGGGAGAAGTGCAAGTAGCATTAGAGCCCATCAAAAAGCAATTGAAAGATATCTTAAACAAATAGCAACAACGTAAACACTTGCCGCAACCTATTAACAGCACTCTCGCTCAATCTCCAATGCCTCTGCCACAACTTTCATAGCGCAGAACTCCCCGCACATGGAACATTCCTTCCTGTGGCCGGGGTTTTTTTCTTTGCGCAGCATTGCTGCATGCTCCGGATCAATAGCCAAGCTAATTTGAGCCTCCCAGTCTAAAGCTTTGCGCGCTTTGGCCATTTTTAGATCCCACTCCAGCGCACCGGCAAGACCTTTGGCAATATCGGCAGCGTGTGCGGCAATCCGACTGGCAATAATTCCTGCTTGCACATCACGGGCATCAGGCAGCCCAAGGTGCTCTGCAGGTGTGACATAACAGAGAAAATCGGCACCTGCCCAGGCAGCCAGCGCTCCGCCAATGGCAGAAGTAATATGGTCATAACCCGGTGCAACATCAGTAACCAGCGGGCCTAAAACATAAAACGGCGCACCTTTACAAATTGATTTCTGCAGCTCCACATTTGCCCTGATCTGATGTAGCGGCACGTGTCCCGGTCCCTCCACCATCACCTGCACCCCGCGAGCCCAAGCTCTCTCAACAAGTTCCCCCAAGATTAAGAGCTCTTGTAACTGCGGACCGTCAGTCGCGTCCGCCAGGCAGCCGGGACGCAGTCCGTCGCCGAGGCTCAGCGTCACATCATATTTAAGCGCAATCTCCAACAACTCGTCATAACGTTCATAGAGCGGATTCTCACAGTCATGGTGCAACATCCAGCCGGTGAGAAAAGCGCCGCCGCGACTGACAATATCGGTAACACGCCGACGCTTGCGCAACACATCGACAACCTGACGCGTCACTCCGCAATGCACAGTAATAAAGTCTACGCCATCGGCAGCATGTTCCTCAATTACGGCAAACAAATCATCCGCCGTAACCTGCACCATTGCACCATAGCGAGCGTTGGCATCTGCTATAGCCTGATAAATGGGCACCGTACCCACCGGCAACGGCGAAGCAGCCAGAATTCGCCGGCGAGTCGCTGTAATACTTGGACCGGTAGATAAATCCATTACCGCATCAGCTCCGGCAGCCACCACCTGCCTCAGCTTCTCAAGTTCGGCTTCCTGATCCGGAAAATCGGTGGATGTACCGATGTTGGCGTTAACTTTAGTACGCGTCCCAGTACCGATAGCACAAGGCTCAAGTGCCAAGTGGTTGATATTTGCCAGCACTACCACAGAACCGGCCACCAATCCCTGCCGAATTTGCTCGGGCGAAATAGCTTCTTTCCTGGCTGCCGCCTCCATTTCCGGTGTAATTATTCCCGCTCTTGCTTTGATTAACTGAGTCATGTTCAACACCCTTTCTTTTGTTCTCGCTAAGTTCCGACGCGCTCAGACACTGAAAAAACAACAAGCCACGAACCAGTTTAAGTCCGCGGCTGCTAGCTACACATTTTCGCTTACCGTCCTTCCCTACGCTGGTATAATCCATCTCAGGTTCTAAGGGTTGGCCGGCCAACTACGCCCTGCCTCTCAGCCTTACCATCGGCACCCCCAGGAACTGGCTATTAAGTTGTTCACCCTATTTTATCTAACGACACCTTCTTCTGTCAACACTTCCGTCAAAGCCCCTATAAAACGTTGATTCTGTTCAGCCGTGCCAATGGTTACGCGGATTACATCCGGAGCACCAAAAATATCGCCGGTGCGCACAATTACACCGCGCTGCAACAATTTAGCAAAGACATTCTTGCAATCCGTTTTGCTGCTGACCCAGATAAAGTTGGCGTGTGTGGGGACAAAAGGAAGTCCAAGCTTGTCAAACTGCCTGCAAAGATAGTGCTTTCCTTCCTCATTCACTTGCCGACTGCGCAGCAGGTGCTCCTGGTCTCCAAGAGCCGCCAACGCTGCCGCCTGGGCAAGCATATTCACGTTAAACGGTTCCCGCACCCGGCTAAGCAAGCCGATTAATTCCGGCTTGGCAACGCCATAGCCAATGCGCAATCCTGCCAAACCATAAATTTTAGAGAAAGTGCGCAAGACAATCACGTCTCGCCCTTCCCTGACAAAGTCAAGCGTCTGAGGGAAATCTTCATCTGTCACATACTCGTAATAAGCCTCATCAAAGACGGTAATTATCCCTTCCGGCAAGTTATCAAGCAGGTTTTTAACTTCTGCTTTGCCGACTTTAGTGCCTGTAGGATTATTAGGATTACAGACAAAGAGCAGCTTTGTTTTTTCTGTCACCGCCGCCGCCATAGCTTCAAGGTCGTGAGTATAATTTTTTGTCGGGACAACTACAGTCTGCCCCCCCATAATTTTCACGGCAAAATCATACTCGGAAAAGGTGGGATCTGCCACCACCGCTTCTTCTCCCTCAGACAAAAAGGCTTCGGCAATTAATTTTATCACTTCATCAGAACCGTTTCCCACAAGCAGATGAGCCGGTGTCAAGTTAAGCGCTTGGGCTAACTCGTTTTTTAAATAATAACAATTCCCGTCAGGATAAATAGCTACTTTATTGATTACTTCCAGCATCTTAGCGATCGCTGCAGGAGCAGGCCCAAGCGGATTTTCGTTGGAAGCCAACTTAATTACCCCCGAAAGACCCAATTCCCGTTCCACTTCTTCCACCGGTTTCCCGGGCACATAAGGCTTGATAGCCATGATTTGCTGCCTGTGTAATTGCTTTTTCATTTATTGCCTCCCTTACAGTTGCCGCTTATCAATAACTCGCTTAGCTTTTCCTTCACTGCGCGGAATTGTTTTTGGCTCCACCAGACGAATTTTGGCACTGATCCCAAGAATGGAATCGATTTGCGTATGAATTTTCCGCTCAAGTGCTTCCATTCCTTTTATTTTATCAGAAAACATCCGCTCCGATACTTCCACTTGGATTTCCAGCAGATCAAGATTGCCCTCCCTGGTTACTACCAATTGATAATGGGGCTCGGTTTCGCCAATTTCCAAGAGCACACTTTCCACCTGAGTCGGGAAAACGTTAACACCTCGGACAATAATCATGTCGTCGCTGCGACCGGTAACTTTAGCCATCCGCACATGAGTCCGTCCGCACAGGCAAGGCTCCACCGTAAGCGTAGTAATGTCGCGGGTGCGATAACGGATAATAGGCAACGCTTCCTTCGTCAAAGTAGTGAAGACCAATTCACCTTTTTCACCGTAAGGCAAAACAGCGCCGCTAACAGGGTCGATAATTTCTGGAATGAAATGGTCCTCAAAAATATGCAGGCCGCACTTTTCCTCACATTCAACAGCCACTCCGGGGCCAATGATTTCACTTAATCCATAAATATCAATAGCCGTAATGCCCAACTTTGTTTCTATCTGCCGACGCATATTTTCTGACCAAGGCTCGGCGCCGAAGATGCCGGCACGCAACTTAAAGTCTTCTTTCTTCAGACCCATTTCTTCAATCACTTCAGCAATAAACAAAGCATAGCTGGGCGTACAGGTGAGAATATCGGTGCCGAAATCTTTCATCACCATTACCTGCCGCTGCGTGTTCCCGCCGGAAATAGGAATTACTGCTGCTCCCACTAACTCCGCTCCATAATGAACTCCGAGGCCGCCGGTAAATAAACCGTAGCCGTAAGCATTTTGCACGACAGAATTTCGTGTGGTGCCTGCGCTGACCAAACAACGAGCCATCAACTCCGACCATGTGCCTAGATCATTACGGGTATAACCTACCACAGTAGGTTTGCCGGTAGTGCCGGAAGATGAATGAAAGCGTACAACTTCGTTCTGTGGCACCGCAAACAAACTAAACGGATAATTATCCCGAAAATCCTGTTTCACCGTAAAGGGCAAACGTGAGAGATCATCTAAGCTGTCAATATCCCCAGGCTCTACGCCTGCGGCCTGAAAAGCGCGACAGTAATGGGGCACGTTATTATATACCCGTTCAACAATCTTTCGCAATCGCTTAAGCTGCAATTCCTGCAACCTACCCCTCGACATACATTCTGCTTCGCTATTCCAATACAAGACTAAGCCCCCCTCAACTGCATAACATAAATCCATCTCTCTACGACAACGCTCTTCGACAACCAAAGAGCATATTCCTTCCCAATAGCAGCAATTTCCTCTAATATCTTCTTTCTGTCACAGGCAAGCATATAGCATTGGAAAACAAATAAGAATATATAACAAACATTCCCCGTAAATCTCATCTCCCCTCTCCTTCAATAATCTCCCCCCCTTTTCCCCTCTCCCCCACTCATCTCCCCTCTCCCCCTGGGAGAGGGCTAGGGTGAGGGCTACACACTCATCTCCCTCTCCCCCACTCATCCCCCCCTTTTTTCCCCTCTCCCCCACTCATCTCCCCTCTCCCCCTGGGAGAGGGCTAGGGTGAGGGCTACACACTCATCTCCCTCTCCCCCACTCATCCCCCCCTTTTTTCCCCTCTCCCCCACTCATCTCCCCTCTCCCCCTGGGAGAGGGCTAGGGTGAGGGCTACACACTCATCTCCCTCTCCCCCACTCATCCCCCCCTTTTTTCCCCTCTCCCCCACTCATCTCCCCTCTCCCCCTGGGAGAGGGCTAGGGTGAGGGCTACACACTCATCTCCCTCTCCCCCACTCATCCCCCCCTTTTTTCCCCTCTCCCCCACTCATCTCCCCTCTCCCCCTGGGAGAGGGCTAGGGTGAGGGCTACACACTCATCT
>JAGXRV010000038.1 GCA_018335695.1 Clostridium sp.
TGCTGCAACAGAGGATAGGATCGGTAACCGCGTTATCGAGGAAAACTCCTAGACTGTTCCTTTCAGGGAGATCCGCCAAGGATTAAAGTACGGACTAAGTGGTAATTCAGCCTCACTGCTGGCGACACAGTGAAATTAATCTTAAATGGAAACTGCCTGGATGGCGACGTCCGGGTGATTAATTGGGAAAGCCTGCTGGACCTCAAGCCGTAACGTTTACTTGGCGGGTTGCTCACCTACGGGTACATACATTATAATATTAGGTAGGCTCTTTTTTTTATTGTGGTAAAAATGTTTGCACTAATTATCAGGAAAGAAGCAGAAACCGTTTTGCTTTCTAAGAGGTGCCATGGTTAGTAATCGTAAAAGGAATGAAAACTTGCGCTGGAGTATAACTATTACGGCAGGGACTTTTATTCTCGCCACTTTGATTAGTATAGTGGCGCAGTTTTTATTTCGCAGTGTTGCATCCTTCTTTTTTCCGGTGCTTATACTATTAACAATCATCTTCACCGGTATTTTATTTGATATGATTGGGATTGCGGCTACCGCCGCCGATGAAGTGCCGCTGTTGGCAAAGGCTGCAAAAAAAGTGGCAGGTGCGCGTGAGGCGCTGTATTTGATTCGTAACGCTGATCGTTTCGCAAATTTTTGCAACGATGTGGTGGGCGATATTGCCGGGGTTATTAGTGGTGTTATCGGTGCTTTATTGGTCTTGCGGCTGATAACAAGCGGTATTTTTGCTGAAAATCCGCTTGTCAGCATTATTGCCACAGGGCTTATCTCTGCTTTGACTGTGGGTGGCAAGTCGTTTGGCAAGGCACTTGCCATAGAGCGTTCCACAGAAATAATCCTTACATTTGCCTATATTTTAACTCGTATAGAAGCAATCTTGCCAGGCAAGTTATTTTTTGGACGTAGTCTGCCGCCACGGCGAAAGTGAGGCGCAAATAAGTTGGCTGCTCAGTTGTCTAGTATTAATGGGCCGGAAGATCTGAAACAAATGAGTGTGCGCGAATTAAATGAACTGGCGTGTGAAATCAGGAGATTTCTTTTAGAGCATGTCTCGCAGACAGGCGGCCACTTGGCTCCGAACCTCGGGGTAGTGGAGCTGACGCTGGCTTTGCACGTTGTTTTTGATAGTCCCCACGACCAGTTGATTTGGGATGTGGGACATCAATGTTATGTGCATAAAATTCTGACCGGACGGCGCCGGCTTTTTAATACGTTGCGGCAGTACCAGGGGTTGAGCGGCTTTCCGAAGCGTAAGGAGAGCGAACATGACGTATTTGAAACCGGTCATAGTTCCACCTCTATTTCAGCGGCACTGGGATTGGCACATGCCCGTGACTTGCGCGGAGAAAAAAATCATGTGATTGCTGTGATTGGCGACGGTTCAATGAGTGGCGGTATGGCGTTTGAAGCATTAAACAATGCGGGTGATGCCGGCACAAACCTGATTGTGGTGCTAAATGACAACGAGATGTCAATTTCGCAGAATGTTGGCGGTTTAGCTGCATATCTTGGTCGTCTGCGTACCGACCCGAAATATTTTCGACTAAAAGAAGATATAGAAGAAATAGTTAAACGCATTCCGCATATTGGCGGGAAAGTGCTTAAATCGGCGGAGCGAGTCAAAGACGCCGTCAAATCGCTGATTGTACCGGGAATGTTTTTTGAGGAATTGGGCTTTACTTATCTTGGTCCGGTTAACGGACATCAAATAGATGCCTTGCTTGGTGTGTTGCGCAGCGCAAAGAATACTCACGGGCCGGTATTAATCCATGTGCTGACTAAAAAAGGGAAAGGATTTATTTCCGCTGAATGTAAACCCGACTTTTACCATGGAGTCGGGCCGTTTGATTTGAGTGATCCGCCTGATCCGGGATATAGCAGCGGTGTGCCGTCTTTTACGGAAATATTTAGCGATTCCTTAGTGAAGGCAGCGCAAGAGAATGAAAAAATTGTCGCTATTACGGCTGCCATGGCTTCAGGAACCGGCCTTGACCGTTTTGCCAAGCTATTTCCGCGGCGGTTTTTTGATGTGGGAATTGCCGAACAGCATGCCGTTACTTTTGCGGCTGGGCTGGCTGTAAAAGAATTTCGCCCTGTGGTGGCTATTTATTCCACCTTTTTGCAACGTGCTTACGACCAGATTTTGCATGATGTCTGCATGCAGAATCTGCCGGTACTGTTTGCCTTAGACCGTGCCGGCGTTGTTGGCGAAGACGGTGAAACCCACCATGGTCTTTTTGATATCTCTTACTTGCGTCAGATGCCGAACATGTCATTTATCATCCCTCGTGACGGCAATCTCCTTCGCTCCGCGCTAAATACCGGACTTGCGCATCAGGGGCCGGTGGCGATTCGTTATCCCCGGGGCAAAGCTGAAGGTTCGGAAGTGGGGGATGCCAAACTTCTTCCCTGGGGACGCGGTGAAGTGCTGCGCACCGGGCGGGACGTCACAGTGTTGGCAGTCGGAACGCTTGTGGAAGCTGCCATGGATGCTGCTTTGAGTTTGGCGGAACAAGGGCTTTCTGTCGCCGTTGTCGATCCGATATTTATTAAGCCGCTTGATGCTGAGATGATTCTTGCTTGCGCGCAAGAGAGCCGCTACGGCTTAGTTACCGTGGAAGAACATGTGCTGGCGGGCGGATTTGGTTCGGCGCTTTTGGAATTACTGGAGCAGAAAAATCTGACTGCTATTCCGGTAAAAAGACTAGGTATTCCGGACTGTTTCGTTGAGCATGGTGCCAGAGATTTACTGCTTGAAAAGTTGGGATTGACTGCTAAACATATTGCGGCAAGTTGTCTGGAATTGGTTAAGAAGACGGAGAAATCTATGCCATGGTCACAGTGCGGAAGAGAATAGATGTGATTTTGACGGAACGCGGCTTTTTCCCCAGCCGTTCGGCAGCCCGTGCAGCTTTGATGGCAGGGCTTGTTTTTGTTGATGGGTGCAAAGTAGATAAAGCGGGAACATTGGTGCCGCCGGAAACGAGCATTACTGTCAAAGAACTGCCTCGTTATGTTTCTCGCGGCGGGCTTAAACTGGAAAAGGCACTGCTTGATTTTAAGCTTAATATAGAGGGAAGAACTGTTCTGGATGTGGGCGCATCTACCGGAGGATTTACTGACTGTCTCTTGCAGCACGGCGCACTGAAAGTATACAGTGTAGATGTGGGATACGGACAGCTTGACTGGCGGTTACGACAGGACAAGCGTGTTGTTTTGCTGGAACGGACTAATATTCGCAGCTTGTTGCCTGAGCAGATTTCGTCTGAATTGGGCTTTGCCACCGTAGATGTTTCATTTATTTCGTTGAGACATGTGCTGCCGGTGCTGAGGCGCCTTAATGTGCCTGAGGCGGTAGTACTTGTGAAGCCTCAGTTTGAAGTAGGCAAAGACAAGGTGGGGAAAAAGGGGGTTGTCCGCGATCCGCGGGACCATCAGGATGTGTTGGAGAGCGTGGCTGCCGCTGCCGCGATAGAAGGCTATCGGCTGGGAGGCATGACATTTTCACCTATTAAAGGACCGGAAGGAAATATTGAATATCTGTTTTACCTGACTACCGATGGGCCGGCTGTCCTGGCTGATTTCACCGCTATAGTAGCTGCCGCGCATCAACAGCTGGCTGAAAAAGGAAACAGGCCTGCGGCTGACGAATAATATTTTGCGGCAGGTGATTTTTGATGGAAAGTAAAGATTGGGTGATTTTAGCTCTTCTGCTTATTGCTGCTTTTGTTTACTGGGCAGTTCGTCGCCGTTCAGGGCGAATTGCCGGCAAGACGTCCGCAAAGTCGAATCCGCGTGCGCGAGCGATACTGGAAGAATCAGGGTATGAGATACTTAAAATAAAGCCCACGGTAACCGTCCGCATGGAGGTTGATGAACAACCCTATCCTTTTGTTTTAAAGAGTGATTTTATAGTTTCGCGCGGAGGGCGTCGTTATCTTGTTCAGGTGCAACAGGAAAATAAGCAGCTTAGGTTACAGTCAAAATTAGTCAGGAACTCGCTTTTGCGCGATGTTTTGGCTTTTCGGACAGACGGTATTCTAATTATTAATATAAAAAAAGAAACGCTCAGCCAGGTGCGTTTTAGGACTTGAGCGGGAGGAATGATTAATGAAAGGAATCGGGATTGTCCCTAACTGGAAGAAAAAGCAGGAAGCTGAAGCTATCCTAAACCGTATTGTGGCGTTTTGCCGGGAACAAAATACCAAACTTTATCTTGCGCAAACCGCTGAATCGGCAGTTAAGGCTTCTGTTGATATCCTGCCGTTGCCGGAGTTTGTGGGCAAGACGGATGTTGTGATTGTGCTCGGCGGTGACGGCACAATACTTAGAGTGGCCCGTCAGTTCTCCGGTTCAAATCTGCCTATCTTAGGGATTAATCTTGGTCAGATGGGTTTTCTGGCAGAAGTTGAACCGCCTATGCTGGAAAGCGCTCTCCAGATGCTTCTCGATGGCAAGTATGACGTGCAGCATCGGTTGATGCTCTCCGCACGAGTATTTAGGGATGGACGTTTGGTGGCGGAGTATACAGCCCTAAATGATGTAGTTATTTCCAAAGGACCGTTTTCTCGGATTATTTATCTTGATACTTACGTTAATGATAAGCATCTTGAGACTTACCCCAGCGACGGAATCATCATTTCAACGCCAACAGGTTCTACAGGTTATTCGCTTTCTGCCGGGGGTCCCATTGTCAACCCGTCTCTTGAGGTAATGATTATAACTCCGATTTGCCCTCACTTACTTCATCACCGTACTGTAATTGTCGCTAGTAACGAACGTGTTTCCATCAGGCCTTGGACAAGGCAGGCGGAAGTGATTATTACTGTTGACGGACAAGAGGGTTTTAAATTGCATGACCATGATGAGGTGCAGGTAACAAGAGCGCCGTTGACCACCCCGCTCATTCAGTTGCACGGTACCGACTTTTATACGCTTCTCCACCGTAAACTGCATAAAGTGATTTACCGGGAGCCGGAAAGGATGTAAAAAAATGCTTCGACTGCTGGAAGTGCAAAACCTGGCGTTGATTGATAATCTCACTTTTCACCCGGCCGAGGGACTTAATGTGATTACCGGCGAAACCGGTGCCGGAAAATCGATGCTGCTCGGTGCCATTAGTTTGCTGCTAGGCGAACGAGCCGCTGCGGAGTCTATTCGAGCGGGAGAAGAAGCAGCATCTATGCAGGCCGTTTTTTCAAACGTGCAGCTTTATCTTGATGCTGAGAACGAAACTGCGGAAGAATTATCGCTTAGTCGTGAAATCAGAATGAGCGGTCCGAATATTTGTCGTCTGAATGGACGCGTGCAACCGCTTGCGGCTATGTCGGCTCTGGGACGTCGACTGGTTGATTTGCACGGACAAAATAAACAGCAGTCTTTGCTGGAATCTGACACTCAGCGTGAATTGTTGGATCGATTTGGCGGTGCAAAGTTGCTTAGCTTGCGTGCTGAAGTGGGAGAACTTTACAGCAAGCTAAATATTCTTCTTTCTGAACGTGAGAGGCTTGGCGGCGATCAAGCGGCGCTTGAGAGGCAGGTTGACTTTCTGCGTTTCCAATTATCAGAAATTGAGGCTGCAGAGCTGTCGGCCGGAGAAGAAGTGGAATTGGAACGACAATTCCGCCGGCTTACTCATGCACAGCAATTAAGTGCAATTTCGGCTAAGCTTTATGCCGAACTATATGAAGGCGCCGATGTCGCCGCTATTATTGATCGGCTTGGGATGGTAAAAAAGGAACTGGTTGCGGCTGCAGCCATAGATGAAGATTTAGTTGAAATCTTGGAGAGCGTGGAATCGCTAACTGAGCGGTTAACTGAAACGGCTCGGGAATTGCGCAGCTATCACGACGGCATTTCTTTTGATGCGGCAGAACTGCAGGAAATAAGTCTGCGTTTGGAGACTTATAAGAAAATTAAAAAGAAATATGGACCAACCATTGCTGACGTAGAAAAGTTGGCGGCTGCTATTTCTCTTGAGCTGCAAGAAATGGAAGGGCGCAACCAAAAACGAAGCGGCATTGAGCGGGAAATTAGTGCGACAAAAGAAATCCTTGATAAACAGGCAACAGAATTAAGAAGTTTGCGCCAAGAGACCGCCGTCTTATTGGTGGAGAAAATTAATGAGGCCTTGCAAAGTCTTTCCTTGCAAGGAGCCAGGCTGGAGATAGTTTTTCATCCCTTGGCTGCTTGTCTTGCTCACGGTTGCGACGCTCTTGAATTTGTTTTTTCCGCCAATTTAGGCGAACCTTTACGATCTTTAGCGAAAACAGCTTCCGGTGGTGAAATATCGCGGGTTATGCTGGCGATAAAGAGTGTGCTCGCTGAAGAAGATGCGGTACCCACATTAATTTTTGACGAGATTGATGCCGGCATCGGCGGCGTTACTGTTCGGGCGGTTGCAAGTAAACTAAAACAGTTAGCGCGTCACCGTCAGGTTATCTGTGTCACACATCAGCCATTGATAGCCGCCGTAGCAGATCATCATTTTATCATTTATAAAGAAGTGTCTCTTGGCCGTACCGTTACGCGCTTGCGTAAGTTAAAAGCCGATGAGCGTGAAACCGAGCTTGTCCGGATGTTAGGCGGAGAGGAAGGAGCGGCGCTGGCGCACGCCCGACAACTTTTAAAAGAAGGTCATGCCTCTTTGAGCTAGGATTGTTATTTCCACACATTTTCTATAAAAAAATTAAAAATTTCTGACTCGCCAAATTGGCGGGTTTTTTTATTCCTGTCATTTAAACCAGATGATGCAAAATTATTATGTTAACTAAGTTGGTATAAAAGCGCTTGTTAAGGTTAACTTAAAAATACGATTGAACGAAAATTTTTTGGAGGTGATTTCTCCGACTGAAGCAGGATAGGAGTGATAAATGCGTGAAAAACCATGAGCGCAGCCAGAAGCTGGCCTTGGCGATTCTTGGAATGCTCTTACTAATCGCAACTGCGTTTCCTTGGAGAATCTGGGTAAATTTACAAAATGATGTACTGATTCTAGAAGGCGAACATTATTATGTAAACATCTCTTCCCCACTGACTGTGCAGGTAAAAGGTGATAAAGACGGCGTACTCTCCCTTAACGGTTCTCCAATTTCCTCGCAAGCCAGTAGTCTAAGCCTGCTATCACCTATTCAATTTAGCGCACAGGGAATCGGTTCAGTAAACTTGGAATTTCGCTTGTTTGGTTTAATTCCACTTCGTCAGCTTACGGTAAATGTTTTGCCGGAAATAAAATTGGTGCCTGGCGGCCATTCAATAGGCATAAAATTGCATAGTGCTGGCGTGCTGGTAGTCGGCCACCATCTTGTCCAAGGTGAAGGAAACTCTCTTTCCCCGGCAAAGGAGGCCGCCATAGAAAAAGGCGATCTAATTTTAGCTATTGACGGGTTTGTGCTGGAAGATGCAAATCAAGTGGCAGAATTAATCGCAAAACACGGCACCGGTCAAAGAGCGCTGGTTTTTGAAATAAAACGTGGCGACCAGTATTTGACAAAATCGGTGAAGCCAATTCTTTGTCAGGAAACGAATCGTCCCAGAATCGGGCTTTATGTCAGAGATTCTGCAGCGGGAGTAGGTACGCTGACGTTTTATGACCCGGAGACACAACTCTACGGCGCGCTAGGTCATGTGATTACCGACGTTGACACTAATCAACCGATAGAAGTAAAAGATGGCAAAATTGTTAAGGCAAATATAGTCAATGTGAAAGCGGCGAGACGTGGGGTTCCCGGTGAAAAGACAGGAATTTTCCAGGAAACTGATGAGATGTTGGGGAATATTAGGAAAAATAGTACATTTGGCATTTTCGGCAATCTCACTCAACTTAGCCCAGTACCGGGCAGCACTAGTTATGCTTTGCCGATGGGTCTGATGTCGCAAATCGAAACGGGACCGGCAGAAATTCTTACCGTTTTGGAGGGCGATGAAATCGAGCGCTTCTCAATAGAAATTCAGAGAGTTTACCGGCAGACAAAGCCCAGTGATAAAGGGATGATCATCCGCGTGACAGATGAACGTCTTTTGGAAGCGACAGGCGGGATTGTTCAGGGGATGAGTGGAAGTCCAATAATTCAAGATAATCGGCTTGTAGGGGCAGTAACACACGTATTTGTTAATGATCCCACCCGAGGTTACGGGATTTTTATCGAATGGATGGTGTTGGAGTCGGGTATCTTGACAGCGATTGGTGAAAATGTTTAAGAAAGACGCTTTTCTATTTGAATGGATTATAGTTGGACATTTTATGAGTGAAGACTGAATGAGGCAGACAGCAAATTAAGCTGTTTGCCTTTGTTGTAACCACCCCGACGCGTTGCGCCACCCCTCCACCGGAGGGGAATTTACTAAATTATTACTTTTATGTAAAAATATTTAAAATACATATGTGTTTTGCTATCGTCTTGTCGTTGAACGCTAAAAAATCCTGGAGGTGCCGCAAATGGACTCTGAAAAAAATTCCCCTCCCAAGGAGGGGTGCTGCGGAGCAGCGGGGTGGTCGCTTCCCTTGGAGGGGTGCTGCGAAGCAGCGGGGTGGTCGCTTCCCAAGGAGGGGTGCTCTCCAGGGCGTAGTAGCCGCAATTCTAAAGCTTATTTTTCGCTGCCATTTAATCCGACTCTGCGTCATAAGGCAAGAGAGCTGCGCAAAGCCGGAAATCTCTCTGAAGTTCTGCTCTGGAATCAATTGAAAAAACATAAGTTTAGGGATTTTGATTTTGACAGACAGAAAGTTATTGGCAATTATATTGTAGATTTTTTTTGTGCCGACAGTAAAGTTGTATTGGAAATTGACGGTAGCTCTCATGATGAAAAAATTGAATATGATACTGCTCGAGATGCCTTCTTGGAAGGGATGGGTCTGACTGTTATACATATTCAAGCGAAGGACATCTTAAACAATTTGGATAGTGTAATGGAGATGTTAGAAAGTTGTCCCTTTTTAACCGCCCCGGCGCGTTGCGCCACCCCTCCACCGGAGGGGAATGAGAAAAAGTAATGAACTTGGGTAAGGCTACAATCTCAATAGCGAACAATTCCCCTCCCTTGGAGGGGTGCTGCGGAGCAGCGGGGTGGTCGCTTCCTTTGGAGGGGTGCCCGCAAGGGCGGGGTGGTGGTATATTGCCGCAGCAAATTCTCAGAAATAAAAACCTCAAAGAAAACAAAAATTTTAACGTAGGAAACCACCCCGGCGCGTTGCGCCACCCCTCCACCGGAGGGGAATTTAATTCACTTCTGCTAGACGAAGAGGATGGTAGTCGGAAAGTACCTCCAAAAAAATTCCCCTCCCTTGGAGGGGTGCTGCGGAGCAGCGGGGTGGTCGCTTTCTTTGGAGGGGTGCCCGCAAGGGCGGGGTGGTGGCATATTGCCGCAGCAAATTCTCAGAAATAAAAACCTCAAAGAAAACAAAAATTTTAACGTAGGGAACCACCCCGGCGCGTTGCGCCACCCCTCCACCGGAGGGGAATTTAATTCACTTCTGCTAG
>JAGXRV010000039.1 GCA_018335695.1 Clostridium sp.
AAAAAGAGCAGTTGAAGGGAGTGCTTTTTTAAGTGAAAACCTGGTTAGTTACCGGCGGTGCCGGTTTTATCGGCAGCAACTTCATCAGGCAGTGCCTTGCCGCAGAAGAAGACTTGCGGATTATAAACCTGGATAAGCTTACCTATGCGGGAAATATTGAGTCTTTGGCTAAGTATGCGGATTATCATAATTATATATTTACTCATGGAGATATCAGAGAGCGAAGTTTAAGCAAGAAATTGTTGTCAGAATATAATCCTGATGCGATTATAAATTTTGCCGCAGAATCCCATGTGGATCGTTCCATTGATGGGCCGGCCGATTTCATCCAAACAAACACAGTAGGAACTTTTGAACTGTTGGAGGCGGCGCGGTTTTATTGGGAGGGGCTGGATGCTGGTAAGCGCCAAGACTTTCGTTTTCTGCATGTTTCCACTGATGAAGTTTATGGATCGCTTGGCTCTGAGGGTTATTTCACCGAAGAAACCTCTTATAAGCCGTCTTCTCCTTATTCTGCCTCAAAGGCTGCCTCTGACCACTTGGTTCGTGCCTGGAATCATACCTATGGTTTGCCGGTGCTGATTACGAATTGTTCTAATAACTATGGTCCCTATCAATTTCCCGAAAAACTGATCCCGCTGATGATCCTGAAAGCATTGGCCGGTGAGCCCCTTCCGGTATATGGTGATGGACAGAATGTGCGGGACTGGCTTTACGTGGAAGACCACTGCCGGGCAATCAGAACTGTACTTGAAAAAGGCAGTCCAGGGCAAACGTATAATATTGGTGGGCATTGTGAAAAAACAAACCTGGAAGTAGTTAATACTATTTGTGCCATTCTAGATCAACTTGTGCCGGATTCTCCAGTACTTCCGCATGCTGCACTTATAACATATGTCAAGGATCGCCCGGGTCATGATCGTCGTTACGCCATAGATGCCGCAAAAATCCAGCGCGAGTTGGGTTGGATGCCGCAAGAAACTTTTGAAACAGGACTGCATAAAACTATTACTTGGTATCTGGAAAATCGTCATTGGTGGCAACGGGTGCTAGACGGAAGCTACCGAGGAGAAAGATTGGGGTTGGTGAGCAATGCATAAGGGAATAATTCTTGCCGGAGGATCAGGCACTCGCCTGTACCCGCTTACCCGAGTTGTGAGTAAACAGCTGATGCCGGTTTACGACAAGCCGATGATCTATTATCCGCTTAGCATCCTGATGCTTGCGGGTATCACTGAGATTTTAGTCATTAATACCCCACAAGATCAGCACCAGTTTCAATCATTGCTAGATGACGGGAGTCAATGGGGGATTAATATTCGCTATGCGGTGCAACCCAGCCCGGACGGTCTCGCGCAAGCCTTTATTATTGGACGTGACTTTATAGGCAATGATAGTTGTGCCCTCGTCCTGGGAGATAATATTTTCTATGGACATGGTCTTACCCCAAAACTTAAAACTGCAGCCGCTCAAGATCAAGGTGCCACTGTCTTCGGTTACTGGGTACGCGATCCGCAGCACTATGGAGTAGCAGAGTTTGACGAAAATAATCATGTTTTAAGCCTAGAGGAAAAACCGTCTAACCCTAAGTCTAATTACGCTGTTACCGGTCTTTATTTTTATGATAACCAAGTAGTTGACATGGCTGCCAGCTTGAAACCGTCTGCCCGAGGAGAGCTCGAAATCACTGACATCAACAAACTTTACTTGCAGCAAGATCAACTACGCGTGGAAAAGCTTGGTCGTGGTTTCGCCTGGCTGGATACAGGTACCCATGAAGCTTTGTTGCAAGCTGCCAATTTTATTGAGACGATTGAACAGCGGCAAGGGCTGAAGATCTCTTGCCCCGAAGAGATTGCGTATCATCAGGGACTGATTGATGCTGAGCAGGTGCTTAAACTTGCCGAGCCGCTTAAGAAAAATGGCTACGGCCAATATTTGCTGAACCTAGTCGGGAAGGACAAGCCAGTATGAAAGTAATTGAGACTAAATTGCCGGGGGTAATGATCGTTGAGCCTACAGTGTTCGGTGATGCCCGCGGCTTCTTCATGGAAACCTGGAATCAGAAGCGCTACGCCGCAACCGGTCTGCCCCTTTCTTTTGTACAGGATAACCTTTCTTTTTCGCGGCAGGGTACTTTGCGTGGTTTGCACTTCCAACATCCCAACGCCCAGGGTAAATTGGTCTTTGTTTTGCAAGGTGAAGTATTTGACGTAGCAGTTGATATTCGGTTTGGTTCCCCGACCTTTGGCCAGTGGGTGGGCGCTACCCTTTCCGCAGACAATAAACGCCAATTATATATTCCTGCAGGATTTGCCCACGGCTTTTTTGTTGTCAGTGAAACAGCGCTATTTGCCTATAAATGTACTGACTTTTACAATCCCGAGGCTGAGGGCGGTATTGCTTGGGATGATCCGGATCTTAGCATTACCTGGCCTGACGTCAAACCAATTTTATCTGACAAGGATCGGAATTATCCGAGGCTTCTAGAGCTACCATCGTCTCAATTACCACAATACGAAGGTGCGGGTAAATGAAATCTTATTTATGGCCGCGCATTCTGCTCACCGGCAAAAACGGTCAGGTCGGTTGGGAGTTGCGGCATGCCTTGACCACGTTAGGGGAAGTGGTGGCGCTTGACCGCGAGCAACTTGATTTGGCTAATCCCGACCAGATTCGGAAACGTGTTCGAGATATCAAACCAGACTTAATCGTCAACGCCGCCGCTTACACTGCTGTGGATAAGGCTGAAGAAGAAGCAGAACTGGCCATGGCCGTTAACGGTATCGCACCCGGCATATTAGCCGAGGAAGCCAAAAAATTAAATGCTTTAATTGTTCATTTTTCTACCGACTATGTCTTTGACGGCAGTAAAACTACACCTTATACTGAAGAAGATGTGCCAAACCCGATAAACGTTTATGGTCGTACAAAGTTCTTTGGAGAACAAGCTATTCAGGCTGTAGGCACGCCTTACCTCATTTTGCGCACCAGTTGGGTGTACGGGTTGCGCGGCAAAAATTTTCTGCTTACTATACTTCGATTGTCGCGTGAACGTAGTGAGCTTAAAATAGTTGACGATCAAATAGGTGCTCCGACATGGAGTCGGACAATAGCTGAAGCTACAGCCGGAATTTTATCAACCGGCCACCTGTCACTTTCTGCAAACACAGCAGTTTATCATTTGACGGCTTCAGGAAAAACGAGTTGGTATGAATTTGCCAAAGCTATCTTAGCCTTGGATCCTAACCCAACAGGGCAAGTTTGTCAAAATCTGGTGCCGATTCCGACATCAGAATACCCAACCCCCGCCCGCCGACCGGCCTATTCTGTACTTTCGAATGCTAAGTTGGAAGCAGCCTTTGGCGTTAAATTGCCCTACTGGGAAGAAGGATTAACGAGAGCATTGTCAAGATAAGATAGATATTTAAAAAGGCACAAGGAATGGAGAAAATAAGCAATATGACAAAGAGCAACTTAAGACCAGTGTTGGAGGTAATCAAGTGAACCCCCATCAACCTTACCCAGCTACACCTGTTGCTATGTTCACCAGCTTTTGGCGTAATCGAATGCTTATTTGGCAGATGACCAGACGTGACGTAGTAGGCCGCTACCGTGGTTCGATCATGGGGTTGGCGTGGTCATTTTTCAACCCTCTGCTAATGCTTGCCACTTACACTTTCGTATTTTCCGTTGTCTTCAGGGCGCGTTGGGGTGTAAGCGGGGAAGAAAGCAGAGCCGATTTTGCTATCATCCTATTTGTGGGGATGATAGTCTACGGTCTTTTTGCCGAGTGCGTAAACCGAGCACCTGGGATAATTATTTCTAATGTCAACTACGTCAAGAAAGTGGTCTTTCCTTTAGAAATCTTGCCTTGGGTGGCATTGGGATCGGCTATCTTTTATAGCTTGGTAAGTGCGGTAGTGTTGCTATTAGCGCAACTTATCATAAATCAAACCCTTCCTTGGACAAGCGTGTTTTTCCCGCTAGTTATGCTTCCCCTTGTTTTTGCCGCCATGGGATTTGGGTGGTTTTTGGCGGCTTTAGGGGTTTTCTTGCGTGACATTGGTCAGATTACAGGCATATTTACAACTGTGGTTATGTTTGTATCTCCTGTCTTTTATCCTGTGACCGCACTTCCTAAAGAATACCAAGGACTATTAAGGCTTAACCCACTCACGCTCATTATTGAAGAAAGCCGTAAGGTGCTTGTTTTCGGAATCCTGCCTGAGTGGCGTTCCCTTTTTGTTGCACTGGTGTTAGGCTTATCAATTGCTTCCATCGGTTTTTGGTGGTTTCAGAGAACTCGAAAGGGGTTTGCGGATGTCCTCTAATAATACCGCTATTCAAGTAAACAACCTTTCCAAATGTTATTTTATCTATGAACGCTCCCAGGATCGGCTTAAGCAGTATATATATCCTCGTCTGCAAAAGATTTTCAGCAAGCAGCCCAGAAGCTATTATCGCGAATTTTGGGCGCTTAAGGATGTCTCTTTTGAAGTCAAAAAAGGTGAGACTGTCGGCATTATTGGTCGAAATGGCTCCGGCAAATCAACCTTGCTCCAGCTAATCTGCGGCACACTAACCCCAACAAGCGGAACTGTGGAGACGAAAGGACGAGTTGCGGCACTGCTTGAACTCGGTTCCGGCTTTAACCCTGAGTTTACAGGGCGTGAAAATGTATATATGAACGGCGCGGTATTAGGTTTAAGCAAAGAAGAAGTTGACACTCGTTTTGACGAAATTATAACTTTCGCTGATATCGGTGAGTTTATCGATCAACCTGTTAAGACATACTCCAGCGGGATGGTTGTTAGGTTAGCTTTTGCGGTTTCTGCCTGTGTGGAGCCAGATGTCTTGATCGTGGACGAAGCATTAGCTGTAGGAGATGCCAAGTTTCAGGCAAAATGTTTTCGTCGCTTCGAAGAGCTAGTAGCACGTGGAACAACTATTTTATTTGTGACACACTCGACAGAACAGGTAGTACGACATTGTGATTGGTCTATGCTTCTTGATAAAGGACAGATCGTTATGTGCGGTCAATCACGAGATGTTGTTAATACCTACATGGATATGTTGTTTGGTGTGGAACGTATAAAACAAAACCCAGACATTAACATGCAAAGCAAGCAAATAACCGAAAGCGAACAGATTATCACAAGAAGCGAACTGGATAAATTTGAAAAGAGGGCTGGATATAACCAATATGAATACCGCTGGGGAAACCGTGAGGCAGAAATAATTGATTATTGCATCAGTTCTGCTGGGAACCAAAATATTGCCAGCGTCGAGACGGGGCAAGCAATGCTCATAAATGTCTGGGTACGATTTCACCAGCGGGTTGAAAATCCGATCTATGGATTGATAATTAAAACACCTGACGGCATATTAGTGTTTGCTTCAAATTCGCGAGACTTTGCTAATGGACCGCTAGTTTTTCCTGTTGAGCCAGGAGTTGTATACAGAGTGGATTTTATGCTGCTAAATCAGTACCTCGGCTCTGGTGAATATTTACTCTCTTTTGGCGTGGCTGATGGGCGGGGTGGGGAGATAATTCCACTGGATCGGCGTTATGATGCAGTTTGTTTGCATGTGGCAAATCGTTTATCTAGGGCCTGTGGTCTTACGGATTTCCCCATGAACGTTAATGTAATAGCTGAGATAGGAGGTTTATGAAGTGTCAGAAGATTATAAAAAGCAGAGTACAATTCTTGCAGAGTTAGGCTCGCTGTATCATAAGTATTCTTTTTTTGGAGTGGATAATGATCAACTGCCAGGTATTTATGCATTAAACCAAAAAGCTAAGGAGCCTATCATTGTAGCCTATATTGCTTATGCTTTAGCTAAGTGTAAACACCGCACATCAGATGCTGTTTCTTTTACAGAGTTGTTCTGTGCTGACGGTTTTTATGCTATGATCGCTGCTAGGCTTGGTTATGAAAAAAGTATAGGAATAGATAATGATAAGGATGGTCACTTTAGGAATGCAAAATTGATAGCTGAGCGTCTTGGTATTAGAAATGTAGAATTTAACAGAGATGAAATAGCCTCAAACTCGATGTTTGAATCTACTGATGTTGTTGCAAATATTGGTGGACTTTATCATGTAAATAACCCAAAAAATATATTAGCAATGTCACACAGGATGGCAAAGAGATATTTAATAGTGCAAAGTGTTGTTACTTTAGCTACAGATGATGAGAACTACTTTGAATCCCCGGCTCCAGGTTGGACATGGGGGAACAGATTTAGCAGAAAATCATTTGATAAAATGATTAAAGAATTAGGTTATAAGGTAATAGATTGTCATTTTAACGAGCTTGAAGGAAATGACAGGCTTGAAGATAGAGGTAGTGTTTATTACTTAATACAAAAATGATTTGTGGTTAACTTATAAGTTTTGGGGTGAGAACTAATGGAATATACTTGGGACAAAGAACTCAACCTATTTCACCGTGCAAATATACAACCATTTGCTTATTCAGATGGCGCTGAGGTTGAGCAGCGTCTTTTTGCGCTTATTCAAAGCGCCGGCGACAAGGGTACGTTTTCTTTGGAATTATCTGAGGGAATTAACGACTGGCCATCAGAATATCACCTAAGTCGAGCGCGCCACTGTTTAATCAGACCGCTTGGAATCGAACCGGGAGAACGGGTGCTTGAGCTTGGCTGTGGCTGTGGTGCAATTACTAGATATTTGGGTGAGATTGGTGCAAAGGTTGTTGCAGTTGAAGGCAGTTTTGAGCGAGCGCGCATTGCTGCTGAGCGTTGCCGCGATCTTCCAAATGTAAAAGTTTTTGTAGATGACTTGCTTAATTTCGAAACAGTTGAGCAATTTGACTGGATAATCTTAGTTGGTGTTCTTGAATATGCTCCTGTTTTTACAGACGAGAAAGAGCCGGTGCAACATTATCTACGCTCAGTAACGCGATTTTTGGCTCCTCACGGAAAACTAGTGATTGCAATTGAAAACAAACTTGGACTAAAATATTTTAATAATTGCAGTGAAGACCACTTAGGTGTTCCTTTTGTAGGCATACAAAATCTCTACGGCAATAAAACACCGCGCACATTTGGGAGACAAGAGCTAATTGGTCAGCTCACGGCAGCCGGTTTCCTAAATACCTATTTTTATTATCCTTTTCCTGACTATAAGCTTCCGTCGGTAGTAATTTCCGATGATGCGCTGTTTGAGCCGCAATTTAATGCAGTTGACTTAATTATTAGAGCTCATGCCAGAGATTATACCGGTTCACCGTATCGTCTGTTTGACGATGCGCTGGTATATTCCGCGCTTAGCGAAAATGGATTATTCTCTGAGATGTCTAATTCCTTTTTAGTGGTGGCAGCGCGTACACAAGCGCCACTAAGCTCGCATAAGTTGGCAATGTCCTTTTCCATTAATAGACTTCCTGAGTTTTCGGTATTAACAACATTTTGCCGGACTGATGAGAGTATTTCTGTGACAAAAGAAGCAATAGCACCTTTTCTTGCTCGAACTCACTATTTTCATGATGGTTTCGATATCTCGAACGTGCTTAGCAGGTCAAACTATCATCTTGGGAGTCAACTGCTATGGCGGGTGCTATCCGTTCGTGCTAATAATGGCACCTTGGATCAGGTAGTTGCTGCGCTGCAGCCGTGGTTTAACTATATAATCCAATATGCTACAAGTGATTTGAGTGAACCAACTGATGATAAAGTTGGAATGAATAATTTAAAACACTTTCTTGTTCCCGGTAATTTTATTGACTGCACACCTTTTAATATCATCGAAACAACACAAGGACTTATTTATATTGACGATGAATGGCAAGCAAATTGTGTTGTGCCTCTTGGATGGGTTGTAGCTCGAAGCGTTCTGCACTCGCTTAGGGTTGGTCTTGCGACTGGAGATCTCACTATAAATACTACTAATGTAGTGCAAGCACTATGCAAATCGTCAGGACTCTCAGTAACAGAAGCCGATATTGCAAGTTGGGTGGAAATGGAGGCGCGGTTTGTATCGTTTGTTACAGGACAAGCACCGTCGAACATTTCCAAATCGTTAAGCCGTCCAACTTCTGATTTGATAAGCCTGAACCAAAGTATATTTGAGCGGGACGAGCAGATCACTAGCCTGAACCAAAGTATAGTCGAGCGCGATGGGCAGATTACTAGCCTGAACCAAAATATAGTCGAGCGGGACGAGCAGATT
>JAGXRV010000040.1 GCA_018335695.1 Clostridium sp.
CCTTCCATGGTCTTCGCCCATTAGCACGAGGCTCGACTTCTCCTTTTCCCCCTTGCGAGGCCTTTTTGTCGACGCGGCAGGATTCACTTAATGTTGCGGTCTGGCAACTTGCTCGCCCTGTCTCTGACAGGTACTTTTGTCGATACGCTTCTACGCACGGATTTCTCCCTACATAGGTATCCTAGCTATGGGGCGTCTTGGCACTTACCCCAACCGGACTTGCACCGGCAAGATAACACGTGCTTATCTGGGCACGCTGCAAATGAAAAACAGTCTGGCCGGCTGCTTTTCCCACATTAACCCCGATATTGTAGCCGTCAGGCTGATACTTTTCATCCAAAAGTTTTTTTACTTTCACTATCAACTCACAAATAGCCTGTATTTCTTCACTGCTTGCATCAAAATATGAGGCCACATGCTTTTTTGTAACTATTAGAACATGACCACGATTTACAGGAAACCCGTCATAAAAAGCCTTAGCAAGTTCATTCTCGCAGAGGATATCTGTAGCTGTTTTGCGGCAGAAAACACAATCGTCCATCATTCTTCCTGCCTTGAAGTGCCAATAAACATTTTCAGCCGATATTCACTACCTTCAAGCAAATATGAATCATAAAGATGATCTAAATTCATTTCCTCAATTTTTAACCGACATTCCTCGAAAATATTCATCCATTCTTCATAAGAAAACAAACCTAGAGTATGAACCTCATAAGAGATGCTCAAATCATTGTCCTGCCGGATCAAATTGACAAAAGTAGCCTCATACGTACTTTCTGAAACAATATGGTTGTTTTCTAAAACTGTAATGTGAACATTGTCTTTTTCACCGGTGTAAGCGAAATTATTATTTCTGAACTCCTCCCTGGTATGAGCAACAATGAGGAGCACCCCACCTGATTTCATATGTGCGCAAGCGTTTTTTACAGTTGCTTTTAAGTCATCAAGTGTAGTCATATACATGATGGCATCCGGGATGATCACTGCATCGAACTTTTTATTCAGGCCTACAATCCTCATATCACCTTTTATATAAGTGATTTCCGGATTTGTCATCTTGGCAACTTCCAGCATCCCTTCGCTCAGGTCGATACCAGTCATTGAAAAATGATTCTTGAAATGAAAATCATGTCCGCCTGCTCCGCAACCTAAATGCAGCACTGAAGGATTATCGCCGGAAATATGGTCTTTTAAAAAATTTATGTATATCGAAGCCTCGTCTTTATAACTTTCAGGCGGCGCAAGAATATGTTCAGTCCATGCCAAATCATTATAAACCGTCCATTTCATAATTACTCCACCTCTTTGTCACAATTTTCATTTCTCCAAAAGTCACTTTTTATAAATAGATCATTTTTTTATTTGCATTTCAATGGTTTAAATGAAAATTGATACTTATTGTTTTCATTTCATAAAACTCTTTGAAAATAAAACTCTCATTAGCTATCGTGTGTCTCTTGACTAAAATTCATATCACCGATTTCATCACAGGGATTTTTCTGGCCGGTTGCTTCAAAATAGTATACGCCCCATTCACGGATTTCTTTAATCAGTGGAATCAACGTGGAACCAAGTTCTGTAAAAGAATATTCTGTCTTAGGCGGAACGACAGGAAATACTTCTCTGTTTATGAGCCCATCTGCCTCCAATTCCCTAAGCTGCATGGTTAGCATGCGCGGAGTGGCCCGTGGAATGAATTTTTGAAGTTCATTGAAGCGTTTTGGACCATCTATCAGATGCCACAAAATAATTGGCTTGTATTTGCCACCGATAAAGCACATAGCGGCATCTATTGTACAATGGAATCTTCGATTCTGATTCATTTAAACCTCCTTGCACTATCATTTTTGATAGTACATATCAAAAATGTGCGTACTTGTAAATATAGCTTGTTATTATATAATAAGCACTACAAAAAAAATTTCAACAGAAAGGAGCTCTTATGGAAGAAATTCGATTTGCATTCAAGCAGACGGTACCAATCCTGTTTACTTATCTTTTTATTGGTATTGCATATGGCATACTGATGCAACAAGCAGGTTATTCGCCGATTTGGTCATTTTTCTCAGCACTATTTATATTTGCGGGCTCCATGCAGATTGTCATGATTCCATTGCTGCAGACAGGCACATCACTTATGACACTGGCAGTCACGACCTTTTTTATCAATGCAAGGCATCTCTTTTACGGAATTGGGTTTATCGAAAATTTCCGAAAAATGGGATGGAAATACCCATACATGGTTTTAACGCTTACAGATGAAACTTATTCAGTTCTTTGTTCTGTCAAGTATAGAGATGGACTAGATAAAGAAAAAGCAACGTTTTTTATCGCATTATTCAATCATTGCTACTGGATTGCGGGATGCACACTGGGAAGCATTGCAGGACAGCTTCTTAGATGGGATATGACAGGGATTGAATTTTCCGCCACTGCTTTTTTCACCGTAGTTGTTATAAATCACTGGAAAATGAATATATCGAGAACTCCAATTTTTGTAGGGGCTGGCAGTTCTATTTTACTTTACATCTTGTTGGGTGCAGACCAGTTTCTGACTCCTGCATTATTAATCAGTCTGATCGCACTGATTCTGCTGAAAGACAGAATGATAATGAAAACAGAAGGTACGCTCCATGTCAACTAGTACTATTTATCTGATTGCAGCTATTGCACTTGTAGCATTGGTAACCTGGGGATTACGGGCATTCCCATTTCTTGTCTTTAAAAATAGAGAATTACCGCCATTGGTCAAATATCTGGGATATGTTCTACCTCCAGCTATTATGGTAATTCTGGTCTTACACAGTATTCGTAATGCCAGGTTTGGAGAGTATCCATATGGACTAGAGGAAATCCTTTCAATACTGCTTGTTATACTCGTACACTTAAAGAAAATGAATATCTATGTTTCCGTTATGGCAGGAACCATCTGTTATATGCTTCTGATACGAACCATTTTTTAGCCACTGTTTCGCCCAAATACCTGAGAAGCCTTTGCAAGCCCTGTCATTCAGCAATTACAGCCAAAGAGAACCAAAGATGCTGGACGAAATAACTGCGACGTCATCTTTTGAAATGAAACATATAACGTTTTAGCTCAGTGTAGAAGTTCTCGCGGGTACCGACAAGCAGGACGACAACAGTATCGCCTTCTTCCTCAATAATGGTGTAGGCAAGCTCGTAGCTGGTCTTGTTGTAAAATATATCACAGCAATATATACCGGTAAGGTCTCCGGTCTTAGGATCGCCGCAATAGGGATCCGATAAAATTTGCTCTATCGTTGACTGAAATTTATCCTTAAGGGGTTTTTCCTTGACTTTATTAATATAGCGGGCAGCGGGAGGTAAAATGATTAGTCTGACCATCAGTCAGTCTCCTGGCCAAAAACATTCTCAAAAGTATCGCTTGGTGCTTCACCTTTAGCCGCAAGGCGCGCTTCAGCCAGCAGATGCTCCACAGCAGGACGGATTTGCCGGCGTGTTTCCTTGAATTTACTTAAAAGTTCTTGCCCCGACAACCCTTGCGTTATTAAGTCGGCCAGGATTTGTTCGTCAAACTCGCCGCTGCTTTCCCGTACGGGACGAATCACAAGGGCTTTGTTTTGAACGTAACACTCTACTTCCTTTTCAATGCCCAGGCTGTTATAAAACTCGATCGGTATGGTTATCTGACGTTTTTGCGATACAGCGACGCGTTTTTTTAACATAGGAATTCTCCCCCTTTTTTAACTTCGGCACAAAAACAAAGAATCTTTGATTCCAATCTTAACAAAGAAACAAAGAAAACTCAAGGGCAGAATGGGGCTAATTCTTTGTTTGTTGCTCCGCAAAGAATTTGTAGCGCTCTTCATAAGAGACTTCCTGAATAATTCGGTTAATTGTCCAAGTGTAACCGAAAGGGTCTGTAATTTCTGCGTTTTTTGTACCCATAAACTCGGATACCTCCTGTACAATCACAGCACCATTCTCTACGGCTCTTTTCAGCACAGCTTCCGTATCGTCCACAATCATCTGAAGCCACATGGAGCTTATCTCACCTTTTTTGGGGGGATAACAGTCATAGGATGCATTCTCATCAATCAGTCGTAATTCAACGTTTCCAACCATAATATTAGCCGCGTTTTCACCTTTTTTATCCGGGAAGTGGAATACCTCGCCACGCTTGGCATCAAACACCCTTTCGTAAAATTCCATTGCCTCTATTGCATTCGCAACAACCATGTTCAATGTTAATTTGCTACCCATATTTTTACGCTCCTTTTCGTAACACTTGAGAGTGCGAACTAAATGACAGTAACAAAAAAGCGCCGTGTTTACTAATCAGAAGTCTTTTTATCACAGCTCAGTAGGCAAATTATTTAGCAATTCGTCAACTGTACTGTATTGTAAGCCATTTGCGTTGTAAGCTTTTTTTAAATGCTCACGAATGCTCACGCAATTATTGAGGTAGCACAGGCATTTTTTCAGCGAGTTTTCTACCTTTTATGATGATCGAATACAGCTATTTTGCAAAGTGAACCCTTTTTTGGACAGACTTCTCCTGTGGTTGTTTAAAAGTCTAAGCGTAGTTTTTGTAATTAGGCAGATTTGACTAAACTTCGCATTTTATCAAACTGTTTTGTTTTTGTGCGGCCAAGAGCCATTGCCAGCATTACACATAGTGCCAAACCGCAGCGGACATTCATTTTTCTCATGCCCTTAATGAAATGGTTCTCAAAGCCAAACGATACATCCAAACGACTGTTTACACGTTCTACTGCTGTACGCTTTTTATATTCTGTTTTCCAACTGTAACTGGAACGAGCCAATGGGGTGAACACCCGACGATCCTCAGCCAAGGGGATGCGGATACCCTGACTGCAGTTACAGAGATCCTGCCCCTTGCAGGTGATGCCATAGTGTTTAGCGGGACAACGATATTTCAAGGTTTCTCTGTCCTTTTCAAAGCCACCATAGGCCATCTCCCTTTGTTTGCTGGATGCAGGACAGTAGCAATATACAGTTCCCCGGTAATCATGAACTATGTTTGTGTGGTTACCAAGCAGACGAGTTTTTTCACCATCCTTCCAATGGTTACAGATATCTATAACCGGCTTGATTTTATGCTCATCCCAAAGGCGCGATAGCAATTTGCCGTCATCGTAGCCCCTGTCTCCCAGAAACAGCCGGCAATCCTTAATGATTTCAGGATGTACTTTTGCGATTTTGCTCAGAAGCTGATGAGCCTGCGGGGCTTCGGCACAAGAAGCTTTTGTCAGGCTAAAGGCAACCGGTAACTCATAGATAGCGTCAATAACCAAGTGTAGCTTATAGCCAAACCAGCTTTTTGCTTTCTCCCATAGTGTCCCGTTTTCCAGCTTTCCACGATATGTTTTAACTCCGAAATTGGCATCAGTATCGCGACGGCCGTCAGCTGGCAGTTGATCTTCTTTTTTTCTGGATTTAGCATTTGTATCGATGGCTTTGCCATCTATGGCCAATACTTCCCCAAATCCGGGAATAAGTTTTTTTAATTCGGAAACCAGAGTATTAAAGATGTCATCTACATACTCAGGTCTTCCCAAAAGCTTTTTTAGAAACCGACTGTAAACCCAGGCAGTTGGGATATCATTCTCAAGTCCGCACATAAAGCGCAGCTGGCCGTTACGGGAAAGCTCTCTGCGCAAACTTTCAATAGAGTCATGCTGATAAACAATACCGGCAAGTATAGAGTTCCAGACAGCCCTAACAGGATAGTCGTTGCGACCGCGTCCACGCTCACATTCCAGCATTTTCATCATGCCTTCATCAGGCATGTGTTCTAAAACAAGCTGAAGTCGCTCCAAATCCCCTAATTTTTCAATTTCATCCCACCCAAAAAGTCTTTGTTGTGGTATAATAGCCATAAGGGAAAACCTCCTCTGGTTTCTTTTTTGTGGTTAAAAAAGTATTCGCCAGAAACAGGGGGTTTTCCTT
>JAGXRV010000041.1 GCA_018335695.1 Clostridium sp.
CCCCCACTGGGAGTTACCCAGCATCCTGCCCTCTGGAGCTCGGACTTTCCTCGAAGACAATATGTCTCCGCGACTACCCAGCCTGCTTTGTATTCATTGTCTCAAGAATATTATCATAGCATGCTTAACATCAAAAGTCAAAAGTGAAAAAAAGGTTTCTATTCCTGATAATAGGGCACTAGAATCCGACCGCAGTTTTCGCAGTTGATTTTGCAATCAGGATGATAAAGCTTTGCTTTAACCATTGATGACACAGAGACGCGGCAGCCAAGACAAATATCTTTTTCGACTTTGGCAAGTGGCCGTCCCTGAAATTTTTGGCGCAGCGTATGATACTCTTTAAGCAGCGGTTCTGTAAGCTGCTTGCTCAATAAATCTCGCTGCTCTCTGTAAAGAAGGCTTTCTGCTTTTAATCGGTTGATTTCTTCGTTACCGCTTTTTTGTTTTTCGAGCAGTTTTTGCTGCACATTACTGAATCCGCTTTTCGCGACCTCCACAGCTTTTTTTAGTTCCTCCGCCGCCTCCATAGACAAGAGCAATTGTTCCTCCTGTTTTTGCTGCTGACTTTTCAATGCAGCTGCGTGACGTTCTAGCTTCTCCAACTCTTTTGCGCTTTGCTCTGAGTCTCCGTAGAGCCTGGCAAGCACCTCTTGATGCTCATCTTCGGCAAGCTGCAACTGCCCTTCCAGACTGCGGATTCCTTTTAGTTTTGCTTGCAAACTAACTTCAACACATGCCAATGCTTCTTTGGCAGCAGCGGCCTGCTCCTTAAGCCTTTTGAACTCCTCGAAGACGGGGAGCTTTTTTAATGTTTCCTGCAATCTTTCAAGTTTCAGATCGATTTGCTGCAATTCTAAGAGGACATGCAGTTCCCCCATCAGAATCCCTCCCGACATTATGCGAATAAAAAAGAACAGGCAAAAGGCTCCCGTTCTACAAGGTCTTCCATGGAGTTGTGCTCACGGCTGAAGCTAATACCTCTGCCTCATATCCGTCTTGAGCAAATTTGTCCCGTAAATAACTACAAAGCAGCGGTATAATAACCCGCTCTGTAGCATCATGGCCGGCATCAATCACTACTATACCCACAGCTTCCGCCTCTTTCGCCTGGTGATATCTCAAATCGCCGGTCACTAATACATCGGCACCGGCAAACAGTGCGGCTTGTACCAAATCCCCGCCGCTGCCGCCGCAAACAGCCACTTTTTTAATTAGCCTTGCTTCCCCAGTCAAACGAAGCGTTGTCAGCTCAAGCTTCTCCTTGACGAGAGCGCAAAATTCAGACAGCGAACATGGCTGCTCCAGTCTGCCTACTCTGCCAAGCCCGTAAGCTTTCCCTGCATTCAACAAGGGATAAAGGTCATAAGCTGCCTCCTCATAGGGATGCGCCTTCAACATGGCACTAACGACACGCTTACGCAGTTCCGCCGGATAAATGGTTTCAAGACGAACTTCGTCTGCTCGCTCCAATTTCCCCTGCTTACCGCTGTAAGGATTTGTGCCATCTCTGGGAATAAATGTGCCTGTGCCCGGCGACTGAAAAGTGCAATGGCTATAATTGCCTATCCAACCGGCCCCGGCAGCCGCCAGCGCTTCACGTATTCTGTCTTCATGACCACTCGGGACAAATACGGCAATTTTCTCAAAACATTGCCTTCCCTTTACCTGCAATACCTCCGTCTCCGTCAAACCAAGCCTGTCTGCTAAGGCATCATTAACACCGCCGCTAACCATATCCAGATTGGTATGCGACGCATAGATACGCAAGCCTGCCGCAAGGGCGGCGGCAATCAGCCTCCCCTGCGGCAGGTCTGTTCTTATAGAGGAGATTGGGCGGCAAATAAAAGGATGGTGAGTGAGGACGAAATCAACACCATTGCTGCCGGCCTCTGCTAAGACATTTTCATCGAAATCAAGTGCGACCAGCATTTTATTTACGGTACCATGGCTGCTTCCCAGCTGCAAACCTACCTGGTCCCAATCAAAGGCAAGTTGTTTTGGCGCCAGCTCCTCAAGATAACGAATTAAAGTCTGCACCTGCAGCAACACCGGCCAGCACCTCCTCCAAGCTAGATATCTCTGTCTCCACAGCCAAAACTTTAGAGCTTACTTCGTTTTTTTCCGCTCTTTGTAAACTCTGACGAACGACTTTTAGTTTACGAATCTTCTCTTCCAGAAATGGCAGCAGTAAAGCCGGCTTTTTTTCTAAGAGCCTTGGTCCAAAAGAAAGGCGGAACAGATCTGTTTCCCGCTCGAGTCCGGCTTTCGCCAGAATTATCTCATAGAAACGCCTGCCCTCCTGCGCCAGCGTCTCGTTTGCCAACGCAAAGCCGTTGCGGACAAGAAACAAGCGCAGATACGCCTCATCATTCATCGGCTGAAGAATTAGCTGCCGCACATCTTTCAATTTGTGTCGACCATCACGCAAGATAGACGCGATACTTTCGCCGCCTAGACCCGCAATCACTACTGTGTCAATCTTATCAGCCGCCCTGATAGCTTCCAGGCCGTTTCCCAAGCGTAAATCAATTTCTTGCAGGCAATTATAGGCTGCGACAGTCTCCTTTGCTTGTCGCAGCGGAGCTTGATTCACATCAACAGCCACAACCCGCCGGCTTATTTTATTTAAGACAAGATAGACAGGCAAGTACCCGTGATCTGTGCCGATATCAGCCACTACACTGCCGGGTGGAATTAACTCCGCGATAGCCTGCAGACGCGGCGTAAGTTTCAACTAGGCCACCTCCGTCAGTATAATTTCCACTTCTCCCTGCAAGTATGAAATTCCTGCTTTCTACTATGAAAAATACTACTATTGCTCTTTCCCTTACCCCCCTCACCCTTACCCTCTCCCATTGGCAGAAGTCAGAGGTCAGAGGTCAGAGGTCAGAGATACCCTTCCCCCCTCACCCTTACCCTCTCCCCCCAATGGGTGGAGAGGGTAATAATTGGTTTCCTGTAGACCTCTTTTTATCCCCTCTCCCCCCGGGAGAGGGTTAGGGTGAGGGATATTGTCCTGATACTGCCCTCTCCCCCCAATGGGTGGAGAGGGGATAAAGTACACACGAAAAAAAAGAAACGGGGGCTGTCGCCGTCCGTTTCCGGTTAGAGCATAAACTTAATTAACGGTCAGTGCTTCTTTTGGGCAAACAGAAGCACATAAGCCGCAAGCCTTGCAACGGTCTTGGTTGACCGAAATCTTTTTAGTTTTCAACAAGGTGAGCACATTAGGATCCGGGCAGGCAAAGACACATACTTTACAGCCGTTGCATTTTTCTTCGTCTACCTTAACAGCACCGTACATAGCTTTTCCTCCTTAGCAGACAGCAAATTCGCGGAGTGATGCACCGGCAGCTTCCACCACTGCCATATTTTGCTCAATCAGCTGGCTGACTTTCTCATATTTGCTCTTTAACACATCATCTAAAGCGGCAGTAGTCCCGGACGCAACAAATTTGCCGCCGCCAAACCGTTCTGCCAAAGACTCTTTGAGCGCATCTACAGAGACGAGTTTAGTGACGTTTAAAAAGGCGCCAAGCATAGCCATATTGGTAGCCAATTCAGTTCCGCCGACTTCCACAGCCACTTTAGTTGCCGGCAGATAATAGAGCTTTGCATTAAGCTTAGCAAGCGCCTGACAGTCATCCTCACTTATTTCCGGAAAGGTTTCGGCGTTTACGATGATCACACCGTCTTTCTGCAAACCGTCAAAGAAAGGCATGGTGTAACATTTTCCCATTGTGATTACATGGGGATGAAAAATCATAATCACATTGGGAAACAGCACCTCTCCCCGCTCATGAATCTGTACCGGACTAATCCGCACATAACTCTCTGCGGGAGCAAGTCTCTTTTCTGCGCCAAAGAATGGGTTTACTGTGCTGACAAGACCATCACGAGTGGCGGCGGAGCCAAGAATGTGAGCGGCAGTAACGACGCCCTGTCCGCCTAGACCGGACATCCGAATGCTTACTTTCTTATTCATCCTTTTTGCCTCCCTCTATGGCTGCCAGATACTCCTGTGCTTCCTGAGAAATATATTCACGAATCTGGTATGTGCCGTCCTTCTCGCGCTCTTTTGTGCGCTTGATGGTTTCCTGAGGCTTAAATTTAAAGTTTGTGGGACAAGGAGCAAAAATCTGCACATAGGTAGGCCCTACTTCCCTTGCCACAAGAATTGCCCGCCTGATCGCTTTCCCCAACCGCTTGGGATTGGCGGGAGAAACGGCTGCCACATAAGCGCAACCTGCTTCCCTGGCGATTTCCGGCATATTAATTTTCTGGAATTTCTTGCCCTTCGGAGCCATGTTAAGCACTGCGCCCTTAGGCGACATACCGCTCTCCTGACCGCCGGTATTGGCGTACGCTTCATTGTCCAGCATTATAGTGGTAATCAGCTCACCGCGGAACCAAGACTGCATCACCATATCCAGCCCGATATCCGCTGTGGCACCGTCTCCGGCAACTACCACCACATCTTTATGCTTATCAGGAAAGCGCAGCTTAAGAGCACGCTTCAAACCGGCTGCCACCGCATTTTGGTTGCCGAAAAGCGAATGAATATTATGCAGAGCCACTTGAGGAAAAGCCAACGCGCTGCAACCGGTGGAACCTACGATCACGGTATCCTCCGGAGCTGGCAAAACGCTGAGCGTAAGGCGCAACGACAGGGCAAGGCCGCAGCCGGCGCAAAGAGGATGTTCCTCAAGCAATTCCTTATAGGAACCTAAATCTGTAACGCCATAACCTTTCCCGTAAGGGCCTGATGCCACCAGTTCGCGGTATTCCGCCGGCATGACATCCTCAAAGGCAGGCGATATGCGAAGGAAATCCTTACTCATTGGCGCACCTCCTGATTTCATCGAGGATCAGATCCGGGGGCATAGTCATACCGCCAAACACCCTGGGTCCGCCCACCACTTTGACTTTTGCTTCCAGCGCCGCCCGAACTTCACGCGCCAGCCAACCTACCCGGTTAAACTCCGGGACAATCACAGCTTTAGCGTTAGCCGTCATTGCCTTCAACTCTTCGGTGGGGAAGGGCCGCAAGCTTTTCAGTTTTACTAAGCCCACGTTCAAGCCTTCCTGGCGGGCCGATTCAATAGCTTCCCGGCTTTGGGAAACGGCTGTGCCGGAGGCGACGACCATCACCGGGGCAGTCTCATTTTCGGCTTCAAGCAGGCCACCGAGATAGTGTGCAATATGCCTGCGGGAACGCTCCGCCGCAGCCAAAATTTCCTGCTGCCAAGAAGCATGGGCAGCATAGCTGATAAAGTTACTCTTCATCACAAAGGGGTCACGCATCTGACGGATTGGAGGATTTTCCATATCCATCACAGGAACGGGAGCACTGTAAGGATTGTATGACGGCAACTTGATATCGGGCGGAGCAATCTTCACCCGATCCCTGGTATGAGTGACAAAAAAGCCGTCCACAAAAACGCCCACTGGAATATGGACTTCAGGCTTCTCAGCAATCATAAAGGCCTTCAGAATCATGTCGTAGAGATCCTGCGAGTTTTCCGCGTGCAGCATGATAATGCCGGTATCCAGCATGTACGCCATTTCCAGCGTGTCAGGCTGAATACTTAGGGGTGAGTTAATGCCGCGTGTCATAAAAGCACAGACGACAGGCAAACGTGCGCCCGCCCAAGTAGGAAAGGCTTCAAAGGCGCGGAGTGTGCCCGGTCCGCCGGTGGCGGTAAAAACTCTGACACCGCCCATCGCGGCGCCTGCCACCGAAGACATTACGGCAAATTCGTTTTCACCACGAAAATATTCCTTAATATATCCTTCGGCGAAAATATCTCCCACCAAGTGCATACTCTCAGACTGCGGTGTAATAGGATAGGAAATAGCCATATCAACATTAGCACGTCTAATCGCTTCCCGTACAGCCTCACTGCCGGTAATAAACTGCTCTTCCCGTGCAGCCTCATTAAAGAGATACTCGGGAGCAACTACTTTTTGTTCAATCACGCTGCTTGCTCCCCCTTCATTTTGCGAGTAATCTCTGTAAGTTTTGCCAGTTCCGGCATACCCATACAACAGAGCGAGATCATGGCGTCTTCATGTCCCGCCTCGCCACAAAGAGCGATGGTGTAACAACTTGTACCGCCGCGGATGATCTTCAACGCCATATTGGCATAGTGGCAGTGGACACCGATAAAGACACATACATCAATCTTGTTGTGCCAGATGGTCAGATTAGGATGATTAGGATTGATTTCCACGGCTGGATTAATCATCGGATATTTCGGTCGATAATCCGGCATAGGAATAACCCTTGCACCTGCTAAATCAGCCAATTTTTTTACCGCCTGTGCCTTTAGCGCCACTCCCTCTTTCCAATCCCACAGCAACTGCGGACCGGGGAAAAAGAAGGGATTTTTTGCGTTTAACAGTTTAGTCGCGATTGCTTGCATTGCTTCCTCTTCCGGAACAATAGCACCCTCAATGAGTGCTTCTCCCCTTTCCGGAAGCAGAATTCCCCTGCTGGCTGCGGCCGGAGGCAAATAGCCTTCAGGTCCCACCAACACTCGATAAGGTGTAATTGACAAAACCATCCCTCCATACTGAATAATCTCAGTTTTTTTCTCATCGTAAATTATTTTCTATTATATCTGAAATGGGCGCATAATCAATATTGACTTTTTTTAAAGGTTATGCTTCATGCCCCCATACAAACCGCATCATAAACTAAGAAGACTAAGCAAAGTTTTTTTCCCAATAAGCCTGCGCATCATCACTGATAAATTCCTGGAAAGAATAGTGACCATCCTCAGCTTTTTTGGCTATATTGATTGTTTGCTGCGGCGGGAATTTGAAATTTGTGGGACAGGGCGTGTAAATCTGAACATAGGTCGGCCCCACTTCTCTGGCGAGCAAAATCGCTTTTCTCACCGCACTGCCGACTTTTTTAGGACTGGCAACAGTTACCCGGGCGCAATAAACGCAGCCAGACACTTGTGCCAACTCAAAAACCGGTATCTTAGCAAAGTTTTTTCCTGTCGGCGCCATGTTCAGCACTTGCCCTTCCTGGGTCATGCCGCTTTCCTGGCCGCCGGTATTACCGTATACTTCGTTATCAACCATGATAGTGGCAATCTTTTCGCGCCGGAACCAGGAGTGCAACGTCAAATCCAAGCCGATATCGGCAATGCCGCCGTCACCTACCAACACCACCACATCTTTATGTCTATCCGGATAACGGATTTTCAGCATCCTTTTTAGACCGGAAGCCACCGCATTTTGATTGCCAAAGGCGGAACAGGAATAATTCAGCGCCGCTTGGGCGAGGCCAAAAAAGGAACAACCGGCCGTGCCCACAATTAATGTATCCGCCGGCGCAGGCAGGGAAGCCGCCGTGAGGCGCACGCCTAAGGCCACACCGCAACCGGCACAATGCGGATGTTCTGCAATGATTTCCTTAAAGGTACCTAAATCATTAACCGTTTTTGGTGAAGCGTAAGGTCCGTTCGCCACCAGTTCCAGATACTCCGCAGGCAATAAATCGGCAAAAGCAGCGGCAGGCTTAATTATTTTTACCGACATACCGCACCTCCCTGTCTTTGCTTAGCCAAAGCCTGATAGATTTCTTCTATTATCAGTTCTTTTGGCATAGACATACCGCCAAAGACGCGCGGCCCGGCGACTACCCGCCGGTTATCGCTAATCGCCGCTTTAATTTCCCTGGCAAGCCAGCCGCCCGCATTAAATTCAGGAACAACTATCAAATCCGCTTTTTCGGTAGCGGCCGCAATTTCCGCTTCCGGGAACGGACGGATAGACTTGATTTTGATTAAGCCGACAGAAAGCCCTGCTTCCCGCAACGCTTGCAACGCTTCTCTCCCTTGGGAAACGGCGGTGCCTGATGCGGCAATAAATATTTTCGCGTCCGGATGTTCCACTGACAAAAGTCCGCCAAGATGACGGTTAATATATCTGCGCGCTCTGTCGGCGGCGGCAATCACTTCTTGATGCCAACTGGCGTTTGCGGCATAACTGATAAAATTGCTTTTGTTAAGGAGAGGATCCCTGGTAATTCTCAGCGGAGGAGTCTCCATATCAAAAACCGGAACGGGTGCCTTCTCGCAATTATATGGTTCAAGTTTCAGCTCCTCCGGTGGAAGCAGCACCGCATCACGTGTATGAGTAACAAAAAAACCGTCAACAAATACCCCCACCGGCAAGTGCACATCCGAGTTTTCCGCTATAACATACGCTTTAAGGAGCATATCAAAAAAATCCTGGCCGTTTTCCGCATGAAACATCAGCATCCCCGTATCGAGCAGCATACTCATTTCAATATTCTCCGGCTGAATTGATGTCGGCAAGGCAACGCCGCGGCACATAAAGGCACAGACAATCGGCTGGCGTGCGCCTGCCCACACCGGGAACATTTCCATAGCACGCAGCGTGCCCGGCCCGCTCGTGGCAGTAAAAACGCGCCCTCCGCCTAAAGCGGCACCATGAATAGCCGCCATCACGGCAAATTCATTCTCCGCCCTGTAATAGTCTTTCAAATAACCTTGCGCATACAGATCTCCCACCAAGTGCATGCTTTCACTCTGGGGTGTGATAGGATAGGCGATCGCCATATCTACGTTAGCACGTTTTACAGCTTCCATGACGGCTTCACTGCCGGTAATGAAGCTTGGTGTTCTCGGTGCCTCGTATAATAAATAGTCGGCACTGACCGGTCGTTGTTGATTAGGCAAATATCCTACCCCCTATTGTGCTATTGAAAAGCCCAACACTAAGGATGTGCCGGGCCTTATGTAACAAGCGCGTTTCCTAATGAGAACAAAGACAAAAATACTGCCCTTCAAGCAGTATACAACAAAATTCTGATAAATTCAACATGTTGCCCTCACCCAGAAGGCCCACACCCCTATTATGCCCTCAGACACTTTGCCCTCACCCTAACCCTCTCCCAGAGGGAGAGGGGAATTGTGGGGGAGAGGGGATTTCCTCTAATTTTACCCTCTCCCCCCGGGAGAGGGCGGAGCGCAGCGAGGGTGAGGGGAGAGTTGCTCTGGTCATTGCCCTCACCCCTATTATGCCCTCAGACACTTTGCCCTCACCCTAACCCTCTCCCAGAGGGAGAGGGGAATTGTGGGGGAGAGGGAGAGGGGAATTGTGGGGGA
>JAGXRV010000042.1 GCA_018335695.1 Clostridium sp.
CTTCCCACCGGAAAGCATCTTCCAGCTCTTTTGGATCAGGCTCCGGCCCGGTTATAAAGTTTCCATTGCTGTCAAAACAACCGTCTGTGGCAACGATATGTAAATCTGTACTTCGTGCGAGCATTGAGGAGTTGGTCAGGGGTCCGTTGCAAGGTAGCTACTTAAACCGGACGATCCCAAAAAATGTTGAAATTCAGGTGTCTCAAAGTAATGGCATAGTTCAGCTTAACTTGCCATCCTCGCTAGACGAGCTGAGTGGGAGCACCTTTCTCGGCGGAATCCTAGACTCCCTGTTGCTTACCGTAAGCCAGTTTCCCACAGTAAATAAAAAGGCTTAATGAATACGAGTTTATATTTCTCTAATAGTTCTGATAAATCCCCTGGGCTAAATAAAAACGTATCTGGCATATATCCCGTTAGGTCCGATTGTTTTAATAGGTTATAGACTTCCCATTTACTAAACCAATTAATGCTGTTAAAACACTTACCCCGGCCGATTACTTCAGAGAGGATTTGTCAAGGGGGTTTGAAGTAATCTAATTATTCACTTGTCACAATTTTCCTCTGAAAATTTTCCCCTCCGAGCTATTGACAAAGTGCTTTATAGTGAATATACTGTAGTTGAGCAGTTGCTCAATTATCTTTCGGAGGTGAATTTATGGCGCAGAACAGGCAAGGGAATTGCGACTGTGACGTTATCCATGAAGAGGTTGTGGCTCGTGTCCGTGAGTCAATGCCCGACAATAAAGACCTGTCCAACTTGGCAAATCTTTACAAAATGTTTTCGGACAATACTCGCTTAAATATCTTATGGGCTTTATCCTGTGAGGATATGTGCGTGTGTGATTTGGCTGTTCTGTTAGGCATGACTAAATCTGCTATATCACATCAGCTTAAATCTTTACGGCTTTCCAACCTTGTTAAATTCGATAAGCAGGGCAACATAGCCTATTACTCTCTTCTGGACTGCCATGTAAAGGACTTGCTCCAAAAAGGCTTGGAGCATATTTTGGAGTAAATTTTTTACTCTTATAGTTGAATGATTGCTCAACAACTAAACAATGGGAGGATATTAAAATGAACACGGATTTCACATTGCAGGGTCTTGGCTGTGCTAATTGTGCCGCCAAAATTGAAGCGGATGTAAAAAAACTGACAGGCATTTTATCAGCCTCGGTCAGCTTTGCAACGTCAAAGTTACAAATCAAAACAGCGGGTGACTATTCAGACGATATGCACCAAGCAGTATTGGCTATTGTCCATCGCCATGAGCCTGATATAGTGGTTCAAAAAAGCACAGATACAAAAACTGTTAAGGGCGAAAAATCAGTTATGTTAAAAGCTGTTTGGCTGGCTGGCGGCTTCACTATCTTTGCGGTGGGAATGGTGCTTGAATATGTGTTTAACGATGTGCTAAACATGGGGATAAACGGTTACATCATTTTTGCTCTTTTCGCAGTCAGCTACCTTATGCTTGGCACCAAAGTTCTTGTTAAGATGGTGCGAAACCTCTTAAAAGGTCAAATTTTTGACGAGAATTTCCTAATGGGTATCGCAACAGTCGGGGCGTTCGCCATAGGTGAATTTGCAGCCGCAAGTGCTGTTATGGTTTTGTATCAAGTGGGAGAATTTTTCCAAGAATTAGCGGTGCAAAAATCCAAAAAGAGAATTGGCGATTTAATGGACATCAGACCGGACTATGCTAATGTTCTGGTCAATGGGGAAGAAAGAAAAGCATCTCCCGAAACGGTAAGCGTTGGCGATATTATTATTGTAAAGCCGGGTGAGAAAATCCCTCTTGATGGCGTGGTAATTGAAGGGGAAGCCATGCTTGATACATCGGCTTTGACAGGGGAATCTGTGCCTCGCAAGGCTGTTGCCGCCGATACTGTATTGTCGGGTTGTATCAATCAAAACGGCGTATTAACTATTCGGGTTACTCAGACTTTCGGTGAATCCACCGTTTCAAAAATAATTGACTTGGTAGAAAACGCCGCCAACAAAAAAGCCCCTACAGAAACATTCATAACGAAATTTGCTAAATATTACACGCCGATAGTTGTATTTCTCGGTGCGTTGATGGCAGTTGTGCCTCCGCTGTTTTTTGGCGGTGATTGGAGCGATTGGATTTACCGCAGTTTGGTGTTCCTTGTTATTGCTTGCCCCTGTGCGTTGGTACTTTCTATTCCGTTGGGCTTTTTCTCCGGCATCGGAAGTTCCTCTAAAAAAGGGGTGCTTGTAAAAGGCGGCAATTACCTTGAAGCTCTTGCTAATCTCGACATTGTTGTATTCGATAAAACAGGAACGCTAACAAAAGGGGTATTCAAAGTCACGGCTCTGCAACCTCAAAACGGATTTAGCGAAAGCGAGCTACTGAAATGGACGGCTCATGCCGAAACATTTTCAAACCATCCCATTGCTTTGTCCATCTTGAAAGAATACGGTAAAGGCATTGATAAAACCGTACTTTCTCAATATGAAGAAATTGCAGGGCATGGTGTTAGCGTATATGTGAATGGCAAGACGATTTTCGCAGGAAATGAAAAACTTATGAAGAAAATCGGGATTGACTTTTCTGAATCTCAAAGCATTGGCACAAAGGTCTACCTTGCGGTTGATAATGTATATGCCGGCTGTATTGTAATATCGGATGAAATAAAATCGGACATCCGAGAAACTATATCCGCTTTGAAGGCTTTGGGCGTGAGAAAAACCGTTATGCTTACAGGGGATACCCCCTTAATTGCCGAAGCTGTAGCCAATGCTGTTGGGATTGATGAAGTATATTCCAGTTTATTGCCGCAGCAAAAAGTTGAAAAGGTAGAAATGTTAAGCAAGCAAAAACAATCAAAGAAAACGCTGGCTTTCGTGGGTGACGGTATCAATGACGCTCCTGTTCTCGCAATGGCGGATGTTGGCATTGCGATGGGCGGACTTGGCTCTGATGCGGCAATAGAAGCATCAGATGTAGTCCTAATGACTGACGAGCCAGCAAAATTGATTGAGGCTGTAAAGGTTGCACGATTCACAAGGCGGATTGTGTGGCAGAATATTGTTATTTCTTTGGCGGTTCAGTTTGTGTTTTTGTTTCTTGGCATGATTGGAGTAGCCTCAATTTGGGAAGCTGTTTTTGCAGATGTGGGGATTTCTTTGTTAGCGGTTTTTAACAGCAGGCGTATACTTGGAATTTGACCAAAATCTCCAAATGCCGTGCGAAAAAGCATGTTCGCACGGCATTATTTTTTATGGATTTATCTCTCCCTACATTGTGATTTCACAGGCTGCTCCCTTCTTCGTTCCGCTTGCATAATATCATAAACCCTGCTGCGAATCCGCTCAACTTCCAGAGTTTCATCTTTAAGGTGACGGTATTCTTGGTTAAGGTATTGCCGCTCGGCGTTTAGCTTGTCACGTTCTTTCTTCCATGCGGCTGTAGGGATTGAGGTTTTACCATTCATAACACCGTCAAGATAGGTTTTGGCGGTTTCGTATGCCGTGATTTGTCTAACGTGTTTTTCGTAAAACTCGCCTTGCTTTTTCGGCTTTAGGGATTTATACTTTTTGTGAATATCCCTAAAGTTGAAGTAGTTTTCAGCGTGTAGAATATGCGTATCCAGCGTTTTCAATCGGCGGTCGAAAAGATAAAGATAGGAATTTGCTTTCTCTTTAGTCATACAATATCATAGAAACCGGAGCTAGACAATTCTTCTTCTAGCATAATATTCCATTATAGGCGTTGTTACAATCTATTCTCCATTCAACAAAAGAAAAATAACAAAAGAAAATAATCCCTCGCGGATTACATCGTGAGAAGTCACCTGTTTTGGGGCATATCTATCCTGCATGATGAAAAACCAACGACAGAGAATTAGCCTGGCAGCATATTACAGCAAAAAGAAATGAGGAG
>JAGXRV010000043.1 GCA_018335695.1 Clostridium sp.
CCCTGCCTTTAGTTTGGCTCTCCCCCCAGAGTGTGGAGAGGGTATAGTATGACATTTACAGCCCTGCCTTTAGTTTGGTTCTCCCCCCAGAGTGTGGAGAGGGTATAGTATGACATTTACAGCCCTGCCTTTAGTTTGGCTCTCCCCCCAGAGTGTGGAGAGGGTATAGTATGACATTTACAGCCCTGCCTTTAGTTTGGTTCTCCCCCCAGAGTGTGGAGAGGGTATAGTATGACATTTACAGCCCTGCCTTTAGTTTGGCTCTCCCCCCAGAGTGTGGAGAGGGTATAGTATGACATTTACAGCCCTGCCTTTAGTTTGGTTCTCCCCCCAGAGTGTGGAGAGGGTATAGTATGACATTTACAGCCCTGCCTTTAGTTTGGCTCTCCCCCCAGAGTGTGGAGAGGGTATAGTATGACATTTACAGCCCTGCCTTTAGTTTGGTTCTCCCCCCAGAGTGTGGAGAGGGTATAGTATGACATTTACAGCCCTGCCTTTAGTTTGGCTCTCCCCCCAGAGTGTGGAGTGGGTATATGGGTGAAAAAGCGGTCTGCGCCTAGGCTGACTCTCCGCCAGAAATGGCCTTTCCTTATCTTTACCTATTTAACTTCTAAAAAGAATTACCCTCTCCCACTGGGAGAGGGCAGGGTGAGGGCGATGAATTTATTTTGACTCCTTAGGCAACTTTCTTAAAAGTATCTTCCAGGTGTTTCGCCATCGGTCGTTGAGTCAGCAAAGAGACGGCAACCAGCACAATAGTGGCGGCAGGGAGAGAGTAAATGAGAGGTTCGATATGCGTCCAGGGGAAGGGCAAAAGAGTTGTTCGCCCAAGGAGCCTTGAAACAAGTCCTACTGCCACTGCCCCTTGTTCTTGCAAGAAGATATAGCCAAAACCACTGACGATGCTTCCGGTGATTGTGCTGGCGAGCGCCCCTGCTTTGGTGGCGGCAGGCCAGTAGAGAGCAGCCGTTAACGTAGGCAGAAAAGCTGCGGCACAGATGCCAAACCAGAAAGCGGTGGCACGTGCAATAACTCCCGGTGGCAAGATAAACGCTAAAGTTACGGCTGATATTATCGAGAAAATAATTCCCAGCTTAGCCCAAAAGCGGGTAGATGCTCCGGGAAGCAATTTATTTATCCCAAGGTTTTCCACTAAGTCACGGGCAAAGGCCGTTCCCTGTACGTGGATTAGGGAAGAGAGGGTGGAAATAGCGGCGGCAAGCAGTGTGAGCATGAAGAAATAGAGGAACCAGTCGGGCATAATCTGACTGACGAAAATAGGAATAATCCTGTCGATATTTCCTTCAGCCACTTGAATAGCTATCTTGCCTTGGGTTTGGTAAAAGTAAAGATTGCTGAGCGGTCCGATAATAAATGCGGTGCCGGTCATAAAAAAGATGAAGATACCGCCTACCAAAATAGCCTGGTAGAGAGAGCGGGGTTGTTTGATAGTCATGAAACGCATAGTTAGCTGCGGTTGAGCAAGAACACCGATGCCTACGCCCAAAACCATGGTTGAGACAACTATCCACCAGATTCTTGAGCCAAATGCAGGCATTGCCGTCCAGCCGCGATGCCCTTGTTCAATCAGGGTGGCAGGAACAAGATTGCTGATAGCGGAAAGACCGCTATGACCAGGTATTATACCGCCAACGGCACTGTAAGTGGCAAAAAGCAGGGTGGACATTCCTAGGAGCATAACAACGGCAAAAAACGCATCGGTGTACATCACGCCTCTTAGTCCGCCACTCATTACATAAGCGGCGACTATCACAGCAAAGAGCAGCAGGCCGGTAGTGTATGGAATGCCAAGAGCGTCGTAAAGAAAGCGGCCGCCGCCAATGAGGATGGCGCCGGTGTATGCCGGCATTAACAGAAAGATAAGCATTCCCGCATATGCCGTCAGTGCGGATGACTGGTAGCGGGCTCCAAGGAAAGAGGGAAATGTTTCGCTGCCAAGGTTGCAGGACATGCGGCGGATTCTTGGCCCAAATAAAGCAAAAGCGATAAAGATTCCGATAAAAATGGTCAAAACGGTGAGCCAAAGCAGTGAAAAACCAAATAGCCCGGCAGCGCCGCCAAAACCGACGATAGCCGATGTAGAGATGAAGGCAGCCCCGTACGAAAGAGCCATGATCCAGGGATGCATGCTACGACCTGCCACGAGAAAATCATTGTCTGTTTTTGTTTTTCTGGAACCCAGATACATTAATCCGGTCATAATACTGAGGAAAATGATTACTGCCGCAGAGAGGATGGGAATGTTCATAACCGCTTATTCCTCCTCGCTTTCGTAGTGCCAGTTAAGAGCACCATAAACTACGCAGCCAACCGCCGAACCGATAGAAAGCAGCCATGCAGCCGAAATCCAAAGATCCTGCATTCCTAACATTCTTTTCACCTCCAACTATCACTTGCTAAAAAAAAACTCACGTCCTGAAAGGACGAGAGATTTCTCCCGCGGTACCACCTTAGTTGAATGCTTATAAGCACTCCCGCTTGTTTCGGGTACGGAAACTTGTCGATACCCTATCCGGATAACGGCGGAGACCGCCAGCGCCTACTAATGTTCAGCGCGGAGCTCAAGGGCGAACCTCAATAACTCGCAATCGCCGGGCTTTCACCACCCCCAGCTCGCTGCAGATCCGTTCGTTATCCAACTTCCCTGTCATTGCTTAAAGGATTATTGCTTTTAATTGCTTCTAATTATAGCCAGCAACGGACTGTTCTGTCAAGAAAAAAATCAGGCGTCTCAATAGAGCAAAACAGCCTGATTTTAGACAAAATAACAGCTTGCTTGGCTTAGCGGCTTTGGAAACAGCTACGGCAGTATACCGGGCGATCAGATGTGGGATTAAACGGCACTTCTGTTCCGATTCCACAGGCAGAGCAAGTCACGCTATACATGCGGCGCTCACCGCGTTCACTGCGATCGCCACCACCACTGCTGCGCTGTCTGCGGTTGGAGCGGCAGGATGGGCAACGTGCAGGTTCATTTTCAAAACCCTTTTCTGCATAAAATTCCTGTTCCCCGACGGTAAAGATAAACTCTCCTTGGCAATCCCGGCATGCTAACGTTTTGTCACTGTACATGTAAAAACCCTCCTCAGTTTTGGTTCCCCTGATTTTCTTCCAGTGGACTGAGATATCTAACAAACCAAACCAAAGGAGTATAGATTCCCTATCCCACGGAAAACAGTGGCACTTACAATATTATATACTGAATATGCAGAAAAAATCAAATAAAAATGACTCTATGCCGTTTTTCCGCCGGAGAACAGCTTGTTTTCGAATAGTCTTGCGAGATTTTTTGTGCAGGCACGTTTTTTGCTGTATTATAAATGGAAAGAATTGAAATAGCGTTCATAATTGTCTATAATAGCTCTAGTTGCTTGGAGGGAAGTGATTTTGTTGTTGCAAGTGCAGAAAATTTTGGATGAAATCATTATAAATCGTCCCGCACACTTAACGTTGATTGATCCTGCCAAGCAATCAGCGGAACGCGCTGCTGAAGTTGCGTTTACCGCAGATGAATTAGGGACTGATGGTTTTTTGATAGGCGGTTCCAGCGGTATTTCACAGACTAATCTGTCGCATACAGTTGATGCTGTAAAAGCCGTCAGCAAAAAGCCTGTTATCTTTTTCCCGGGGCAGGACAAAGCCTATAGTTTAAGTTTTGATGCGGTACTCTATATTTCACTTTTAAATTCCCGCAATGTTCGTTATGTAATTCGTTCGCAAGCCGAAAGCTCATTACTATTAAAAAGATTGAACGTTGAGTTATTGCCCACCGGTTATCTGATTGTCTCTCCCGGGATGCGTGCGGGAGAAATTGGTGAAGCAGATTTACTGGATCGTGAGAACAACTGGGTCGCAAGCGGTTACGCAGCCGCAGCGGAAATCATGGGCCTAAAATACCTTTACTTGGAGTGCGGCAGCGGTTCCCCGGTTACCGTTCCTCCTGAAATGGTAAAAGCAGTGAAAAAAACGGTTGATCTGCCGCTGATTGTGGGCGGAGGTATTCGCACGGCTGCGGTGGCTAAGCAACTGGTAGAGGCGGGTGCCAATATCCTTGTGACGGGCAACGTGGTAGAGCGGCATGAGTTTAAACAAAGGTTAGCCGAGATAATTATGGTGGTACAAAATATATGAGAAGGGTTACAGTTCACCGGTCGCCAGGTCCTAAAAATTCGCTTTGCTATTGGACAAGCTATGTAAATCCGCTGCGCGTTTGTTTGAACTTTGCTATCATTTACCTTTGCCGTTTTATTCCCAGCTTGAAACTGAAGAACAGTCTTTACAGATTAGTGGGCATCAAAATCGGCAAGAATGTTTCTGTGGGGCTAATGGCAATGTTCGATGTATTTTTCCCGCAACTTATTACAGTCGGTGATAACTCCGTAATCGGCTATAATGTTACTGTGCTTGCTCATGAATTCTTAATCAGGGAGTGGAATACAGGAGAAGTTATTATCGGTCGGGATGTGATGATCGGCGCGAACACCACTATTATAGCCGGTGTGAGCATCGGTGATGCTGCAGTAGTTTCTGCCCATTCTCTGGTGAACCGTGACATATCCCCAGGCACTTTTGTCGGGGGTGTGCCTGCGCAGACGATTAATGAAAATAGTAGGCCAAAACAGGGGGACAGGTGATTTGTCCCACTCGTCCACGCGACCACCCCGCCCTTGCGGGCACCCCTCCAGGGGAGGGGAATTTTTGTAGCAGGAAATTATCTTGTTTCCGACGTAATGAGAAGTGTCGTAGGGGCGGGTTTCAAACCCGCCCTTTAGCTCCTCTATAAATAAAAAATTACTCCTGCGGCTGCAGCTAAAAGCAAGGTAAGTACAGGATGGATGCGCGTTAACAATAGTAAGGCTATTACCGTTAAAGAGAATATAGCGGACAGTATGTCTACTACGGCAGATTCTGCGACAAAAATGGCTGCACTAGCTATCAGGGCGAGCACGGCAGGACGCAGTCCGTCTAAAGCAGCTTGAACCCAACGGTTTTCATAAAAATGGCTTAAAAATGAGGCCGCAGCTACCATCAGCACTAGCGAAGGAGTTACTACTCCGGCAGTGGCAAATGCCGCCCCCCAGAAGCCTCCTGCCTGGTAGCCGATAAAAGTTGCCGAATTTATAGCTACCGGGCCTGGAGTCATCTCTGCAATAGCAAGGATGTTCAGAAACTCCGGCAGCGTTAGCCAAGCACGGTTTTCGATGATTTCTTGCTGAATTAACGGCAGCATCACATAGCCGCCGCCGATACTAAAAGCACCAATTTTTAAAAAGGACAAATATAGTTCTAAAATAATCACGTTTGCTCTCCCTTTTTCTCACCGTTATTTCCTAAGTAAGCGAGCAGTAAGCCGCTGCCGGCTCCGAGCAAGATGATGACTATTGGGTGGACATTAAAAACGGCGGAAAGCAATAAAAAACCCAGCAGATAAACTAACTTCACCGGTTTTTTCAGCGTTGGTTTGCCTAATTTAAGCATCGCAGCTATTATCAGAGCGGCGATGGCGGGACGAATTCCGGCAAAGGCTGCCATTGCCGCTGGATGTTCGGCAAAACGGTTGAGAAAGACGGCTATAGCTAAAATTACTAAAAAGGAAGGCAGAATCGAGCCTAGCAGCGCAGCCATGGCTCCCGGGAAACCACGCAGTTTGCAGCCGATGAATACAGCCGAATTTACAGCTACCGCCCCCGGCGAAGAATGAGCGACTGCCAAGACATTAATAAATTCATCTTCCGCCAACCAACGGTGACGCTCTACTATTTCGCGGTGGATGATTGGCAGCATAGCATAACCGCCGCCAAAGGTAGTGGCCCCGATTAGGAAAAAAGTCAGAAAAAGTTGCAAATTCGGATGTTGTTTCATGGACACTCCTTTTCTCATAAGCTGCGATTCCTCGTCATATTTTTTAGAGATGAGGAGGGAGTTTCAATGCAGGTTATCATTTTCGCTTTACAAAAAACACGTCTAAATCTTTTAATTGTCTTGATGTCGGTTTTCCTGTTGGCGGCAGGAGGTTTGTTTCTGCAGATTATCATTGCAGGGCGTCAGGAAGTTGCAGTACCCGCTCTGCGCCTTGTGGGGCAAACGGTGGTTATTGATCCCGGACATGGCGGGTACGACCCCGGCGTTTGGCGAGATAAGCTTGAGGAAAAAACGGTGGCGCTAAATATTGCGCTTATTTTGCGCGACTATCTGCAAGCAACCGGCGCCCGTGTTGTCATGACGCGAGAGACTGACCGGGATTTGCTCGTATTGCCGACAGCGGGAGCGAAGAAAAAGCGGGATATGCAAAACAGGCTGAAAATAATCACTGACGCCGAACCATCTTTATTAATCAGTATCCACGTGAACGCTACCAGGGATTCCCGCTGGCACGGAGCCCAGGTGTTTTTTAAAAGTGGCTGCGAGGGAGCAAAGCTTTTGGCGGGCATGATACAGCATGAATTAAGCCGCGTCTTGACAAATACCACCCGCCAAGCTCAATCAGGTGATTATTTTATTTTAAACGAGGTGCAGATACCTGCAGTTTTAGTGGAGACAGGATTTATTTCAAATCCGCAGGAGGCTCAGTTGTTGAAGCAACCGGAATACCAAAGCAAATTGGCCTGGGCTATCTACTTGGCTGTGTTAAAGTATGTTGAACAGCTAGGCTTGCAGCGATAAACATATATTCGTGCTTCTATTTTTAAAATCCTTTCTCTATTTTTAGTGTCCGGACGGCAGCACTGTAAGATCACTAAGCTAAAATTAAAGAGGTTGAGACTCCTTATTTTACGATTATAGATTGCCGCGGAGCCAGAGAATCAGCTAAAATAGATGTAGAGAAGCAAATTTTTGGCAATAATAGTTAAAAAAAGCAGATTGGAGTGAACTGTCGTGCGGACTGTGTCTCATGCCGGAATCTATCCGCATCCGCCCATTCTGATTTTGGAGGTAGGTGGTGCGGAGAGCCAAAAAGTGGCTGCTACTGCTGAAGCGATGTTAGAAATGGCAGGTCGTCTAAAAAAAAGCGACGCGGAAACAATTGTGCTGATTACACCGCATGGACCGCTGTTTTATGACGCGGTGGCATTATTGTCCGCAAAAATACTCGAGGGGTCACTTGCTCGCTTTGGTGCTCCCGGCGTACGGTTTGCTTATCAGAATGACATGCAGCTACTTGCAGCCATCGAGCTTGAAGCCGACAAGGCGGGGATACGTACTGTATTGCTGGATGAGCGCAGCGCTGCAGCCTATGGGCTATCGGCTGGTTTGGACCATGGTGCGCTGGTGCCGCTGTATTTTTTAGCTAAAAAAGATGTTCAGCTGCCGCTTGTCCATATTACATTCGGACAGCTTGCGCCGCAACAACTGTTTGCTTTCGGACAAGCTGTGCAACGAGCTTTGCTTCGCCTGAAGCGTCCTGTTGCCGTTGTGGCGAGTGGCGACCTTTCGCATCGCCTGACGAAAGATGCGCCAGCCGGTTATTCAGCAGCCGGCAAAGAGTTCGACCAAAAAGTAATCCGACTGCTTGAGCGTTTTGAGCCGCAGTCTATTTTGGAGATGGACGAGCGGCTGTTGGCAGACGCGGGAGAATGCGGCTACCGCTCGCTTGTGATTTGTCTGGGGATTCTGGATGGTCAAAGCGTGCAACCGGAGGTCATCTCTTATGAGGCGCCGTTTGGTGTAGGTTACCTCGTGGCAGATCTTACCCCCTCAGGCACTGTAAAAATAAATGAGCGAGAAACGGAAAGTGAGCTTGTGCGGTTGGCACGCAACACATTGGAGACGTTTGTGCGTCACAGAGAAATTATTGAACCGGTTGTTGACTCCTCGCTTTTAGCTCAACAAGCCGGTGTTTTCGTCTCGCTAAAAATCAACGGGCAACTGCGGGGTTGTATCGGCACTATAGCTCCGGTGGAGGAGAATCTTGCCGCAGAAATTATAGAAAATACTATTTCTGCCGGGTTTTATGACCCGCGTTTTCCGCCGGTGTCTGTGGAGGAGTTGCCGCTTTTGGAGTATTCAGTCGATGTCTTATCCCCTCCGGAACCTATTAGCGGGGCGGATGAACTTGATCCAAAAAAATATGGCGTGATTGTACAAAAAGGCGGGCGAAAAGGTCTTCTTCTGCCGGATCTGGAAGGTGTAGATACGGTGGAGAAGCAACTGTCGATTGCTCTTGAAAAAGCCGGGATTATGCCGGAGGAGAATTATCAAATTTCTCGTTTCCTGGTGACACGTTACTATTAAGGGGAGGGAGAAATTGATGCATGAAGCGCTATATTATGAGAAGCAAGACGCGGGTGTTCGTTGTCTGCTTTGTCCGCATTTGTGCGCTTTAAGGGCGGCCGAAACCGGTCTGTGCGGTGTGCGCCAAGAAAAAGACGGCAGACTTTTTAGCATGAATTATGGTTTATGCGCGGCGATGGCCATGGACCCAATTGAAAAAAAACCGCTCTATCATTTCTATCCCGGCCGCAAGATTTTTTCCGTCGGCACGGTAGGCTGCAATTTGAGTTGTGGTTTTTGCCAGAACTGGCAACTGGCAACAGGAGCTCCTGGCTTGGAAAGTGTAAGGCTGATACCGGTTGAATTATTGGCATTGCTGGAAAGTTACTCAGAGCAAAATCCACTGGGGATTGCATACACCTATTCAGAACCGGGCATCTGGTATGAGTATCTCTTGGACACAGCTATGCTTGTCCGCAAGCGGGGATATAAAAATGTGCTCGTCACAAACGGCTTCTTAAATCAAGCGCCATTGCGGGAGTTGCTCCCCTATATTGACGCGATAAATATTGATTTAAAAGCATTTAATGAAGATTATTACCGCCGGTACTGCGGCGGTCGCTTAGCACCGGTCTTGCGCTACGTGGAAACGGCTGCTGCTGCGGCTCATCTGGAGCTTACTTATCTGGTAATTCCCACGCTTAACGACAGTGAAGCCGACATCCGCCGCTTTGCCGCCTGGGTTGCAGAGATAAATCCTGCTATCCCCGTCCATTTTTCACGTTATTACCCGCAATATAAATTTACGCTGCCGGCGACGCCTGTGGCATTAATGGAGAATATTGCGGCCATAGCCAAAGAAAAGCTGCAATATGTCTATCTTGGTAATCTTCCGGGACATAACTTGGCTCATACTTATTGCTCACAATGCGGTATGAAGCTGATTCACAGAGACGGTTACCGGGTGCAGTTAAATTTCAGAGACGGCAAGTGTCCTCATTGTGCCCAGCTTTAAATTCGCCCAAAAATAATAAACATGTTTTCCCTGTCCGACGGCATACTATTTTTGAGAGAAGATGGACGGGGGTCTGGCTTTGGGCATTACAGAGATTTTCGGCTACTTCAATCAATTGCTGCATGGTTTTGTCGGCGGACAGGTGCTGACTGCAGCCATTCTCACCACCGGCATCTTTCTGACGGTGCGCTGTAAATTTCTGCAGCTTCGCTGCTTTAACCTGATGCTCAGAGAAACTCTCTTTGGCATTTTTCAAACGGAAAAGAGCGGCAGGGGGGAAATGACGCCCTTCCAGGCACTGACTACCGCGCTTGCTGCCACAATCGGCACAGGAAATATCGCTGGCGTGGCAACCGCCATAACTCTGGGAGGTCCGGGCGCGATTTTCTGGATGTGGGTTTCTGCTTTCTTTGGGATGGTGACAAAATATGCGGAAGTCGTCTTAGCAGTCCACTACCGGCAAACCAGTCAGAACGGCATGGTAGTAGGAGGGCCGATGTATTTTTTGGAATACGGTTTGAATAAACGTTTTCTGGCCGTGCTGTTTGCTCTTTTTGCTTCACTTGCCGCTTTTGGCATCGGCAATATGGTGCAAGCCAACTCAGCGTCAGACGCTGTTTATCATGTCTTTAATATTCCGCCTCCGGTGACAGGCCTAGTTTTATCGGTTGCCACAGCGCTCGTGATTTTGGGGGGCATTCACCGGGTGGCTGCTGTTACCGCCAAATTAATTCCGCTGATGTCGGCATTTTATCTGCTTGCTGCTATCTTGATTCTCTTTTGGTTTGCCGAACGGATCCCCGCCGCTTTGGCTGCCATTATCGGTCATGCCTTTACCGGCAGTGCCGCTGTAGGTGGCTTTGCCGGAGCCGGTGTGCTGCAAGCGTTTCGCTTCGGTGTGGCACGCGGTATTTTTACTAACGAAGCAGGACTTGGCAGCGCTTCCATAGCCCACGCTACCGCAAAAACCGACCATCCGGCCAGACAGGGGCTTTGGGGGATGTTTGAAGTTTTCTTTGACACTCATATTGTCTGCACGATAACTGCCGTCACAATTCTGGTAACAGGTGTCTGGATTGAAGGGCTTGAGGGCGCGGCTCTGACTACCGCCGCATTTAGCCGGGGACTGCCGGGGATTGGCGGATATGTTGTGGCGGTTAGTCTGATATTTTTCGCCTTCTCTACGCTCGTCGCTTGGTCGTTTTACGGTGAAAAATGCTGTGAATATTTGGCCGGCACTCGTTCAGTAATTTTATATAGAGTAGTCTGGATTTTGTTAATCCCTGTGGGAGCCATGGGCGGGCTAAGGACAGTCTGGGCCTTGGCCGATACTTTAAACGGTTTGATGGCTATCCCGAATCTCATTGGTCTTTGGGGGCTAAGCAGTGTGATTATGGGATTGACCAGGGAATTTTTCCGCCGCCGTTGAGCTTCCAGGTAAAAAAACTTAAGCAGACGCGGGACGGCAGGTTTTCTGCAACCGGTTAGCGAATTAAGAAGACAGTCGAGTGGAATATTTACCCTTTGCTTCCGGAGGTGACGACTGTGGCGCAATTTCTGCAAATAATTACTGCTTTAAATTGGTTGAGTCTGCTCGATATCGCCCTCGTTACCTATGTCTTTTACAAAGCGATTATTCTTATCCGCGGAACACGGGCGGAGCAATTGGTAAAGGGACTTGCTGTGCTGTTGATTACAACGGTGGTAAGCGGACAGATTGGCTTGCATACATTTCATTGGCTTTTACGCAATATGATGGCGATCGGGCTTGTGGCTATCGCCATTCTATTTCAGCCGGAATTGCGCAGAGCATTGGAAACCTTAGGCCGCGGTAAAATTTTTGCGCGCAGCAGCTATCTCTATGCCGATACAGATTTTGAGCTGATGTTGGATGAATTGATTAAAGCTGTTCAGGTGTTGGTGAAAAAACGTCTTGGCGCCCTTATTGTGCTGGAGCGGGAAACAGGGCTTAACGAATTGATAGAAACAGGGATTTATATTGACGGTCAGGTGACTGCGGAGTTGTTAATCAATATTTTTCTGCCCCGTAGCCCTTTGCACGACGGAGCAGTCATTATCCGCGGCAGCCGGATGATGGCTGCGGGCTGTTATCTGCCGTTGACGGAAAATCCGAATCTTAGTACGGAACTGGGTACCAGGCACCGCGCTGCTCTTGGCGTTTCTGAGCAATCGGATGCTGTGGCAATTGTCGTCTCCGAGGAGACAGGCGTGGTCTCGATCACCAATAATGGAAAGCTGACTCGTTACCTGGATGATAAAACGCTGAAACAGTTGCTGATCAATTTATGCAAGCCGCCCGCTCAAAACCAGAGTTTCTGGCAATGGAGGTCGAATTGAGATGATGGAACGCCTCCTAAAAAATAACACTGTGGTAAAAGTTTTTGCTTTTTTTCTGGCAATGATGCTTTGGGTATATGTTACAGGCGATGCTTTGCGTGCTAATATCCCGGAGGTAACTCGCACCTTTCGCAATGTTCCGCTTACTTGGTTTAACTTGGATGAACGGCTGGAAATAATGCAAATTCCCGAGAGAATAGACGTGGTGTTAAACGGCCGGGCGGATTTAATTAATGAGATTACCCCGGAAAATATTAAAGCCAGTGTAAGCCTGGAGGGATTAGGTGAGGGGCAGCACCGTATTTTTCCCACGGCGGAAGTGCCGCGTGGTGTGCGGGTTCTCTCTTTTTTTCCGCAACAAGTAGCGGTAACACTAGAAGTCGTTGAGTCACCGCAAAAGCCTATAGTTTTGGAAATAACCGGTTCACCTGCTGCCGGGTTTGTGATGGGGGAACCTCGCATACTGCCGGGCGCAGTTTTTGTGCGCGGTCCACGCTCTCTGCTTGCCCGTGTCGATCGAGCCAAGGTTACGGTGAACGTGGAGGGTGCCGACGGTGATCGTGTGCAGATGGTGCCTGTGCAGGCTGTCGACGCAGCCGGAGAAGTAGTTAATAATCTTGTGGTTAACCCTGAGATAGTTGAAATCATGATTCCATTCTCTAAACCGCAGAAAACTGTGCCTGTCCGTGTTCCGTTGAGCGGGGAGCCGGCAGCCGGCTATGTCGTTCGTCAGCTAACAGTAACGCCGGCAGCTGTAACACTGGAGGGTTCTGAAGAAGACTTGGCCGCTATCAGTGAACTGATAACCGAACCTGTAAATATTACAAACGCTACCGGAAATATCACGCTTGAACTGCCTCTTAGAGGTTTGCCCGAAGGCGTGAGCAGTTTATTTGCCAGCAAAGTTCAGGTGGAAATTGTGATTGAACAGCAGTAGTAATTGTAAAAGGTGAGCTGTTATGCTATACTACAATAGTTTTAATCCGGGAGGAGAAAAGGTAATATGGGAAAACTTTTTGGCACTGACGGAGTCCGCGGGGTAGCAAACCGGGAATTGACTCCTGAAATGGCTTTTAAAATCGGGAGAATCGGGGCGTATTTGCTTTCGCAGAAGCGGAGAGGCAAAAACGCCGTTTTTGTAGCCCGTGACACACGTATTTCCGGCCCCATGTTGGAGGGTGCGCTCATTGCCGGTTTGACATCGGCTGGTGTTGATGTTTATTCAGCAGGTGTAATTTCCACACCGGCTACTGCCTGGCTCACAAAAGAACTCGGCGGTTGCGGCGGTGTGATGATTTCTGCTTCACACAATGCTTACCCGGACAATGGAATCAAATTTTTTAATGCCGACGGCTTTAAGCTAGCCGATCAGATTGAGGAGGAAATTGAAGAGCTTTATTTTCAACATCTGGACAACCTTCCCCGACCGGAAGGCGAACAGATCGGCCGTGTTTTTCCGGACAATGAGGCGGAAAGCCGCTATTTGCATTATCTGCTTTCCACTGTGCCTAGTCGTTTGACAGGTCTGCGCATTGTTTTGGACTGTGCAAACGGTGCCGCATACCGTCTGGCACCCCAGTCATTTCGTGCCCTCGGTGCAGAGGTAATTGTTATTCATGACAATCCAGACGGAATTAATATCAATAAAAACTGCGGGTCGACATACCCGGAAACAGTAGGTCGTGCTGTGAGAGAAAATGATGCGCATCTCGGTTTTAGTTTTGACGGTGATGCCGACCGTGTGCTGGCAGTAGATGAATTTGGCAACTTAGTAGACGGCGATGCGATTATGACGATTTTAGCTATGGCTTTGCATGAAAAAGGACTTTTGCGTAAGAACACGATTGTTTCCACCGTTATGAGTAATCTTGGTCTGGAAAAAGCTGCCGATAGGCATGGTTTCACCATCTTGCGCACGAAAGTGGGAGACCGTTATGTATTGGCGGAAATGTTGGCCGGAGGTTATAATTTGGGGGGAGAACAGTCCGGACATATCATTCTCCTAGACCATAACACTACGGGCGACGGAGTGCTGACAGCTCTGCAGCTTGCTGCCGTTATCGTCGATAAGCAACAAATGCTCTCAAGTCTTGCAGCCAGCTTTACCCGTTATCCGCAGGTGCTTGTTAATTGTCGCGTTAAGTCGAGTGCCGGCTGGGAGACAAACCTCAGGATTAGCCAAGCCATGGTTGATGTGGAGAAGAAATTGGCAGATGCGGGCAGGTTGTTGGTTCGGCCTTCCGGAACAGAACCGTTGATACGTGTGATGCTTGAGGGGCCAAATGAGGATGAGCTGCATACAATGGCTAATGAGTTGGCGGAGGTGATTAAGAGGGAGATGGCTTGAATGAGTAAATGAGTAAAAGAGAGAAGGGGGTGTAGATGGAGAGCTGCATATTTTCAAGCGCCAGGACACACAGCTTGTGTGTTGACGAGGAGGAGGTTTATCGATTTTTCGGCGGATGCCTCCCGGCCGAACCACGGCCGTAAGATTCCCACAATACCGGTAAGCGATTACCGCGACAAAAGGGTGTCATGGTCTGTTTGGAAAGGAGAATTTAATTAAACATGTGTGGGATAATCGGTTATATTGGGGAAAAACAAGCATACCCCATCCTTATAGATGGTTTGTCTAAGTTGGAATACCGCGGTTATGATTCTGCGGGTGTTGCGTTGTTGGATGAAGATCAGTTGGAGATTATGAAATCGGTGGGCCGGTTGCGTAAATTGGAGGAAAAAATAGGAGAGCATGTTCCCTTTGGCACCATGGGAATCGGTCATACCCGTTGGGCCACCCACGGCCGCCCTTGCGACATGAATGCTCACCCTCACAGTGATTGTACCGGAGAATATGTGGTCATTCATAACGGGATTATTGAAAATTATCAGGCACTGCGCGAATGGCTTAAAGCGGAAGGACATATTTTCCGTTCTGAAACTGACACAGAAGTGCTGGCACATCTGGTAGAACATTATTTCCGCGGTGACCTAAAAGCAGCAGTTCGTCAAGTTTTAGAAAAGGTCAGCGGTTCTTATGCTTTGGTGGTGATGAGTGAGCGTGATCCCCATCGTTTGATTTGCGCCCGAAAAGACAGTCCGCTTGTTATCGGTCTCGGGGAAGGTGAAAATTTTATCGCCTCAGATATTCCGGCATTGCTGAAATATACTCGCAAAGCGATTATTCTGGAAGATGGCGAACTGGCGGAAGTCTCACGTGACGATGTGATTGTGGAATGCTGCGGCCGGCTGCTGACCAAGGAAGTGTTTAATGTGGAATGGGATGTGGTGGCCGCCGAAAAAGAAGGCTTTGAGCATTTCATGCTGAAAGAAATTCACGAACAGCCAAAGGCCATTCGCGATACGCTTCGCAGTCGGATTACTGCTGACGGACTTGTCAATCTGGCAGAGCTGAATCTGGCAGAAGATGAAATTTGGCAATTAAAAAAGGTGGTTATGGTGGCCTGCGGCACTGCTTATCATGCAGGCTTAGTGGGAAAATATGTTTTTGAGAAGTTGCTTCGCCTGCCGGTAGAAGTCGATGTCGCCTCGGAATTTCGTTATCGGAATCCGCTTCTTGGAGAAGACACGCTTGTGGTTGTGATCAGCCAATCGGGAGAAACTGCTGACACGCTGGCAGCTATGCGTCTTGCCAAGGAGAAAGGAAGTCCGGTGGTGGCTATCACCAATGTTGTTGGCAGCACCGTCTCCCGGGAAGCAGCTCGTGTCATCTACACTTGGGCCGGACCGGAAATAGCCGTAGCATCTACTAAAGCATATATTACTCAGCTGATAGTATTGTATTTGTTTGCTCTGCAAATCGGTCAGATCGCCGGACTGATTCCTGAAGAAAAGATCATGGCTATGACGGCAGCGCTAAGTAAGCTGCCGGCGGACGTTGCCGCAATTCTCAAGAAGGAGGAAGTTCTCAAAGAATTTGCTCGCCGGATTAAGGATTGGGAGGATACTTTCTTTATCGGTCGTGGCCTTGACTATGCAGTTGCCCTTGAAGGATCACTTAAGTTAAAGGAAATCTCATATATTCATGCGGAAGCATATCCAGCCGGTGAATTAAAACACGGCACTTTGGCTCTCATCACAGAAAATATTCCAGTCATCGCCTTAGCCACTCAGCCGGACCTTTATGAAAAGATGTGGAGCAATGTCAAAGAAGTAAAAGCCAGAGATGCCTATGTATTAGCCATCGTCAATCAAGGTGACAACGAAACAGGCAAAGAAGTGGATGATGTTTTTGCAATCCCGCTCACTGATCCGATTTTTGCCCCGGTGCTCACTGTCATTCCCCTCCAGCTTCTCTCATATTATGTTGCCGTTATGCGCGGCTGCGATGTGGATAAACCGAGGAATTTGGCTAAAAGTGTCACTGTGGAGTAAGGCCGGTCGAGTTAAAAATAACGGATTAAGAAGTTAAATTATTAAGATTGCCGGCTGCAAAGCTCTGCAAGCGGTAACTAAGGTATAATGGCCTGGGGTGAGTGGGAACAGGATGGCGGAGAGGAACAAAGGTATTTTTTATATGGTAATGTCATCGCTTTTTTTCGCTGCGATGGCTGCCGCCGTAAAGTTAGCCGGTGATTTGCCTGCCATGGAGAAGGTTTTTTTCCGTAACCTGGTGGGTTTTTTTGTTTCGGGATTAATCATTTGGCATTCAGGCAGGGGATTTGCGGGAAGCGATAAGAGAGCTTTGTTTTATCGTTCTCTTTTTGGTTTCCTTGGTCTTGTTTCATATTTTTACGCAATTGACCGGTTGCCGCTGGCTAATGCGGTAATCCTCAACCAGATGAATCCTTTCATTGTGCTTGTATTGGCATTTCTGTTCCTACGAGAAAAGATTGTTAAAATGCAGTGGCTGGCAATTATGGTTGCTATCTTAGGAGTATTTCTGATTGTAAAACCCGGGACAGGCTATCAGTTGCTGCCAGCCTTGGCTGGACTTCTCTCCGCATTTTTTACAGCGGCTGCCTATACTGTTATTCGTCATCTGCGCGCTTCTGACCATCCGCAGATTATCGTTTTTTATTTCACCGGTTTTAGCACTTTCGCTACTCTGCCGTTTATGCTTGTGCGGGGATTTGTGATGCCGGACTTTTTTCAGTTGCAGGTTCTTTTGGTTGTAGGGGTGACTGCCACAATCGCCCAATTTTTCATGACACATGCATACCGCTACGGTGAGGCGAGTGAGCTATCTATCTACTCTTACGGCAATACAATTTTTGCCATGTTTATTGGCATGTTGCTGTGGAGGGAATTTCCTGACGCATTAGGTTATGCGGGCGTATTTTTTGTTTTTACCGGAGCATATCTAAACTGGCGGGTCAATCGGGAAGGGGCGGTGATCGCTGAGGAGGATAAGCAAACAAAAGCTTAAACTAAGTTAGGATTATTATCTGGAGTTGAGCTGCAAATCCGGAAGTTAGCAGTTTAAATCGCGGATATATTTTGAGATGTAGGAGAGTAGCAATGGCAAAAATTGAACTTATTGCCACCGCCGCCTTCGGCTTGGAAGCAGTGGTAGCAAAAGAGTTAAAAGCGTTGGGGTATACTGATCAACTGGTGGAGAACGGTCGCGTCACCTTCCGAGGTGATGAGGAAGCGTTGTGCCGGACAAATCTCTGGCTCCGTTCCGCCGATCGAGTTTTGCTGAAAATGGGTGAGTTTGACGCCACCACTTTTGAGGAGTTATTTCAGCAGACTAAGGCTCTGCCTTGGGCAGATCTTTTGCCTGCAGACGCGGAGTTTCCGGTAGATGGTAAATCAATCAAATCCAAACTGTTTAGCGTGTCTGACTGCCAAGCTATCGTTAAAAAGGCAATCGTGGAGAAAATCAAACAGTCATATAAACAGAGCTGGTTTGCGGAAACGGGGCCGCGATATAAAATAGAGGTGGCGCTGCTAAAAGATAGAGTTACGCTTACCGTAGATACAAGCGGTGCCGGGTTACACAAACGAGGTTACAGGGAATTGGCTACCGAGGCTCCGCTTAGGGAAACGCTGGCGGCCGCTTTAGTGCGCTTGAGCAATTGGCGCGCAGAACGGGTGCTGGCTGACCCGCTCTGCGGTTCGGGAACTATTCCTATTGAAGCAGCAATGTTGGCGCTTAATTTGGCTCCGGGAGTGAACCGCCGTTTTGCGGCGGAATCATGGCCCCAGATCCCCGCCAAATTATGGCTAAGAGGTCGGGAAGAGGCGAGAAGCACAGCTCTCTGGGGGCGGAATTTGCGGATTATCGGTACCGATATTGATGAAAAGGTACTCAATCTTGCGAGGCATCATGCTCGCAAGGCTGGAGTGGAAAAATATATTCATTTTCAACAGTTGCCTTTGGCACAGTTTCGTTCGCGTTATGAGTACGGTTCAATAATCTGTAACCCTCCTTATGGAGAGAGATTGGGTGAAGTGCGGGAAGCCGAAGCTATTTACCGGGAAATGCGCGAGTTAATTGCAAAACATCCGACTTGGTCATTATTTTTGCTTACATCTCATTTGGGTTTCGAGCAGATATTCGGACGGCCTGCCAGCAAAAAAAGAAAACTATACAATGGCAGGATTCAATGTAATTATTATCTCTACCACGGGCCGGAACCTAAGGCAACAGAGCGGGAAGAAAAAGTTTAGGCTTGTGCCGCGGCAGTGTAAATCAGGAGATAAAAAGGAAATAGGCTGCTTTTGTCGAAATTAACACGGCTGGTTTTTACTTTTGGCGAAGGTGGTTTCTTTATGTTTTTTCTGCACAGGCGTTCACTTGTGTGGCGTTATCTCTGGATTTTGAGTCTATTGACAATTACCATTTTGACTTTGAATTTTTTTTGGAGCAGCGCCAAATTAAGGAGCAGCGAGTTTTCTCACTTGAAAAACAAAGCTTCTGCTTTGACTGAGCAGTTTGCTGCCATGCGCTCGTTCGCCGCAGAAAATCAGCACCGGTTTAACTATGATGCCGCAGGAAAGATTGAGTTTAAACACTTAAAACCGGCAGCAGACGGCAATGGAGTAAGCGACCTCTTAGCCGGGCGGACACATTTTATTATTAAACAGACAAGGCTAAATGCCCGTAATCCGGAAAACTTGCCGGATGCGTTCGAACGTGAGGCTCTTGGCAAATTTGTGGAGAACCCAGAGCTATCTGAGCTGTACACAGAATACCGGCTAAACGGCAGACAAGTTTTCCGTTATATTACACCGATCTATCTGGAACAGGCCTGTTTAGCTTGTCACGGCGAGCCTGCCGGCGAGCCGGATGTGGCTGGTTTTGCGCGCGAAGGTTTGCGGGAAGGGGAGCTGGCGGGCGCTATCAGTCTGTTAATCCCTATGAGCGAAACGCAGCACACACTTGTTGACAGCAGGAACAGTTTATTGATTTTCAGCATAGTTTTACTTGTTACTATTTTGCTTGGCAGTTTGTTCTTAACCGAGCGTTTAGTGACTCGCCCTTTGCAGCAGATTGCAAACATGGCTCAGCAGGTGGGCAAAGGTGATTTGAATGCTAAATTTCATGATATTGCCGCATATGGCGAGGTGGCTGCTTTAGCAGATGAATTTGCTGTGATGGTTAACACTTTAAAAGATCTTTATCAGAATATGGAGCGTAAGGTGAAATCCCGTACGCGGGAGATTGAAGCAGCCAACCTGCGTTTGCAGGAAGGGCAAAAATATCTGACCCAGCTCAATTATAAGTTAAGCGAAAACAGCCGTTTGAAAAGTGAATTTATGGCTACAGTCACCCATGAACTGAAAACGCCGCTCACGTCTATAGTGGCTTTCTGTGAGATTCTTTTGGATGAGATCCCAGGTCCGCTAAACGGAGAGCAAAAAGAGGACTTGCTGGATATTAAAACGAGTGCTCAGCAGTTGATGATTTTAATTAGTGATATTTTGGATATGGCTAAATTTGAGGCGGGCGCTTTGCGTGTTGAAAAAGAGAAGGTTGATTTAAACGATGTCTTCCGTGTTGTACGCCGTACCATGTCTGCTATTGCTTACCAGAACAATATTCGTCTAACGGTTGCTAAATCGGAGTTGCCGCTTTTAATGGGTGACCCGGAAAGGTTGCGGCAAATAATTTGCAATCTTATTTCCAATTCGATTAAATTTGTTAAAGAAGGAGGGGAGATAATAGTTTCCGCAGAAGCAGACAAGAAGTTTGCAGCCATTTCTGTAGCTGATACCGGCGAAGGGATTCCGCCGGAATTAATACCGCATATTTTTGAAAAATTTAGGCAGGGAGAGGAATCGCTTAAACGTCGGCGCGGCGGCACAGGCTTGGGGTTGGCGCTTGTGAAAACATTGGCAGAGCTGCATGACGGCAGCGTTTCAGTAAAAAGTGAACTTGGCAGGGGAACCACATTTACTGTACGGATTCCATTTATAAAGCCGGAGGGGGGGGCAAGCGATGAATAGCAAAACGACAAAAATATTGGTAGTTGATGATGAGCCTAAAATCAGGCGCATTGTCGAGCAAAGCCTGCGCAAAGATGCATATCGTGTTGTTCATGCTTGTAACGGTAAGGAAGCGATGCAAAAAATCACTACTGAACAACCGGATCTGATTGTTTTGGATTTGATGATGCCGGAAATGGATGGCTTTGAAGTTTGCAAAGTGATGCGCAGCCGTGGTGATAATACTCCCGTGATTATTCTCACTGCTAAAGATGAACTGGAAGATAAAGCAATGGGGTTTAACTTGGGAGTGGACGACTATGTAACCAAACCGTTTAGCCCTTCGGAGCTGGCGCTGCGGGTTAAAGCCGTGTTGCGTCGGGTTGGCGGAGAAGATTTGGCTCCTCGTTTGAAAGAAGGCACTTTTGACGACGGCAGGCTCTATATTAATAGTAAGACGCGGGAAACTAAGTTAAATAATACCGGCGTATACTTGACAGCCAAGGAATTTGATTTGTTATGGGTATTGGCTAACAATCCCGGTGTAGTCTATAGCCGCGACCAACTGCTGGATATGGTCTGGGGAAATGAATATTTTGGCGATTCCGGCACTGTTACAGTTTTAATCAGGCGCATCCGGGAGAAAATAGAGAAAGATCCCGCAAACCCCACATATCTAAAAACAGTCTGGGGTATCGGCTACAAATTTGAGGCAGCCTTATAAAAGATGTTTGCCCTCACCCTAACCCTCTCCCAGGGGGAGAGGGAATTTTCATGGTAGGTTCAAGAGGAAATTTCATGGTAGGTTCAAGAGGGAATTTTCAGGGAAGAATGGATAGAGAGGGATTTGTGTGCTGCGCTGTGGAGTTGATATCATTGAAATACAAAGAGTGAGCCGGGCTTATCACAAACGACCAAGGCTTTTTCTCAAACGACTCTTTACTGAGCGTGAAATCAGCCAACTAGCGGCTCGCTCCTCTGTTGGAAAACATTTGGCCGTCCGCTTTGCCGGAAAAGAGGCTGTCTTTAAAGCCCTGGGGGTAGGACAAGGCTCAATTGCTTGGACTGATGTGGAAATTTTATCTTTGCCTAGCGGTGAACCTGCCGTATTTTTGCACGGCAAGGCTGCGCATAGAGCAGAGGAGCTGGGAGTAAAACAAATTGTTCTTTCTCTGAGCCACTGCCGGGAGTACGCCGTGGCACAGGTTGTAGCTACATAATTTCTTACAGAGCAATAAAAGTTTACGCGAATATATTGACTTTCTCTTGACTATAGCGATAGGTTCTGGTACGCTGAGAAAAAGCCGAGTAATTTTATCGGGATTTGGCAGGTATGCATAGATGAGGGTTTCTGCTAAAGGAGAAAATGGTGTTCGCGCTATGACGATTTTGGCATTGGAATTCCGAGCCGGACCGATTCCATTGCGGGAAATTGCCGCGCGGGAAGGATTGTCTTATCAGTTCCTGGAACAAATATTTTTGCCTTTGCGCCGGGCAGGGTTAATTACGTCGGTGCGTGGAGCTAAAGGAGGCTACGCGCTGGCCCGACCGCCGGAAGAAATTAAGGTAGGAGACGTACTGCGCGTGCTGGAGGGGCCTATTGCTCCGGTGGAGTGTGTGGGTGAAGGAAATAGTGATGCTTGCGGAAGAATTGCCGCCTGTTTAACCCGGGGTATCTGGGAGCGGTTGCGGGACAGGATGGCGGAAGTATTGGATGAGATTACGCTGGCCGATGTGATCAATACACCGGCCGACTCTACATAGGAGGCTGATCATCAGATGAAAAAGATCTATCTTGACCATGGAGCTACCACGCAGGTCAATCCCGATGTGCTGGAAGCGATGCTTCCTTATTTTGGCGAATTTTATGGTAATCCGTCTAGTATCCATTATTTTGGGCGCGAAACAAAAAAGGCGCTGGAAGAGGCACGGGAGAAAGTGGCGGCCGGGATTGGCGCCGAACCGCGGGAAATTATCTTTACTTCCGGCGGCACTGAATCTGATAACATCGCAATCCGAGGCGTAGCCCGCGCGCTGCAAAAAAAAGGCAATCATTTGATCACCAGCGCGGTAGAACATCATGCGGTGCTTGACGCCTGTCTTGCTTTGAAAAAAGAGGGCTATGAGCTGACGGTTTTGCCTGTAGATCAATACGGAATGGTTAGTGTTAAAGATGTGGAAGCTGCCATTACAGATAAAACCATTCTCATTTCGATTATGATGGCAAACAACGAAGTGGGAACTGTAATGCCGGTGTCTGATATCGGCAAACTGGCTCGAGAGCGAGGGATAACTTTTCATACTGACGCCGTACAGGCGATTGGTTTGCTCCCACTGAATGTAAACGACTTAAACTGTGACCTGTTGTCACTTTCGGCTCATAAGTTTTACGGGCCGAAAGGAGTCGGCATCTTGTATGTGCGTAAGGGTACCAAGTTGGATGTTTTTAACTTTGGCGGCGCTCAGGAGCGGAAAATGCGTCCGGGCACAGAAAACGTGCCGGGGATCATCGGTATGGGCAAGGCGGTGGAAGTGGTCGTTGCCGATAGGGAGAATCGCGCTGCCAGAATAGGCGCGCTGCGTGACAAACTGATTCAGGGGCTGCTGAAAATTGAGGATACCAAGTTAAATGGCCACCCGGAACAGCGATTGCCCGGCAATGTGAATGTCTCCGTCAAATATGTGGAAGGCGAGTCGATGATCCTTAGTCTTGATTTGAAAGGAATTGCCGCTTCCAGCGGTTCCGCCTGTACCTCCGGCTCGCTTGATCCGTCTCATGTGCTGATAGCTATGGGTCTTGATCATCAGTTGGCCCACGGGTCGCTGCGGATGACACTTGGAGCAGATAACACGGAAGAAGAGATTGATTATGTGCTGGAAGTAATGCCGGAAATTGTGGCGCGGTTGCGTTCCATGTCTTCTGTTTATGCATGTAGCAAAAAGGAATAGGAGTGGATAAGATGTATACGGGGAAAGTAATGGAGCATTTCACTAATCCGCGTAATGTGGGGGAGATTGAAAATGCGGATGGTGTTGGTGAAGTCGGGAATATGAAGTGCGGGGACATTATGCGCATCTACATTAAAGTAAACGATCAAGATGTAATCGAAGATGTTAAATTCAGAACCTTTGGTTGCGGAGCGGCGATCGCCACAAGTAGTGTGGTGACAGAAATGGTTAAGGGGAAAAAGCTCGACGAGGCTCTGGAAATCACGAATAAAAAGGTGGCGGAAGAGCTTGGCGGCTTGCCGGAGAATAAGATGCACTGTTCGAATTTGGCGGCAGACGCGCTGCATAAGGCGATTGAAGATTTAAAGAACAAGCGAAACTCAAAATAGTAAGGAGAGAAGTATGGACCCTTTGAGATTAGCGGAAGATTTGGCTGAGTCTATCTTGGCATCGGAGCAATACAGAGAGTATGTCCGTGTTAAAGAGGCGATGGACGCAAGCGAAGAAGCAAGCAACTTGCTTAAAGAGTTCAGCGAACAGCAGCATGCTTTGCGAGACATTAAACAGCATGGGAAGACTGCGGAAGAGCAAATGGAAATACTTGCGGCACATCAGCGACAAATGCTGGATAATTCTGAAATTAAAGCCTATTTTGCAGCGAAGAAAAATCTGGAAGAATTGCTTGCCGCTATCAACGAGACTATAGCCCGTATCACAGGAATGGAAACGGGACGTGCCCACGGTCATGGCGGCGGCGGTTGCGGCTGCGCCTGCCGGTAGCTTTTATTAGAGGCAGGCACAGGCGAGCCTTTTTATCTCTGAGCCGGGGGTGCTAAAGGATGGATGTTGTTACGGCTGCCAGGATGCGTGAAATTGACCTGCAGGCTACCCGCGACTATGGAATCCCAAGTGTGGTGCTTATGGAAAATGCGGGTCTGCGTGTGGCGGAGGCTATCCGTGAAAGAGAAAGTTGTGACAATATTGTGATTATCGCCGGGCGCGGCAATAACGGCGGCGATGGCTTTGTGGTCGCACGCCACCTCTTCCAGGAAAAAAGTGTCTCGGTATGGACGACCGGTTCGTTGGATGAATATCAAGGCGATGCTTTAGTTAATTTTGTTATTTTGCAGAATCTGGGGATTTTTCACCGCAATCTTCAAGAAGAAGGTGCGCTACCAGCGCTGGCAGCAGCGCTTAATCAGGCAGATTTAGTAGTCGATGCTTTGCTTGGCACAGGGATTGTCCGCGATGTAGATTCGTTTTATGCGGCAATTATAACGTTGCTAAATGCCGGCAGGGCTCCGGTATTATCTGTCGATATTCCTTCCGGTGTTTGCGCCGACACCGGGCAAATCCGTAAGATTGCGGTACAGGCAGATATGACGATTACTTTTGGGTTGCCAAAGCAAGGCCTGCTGCTTTTTCCCGGCGCAGCTTTTACAGGCAGATTGGAAGTGGCTCAGATTGGCCTTCCGCCGGCACTACTTACCGGTTCGCCCTGTAACTTGCTTACAGCGGCTGCAATCAGCAGTCTTATCCCGCATCGGCCTGCAAACGCTCATAAAGGTAGTTTCGGTACGGTGCTTTTGGTCGGCGGATCATTGGGGATGTCGGGTGCGATAACCTTGGCGGCACGCGCAGCATTAAGGGGCGGGTGCGGCCTGTTGTTTGCCGCCACGCCGCGCAGTGTGCAGCACATTGTTGCCGGGCAGGTAGCCGAAGCGATCACAATTCCGCTGCCGGAAAGCAGCTTGGGCTGTCTGCGGAAAGAAGCGCTTGAAATTTTACGGGAGAAGTGGTTGTCTTGTCAGGCAGTGGCAGTCGGGCCAGGCTTAACACAAGACGAAGAAATTTTGCCGGTTCTCGCGGGTATCCTCTTGGAATGCCGGCTGCCTGTGGTACTGGATGCCGACGCCCTGAATTTACTGGCAAGACATCCCGGGCTTTTGACCGGACGGAGGGCGCCGACGATATTGACACCTCATCCAGGTGAAGCCGCCAGATTGCTTTCCTGCGGCATTGCACAGATTCAGGCAGACAGGCTGGGTGCTGTGCGCGAAATGGCTAAAGTTTTCCGCAGCACAGTTGTGCTAAAAGGTGCCCATAGTTTAATCTGTAGTCCGGATGGTGAAGTTTCCTTTAATGTGACCGGCAACAGTGGCATGGCTACGGCAGGATGCGGCGATGTTTTGACGGGATTGCTGGCAGCTCTGATCGCTCAAGGGGTGGACTCGCTTGGTGCCGCCCGTCTGGCCGTTTATCTGCATGGGTTAGCCGGCGATTTGGCTGCCCGTATCTCCGGGCAAGCGGCATTACTGGCGGGGGATCTAATTGAGCATATTTCCCAGGCATATCTGGAAACAGCAAAAATACATATGGAGAGAGGAGTAGGTTAAAATGTTGGCGAGAGAAGTTATGACTAGAGATGTTGTCACTGTGGGTTTGGCTGCTTCGATAACCGAGGTGGCACGTCTGTTGGTAGAGCATAAAGTCAGCGGTTTGCCTGTGGTTGATGAGGAGCAACGTGTGGTAGGCATGATTACTGAAGGAGACCTGATTTATCAGGATAAAAAGGTGCATATGCCTGCTTTTTTGGAAATCCTGGGTGGTGTCATCTACTTGGAAAATCCGCAGCGCATTGTTAACGATCTAAAAAAAATGACGGCTGCTAAAGTTGCGGAAGTGATGACAAGTAAAGTCTATACCGTAAAAGAAGATGCATCTATGGAAGATATCGCCACCATTATGGTGGAACGGCAGGTTAACCGCCTGCCGGTTGTTGACCAGAACGGCAAACTGGTAGGCATTATCAGCAGGCAGGATTTGGTTAAAGCAATGATCTTTTGACCCGGCAGATCTGCGAGTTTGCCGGGCAGGCTCACAGAAAGGGGAGTTTTATTTTGTATGCTCGGATGTTGGCAGCAATATCAATATTGCTGCTTTTGTTTTTCACAGGATGCGCGATGACCGGAGAGCGTCTGCGCAATGAGCTGACAAGAAAGCTCGAGAGAGTTAATTGTTACTATGCGGAAGTGAAAGCAGAAGTGTTTAGCGCTGAGGGGATTCAGAGTTACTTGGTCAAGCAGTGGTGGGAAGAGAGCGGGCGATGGCGGGTGGAAGTTGACTCGGCTACGTCAAATCAGATCTTTATCTTTGACGGAGAGCAGATTTTTGTTTACCAACGGGGCGCAGAAGTGTATGACCGTTTGCTGCCAAACCCCAGCACTTTGGGGGCGCCGCCCTTTTCCCTGATTGGGCAATTGGAGTTGTTTCTGAATGCTCACGAATATGTTTTCGAGGGCAGGCAGGAACTGGCCAATGATCTGTATTATGTTTTGTCTTTTGCAGGGCTGCACCGTGATGAAGTTATCCGATTGTGGCTTGATACCAGTACATTGTTTCCTGTAATGGCAGAGACCCGTTTGGAGAATCAGTTGCTTAGCCGTATTACTCTCACTAACCTGGAATTTGATCCTGTTCTCTCGGATGCGTTGTTTAGCTTAGAACATCTGAAAGAACGCAAAGTTACTAACAGTTCCGGCTGTCCATGAATATGATGCATAGAAAGGAGTGATTCTATGGGTCTAGATGAATTGCCACCCTGCCCTACAGACTTATTCTTAGAGATTGAAGCCGGCGACACACTGGCGAAAATAGCCAAAGAGCAGGGAGTTACGGTGGAGGGTATTCTTGCTTTAAATCCCGGATTGGATCCGCTGAATTTACGAGTCGGCACATTCATTTGTTTGCCGCTTCCAACAGAGAAAGGATGAAAAAAATAAAGGAGTACTGCCGCCACGGGTGAGGCGGTATTTTTTTTGGGAAATTATCTCTAAACACAAAGCGTCTTTTTTAAGTTATTGCATACTCACCCAGCTGCTTTGCTCGCACGTTTTCGCAACTGCGAACCGCAATTCACTGAAAGAAAGGACGCATTGAGATTAAAGTTTCGTTACGTGAGATAATTCCCCTCCGGTGGAGGGGTGGCGCAAAGCGCCGGGGTGGTCTCCTGAGATGGAGTTTTTGCCTTTTAGAGGCTTGTGTTTTGAGAGTTTATTGAGGCGGTATGCGACCACCCCGCCCTTGCGGGCACCCCTCCAGAGGAGGGGAATTTTTGGGAAGGGGACAGGTGATTTGTCCTACTTGTCCACGCGACCACCCCGCCCTTGCGGGCACCCCTCCAGGGGAGGGGAATTTTTGTACCAGGAAATGCAACTTTGGCAGGAAGAATGCCTAACGGGGTCCTTGTTGAAATCAGAAGTGATTTCTTTTACAATATGCTTAACGATAGAAATATCGTGGCATGGGGGTGTTGATTATGGCTGAAGTTACAATTAGTAGTAAGTTTCAGGTTGTGATTCCAAAGGAACTTAGGCAAAGACTAGACCTAAAAGCAGGTCAAAAAATGCAAATGATTGTAGTTGGCGAAACAATCTCCATTGTTCCTGTTTATGGGATTGAGAAGTTAAAAGGAAGATTAAAAGGAATGGATATTACAAATATCCGGGAATAAGACGATAAGTACTGCCTGACGCGAAGAACTTTGTGGGAAGCACTGTTGCGGGTTATGACGTTTACTGCTATAATGTTTAGCGTATAAGAATATCTGTCCGCGTGCAGTAGACGGGAGTATTCATGAAAGAGAATCAGGATAATTTGTATCTTGTAAGGGAACATGTGTTGCCGCTTGTGCTTAAGAAAACGGCGGAAGCGAAGGAAATGCTGAAAAAGGGAAAAGTGAAGACGGTTCATGAAGCGGTGCGGGCAGTGGGCATCAGTCGCGGGTCGTTTTATAAGTACCGCGATTATATTTTCCCGTTCCGTGAGGTTAGTCGCGGCAAGATCCTGACCATTTCACTGATTCTTGAGCATACCGCCGGTGTTCTTTCGGAGGTTCTGACTGCTATTGCCTTGTCACGCGGAAATGTGCTGACTATTAATCAGGGTATTCCGCTTCAGGGGGTGGCTAATGCTTCCATTTCCTTCGAAACGGAAAAAATGACGGACGATGTGGATGCTTTGCTCGCAAAATTGTCTGCCATCGCCGGTGTTACGAAGTTGGAGCTGATTGGGCAGAGTTAAAGTGAAGGATATGAGACAGGAGTGATGCAGGTGCAAAAAGATGTGTTGCGAATCGGTTTTCTTGGTTTAGGAACGGTGGGAACGGGTGCGCTGAAAATTCTGGAGAAAAACGGGGCGGAAATCAGCAAAAAACTTGGTTTTCGTTTGGAGGTGCGGCGGGTAGCCGTTCGTAATCTCAGCAAACCGCGAGATACTAACCTTGCTCCAGAGATTTTTACTGACAATACAGATCATGTGGTTAACGACCCGGAAATTGACATTGTGGTGGAAGTGATGGGCGGTGTGGATAATGCTCGCCAAGCGATTACCCGTGCGCTGGAGAACGGTAAATTTGTAGTTACTGCCAATAAAGATTTGGTTGCTCAGTTCGGGGTGGAACTGTTGGCTATCGCTAAAAACCAAGGTAAAAATATTTTTTACGAAGCCAGTGTGGGCGGCGGCATTCCGTTGATTAGGCCGCTGAAGCATTGTCTCTCGGCAAACCGGATAGAAAAGGTAATGGGAATTATTAACGGCACAACTAATTATATTCTTACCAAAATGTCTTGCGAGGGTCGGGAGTTTGAGGAAGCACTGGCAGAAGCGCAGGCCAAAGGCTTTGCAGAGGCTGATCCGGCCTCTGATGTAGAAGGAAGGGATGCTGCTTATAAATTAGCAATTCTGGCGTCTTTAGCGTTTTCCAGCAAAATTGCTCTTGATGATATTTATGTTGAAGGAATTGGCGGAGTTAAGCTGCGGGATATCCGGTATGCTCAGGAACTGGGCTATACAGTCAAGCTGTTGGCGATGGGGGAGGAGATTGACGGTAAGTTAAAACTGCGTGTTCATCCCACATTAATCCCGACTAACCACCCTTTGGCAGCCGTGGCAAACGAGTTTAACGCCATTTTTCTGATAGGTGATGCGGTGGGCGAAGTGATGTTTTATGGCCGCGGGGCGGGGTCTCTGCCTACCGGTTCAGCCATTTGTGCCGATATTATTGACGCGGCCCGCTGCATTAAAAATGAGACGGAAAACGGGATAGTGGAAGCCACCTTCGGGAGAAAAGCTGTGGTGCCGATAGAAGAGCAGCAGTCACGTTTTTATTTGCGCCTGAAAGCAAAAGATGAACCCGGAGTATTTGCCAAGCTGGCAACAGCATTTGGAGAAGCGCAAGTTAGTCTTGACATGATTATGCAGAAGCGCAGCGAGGCCGGTACGGCAGAGATAGTGTTGGTGACTCATGGTGTCAGCGAGGGGAAGTTTGCAAAAGCCATGCGGGCGCTGGAGGAAGTGCCGGCTATTTACAGAATAAACAGTATTTTGCGCGTTGTGGAGTAGTGTTTGCTCGCAGCCAGAGTGAAAGGAACAGAGAAAATGGTTACCATCCGTGTGCCTGCCACATCGGCAAATTTAGGACCGGGCTTTGATGTGGTCGGAATGGCTTTGAATATTTATAATACTGTGGAAATGGCGCCTGAGCCGTCAGGCGCCACTGTTGTGGATGTGACCGGAGAGGGGGCAAGTCTGCTGTGTAAATCCGGCTCCAAGCTGTTGGTGGAAGCGGCGCGCAAGGTTTTTGCCGCGGCTGGTGCAGGTCAGCCCGGTTTGTTGATTAGGCAGCACAACCGTATCCCGCTTTTTCGCGGCATGGGCAGTTCGGCGGCCGCCATTGCAGGCGGCATGGCAGCAGCTAATGCTCTTTTGCCTGAACCTTTAGCGGCTAAGAAAATTTTGCAGTTGGCTACAGAAATGGAGGGGCATCCTGATAATGTCGCACCTGCGCTCTTCGGTGGCTTTGTGGCCTCCTGCGCTGTAAACGGGGATATCCATTATGCCTGCATAGAATCGCCGGCCGCTTTGAAGCTGGCGGTGGCGGTGCCGGCCTTTACTTTGCCTACGAAAAAGTCGCGTCAGGCTTTGCCGCAAATGGTTCCAATGGCGGATGCCGTATTTAATATCGGGCAGGTGGCTCTCCTGGTGGCAGCTTTGTGCAGGGGGGATTTAGCAGCGCTTTCACATGCAATGAATGACAGACTGCATCAGCAATACCGCAGCGCGTTAATTCCCGGGCTTGATAATGTATTTTCCGCAGCACAGTCGGCAGGTGCGCTGGCCACGGTATTAAGCGGTGCCGGCCCTGCGGTAATTTCGTTTGTCAGCGGAAATGAAGCTATAGTCGGAGCAGCTATGCATCGTGCGTTTGCCGCTTGCGGCGTAAGGTGTCGCATAATCTTGACCAGTGTGGGCAAAACTGGTGCATTAAACAGTAATGTAAGCTAAATTATCAGCAGATGGAGGAAAACTATGGCAGTAATTGTACAAAAATATGGCGGAACGTCTGTAGGCAATGTGGAACGAATTTTTAATGTGGCGCGCAGAATCAGTCAAACCGTATCGGCAGGCCACAGCGTTGCGGTGGTAGTTTCGGCCATGGGACATTCTACCGATGAACTTATCGCACTTGCTAAAAGTGTTTCAGCCTGTCCATCTGAGCGTGAAATGGCAATGCTTTTAGCAACGGGAGAGCAGGTTACCATCGCTTTGCTTAGCATGGCTCTTCAAGAACTGGGCTGCCCGTCTGTTTCGTTTACAGGTTCCCAAGCGGGCGTCCTGACTGACGGCGTGCCTCTAAACGCTCGAATTAAGCAATTTAACGCCAAGCGTGTTCGGGAGGCGCTGCAAGCGGGACGTGTGGCGGTGGTGGCCGGATTCCAGGGTGCCGATGCAAACGCTGAAATTAACACGCTCGGCCGCGGGGGTTCTGATACGACAGCAGTAGCCTTGGCGGCTGCCATCGGTGCCGATACGTGTGAAATATATACAGATGTTGACGGGGTATATACAGCAGACCCCCGAATCGTCCCGGATGCACGCAAATTGCAGGAAATTACTTATGATGAAATGCTGGAAATGGCAAGCCTGGGCGCTAAAGTACTCCACCCTCGCGCAGTGGAATGCGGCAAAGAGAATAACGTGGTGATCCATGTGCGTTCAAGTTTTCACTCTGAACCCGGGACGCTGGTAAAGGAGGAGACAAGTATGGAAAAAGGTACAGCTATTAGCGGTATAGCTTGGGATGAGGATCAAGCTAAGATTGCCGTTGTAGGCGTTCCCGACAAGCCCGGCATCGCTGCGCTGATTTTTGGCGCTATTGCGCAGGGTGGGATTAACGTGGATTTAATTGTGCAAAGCATTCGCCGCGAAGGTGAAAACGATATCCTCTTTACTGTTCATGCTGACGATTTAGACAAAGTATTGCATATTTTGGAGCCAATAGCTAACAACATCGGCGCTAAGGAATTGTATCATCAGCGCAATGTGGCCAAGATTTCTGTGGTGGGAGCAGGTATGGTGCATCATAGTGGAGTAGCCGCCGGTATGTTTTGCGCTCTGGCGAATGAAGAAATCAATATTGAAATTATTTCCACCTCAGAAATCAGAATTTCTTGTCTGATTGAAAAAAGTCTCGTTTATGATGCTGCCCGGGCAATTCATCAATTTTTTAAGCTGGCAGATGATGTGGCAGACCCGGAAAAAAGCAATCTGGCGCCTAGCATTACCAGCAGGAATAATCAAGTATGCCGTGGAATACAATAGGTACTGCTAAGACAGGTGGTGCAATCTTTTGTGCGGTTTCCCGCTGCGGCCGGCATGGGCTGAAATTAATCTAGCAGCGATCGGTCATAATGTTCGCCAATTTAAGAACCATCTTTCTCCTAGAACGTCGATTATGGCTATTGTTAAGGCCGACGGGTACGGCCACGGGGCTGTTGAGGTAGCCCGGGCGGCGGTGGCCGCCGGCGTTTCATTTCTCGGTGTCGGGCTGGTGGAAGAGGCGGTGCAGCTGCGCGAAAACGGTTTTGATGTGCCGATTTTGATTCTTGGCTTCACTCCGGCCGAATACGCTCCCTACCTTTGCAGGTATAATCTGACACCTTCCGTCTTTACTATGGAGGAGGCGGATGCTTTTGCCCGCGCTGCTAGAAACTGCGCGCAAGAGCTTGCCGTTCACATTGCAGTCGACACGGGAATGGGTAGGGTCGGCTGTTTCCCCTGCGAAAAGGCAGACGGCTTTATTGCACATGTGGCGGCGTTGCAAGGACTGGTGCTGCAAGGAATTTATACCCATTTTGCCTCTGCCGACTTAGCTGATAAAAGTTTTGCCTGCCGGCAGCTAAAACGATTTAACGACCTTGTATGCCGCTTGGAGGCGCAGGGAATTCATATTCCTGTAAAGCATACGGCAAACAGCGCCGCGAGCATTGATTTGCCGGAGACTCATTTTGATATGGTACGTATTGGTATCAGTCTTTACGGTCTTTATCCCTCAGCGGAGGTTAAGCGATCGGCTGTCAAGTTGCGGCCGGCTATGTCGCTAAAAGCGCGGATTATTTTCACCAAAGATGTCCCGGCAGGAACCGGCATATCTTATGCCAGCACCTATGTGGCCGATAGGCCTGTGCGGATTGCCACTTTGCCGCTCGGCTATGGTGACGGGTATCCTCGTAAATTGTCGAACGTCGGGCAGGTATTGGTGAAGGGCAAACGGGCGCCGGTGGTGGGGCGTGTTTGTATGGATCAGACGATGATTAATGTGCAGGATATTGGCGGTGTGTCGGCGGGTGATGAGGCAGTTCTCTTTGGGCGCCAGGGGGAGGCTCTGTTGCATGTTGATGAAGTGGCAGGTTGGGTGGATACTATAAACTATGAATTGGTTACCCGGATTAGCGGCAGGATACCGCGGGTCTATGTTTGGGAAGACTGAAGTTGGGGGTGTCTGTCTTGGCAGAAACGAAACGGATTATGATTAGCCTTCCGCATAATTTATTAGAAGTAGTTGACGGAATAGTTGCCGATGAAAAGCGGACGCGCTCCGATTTTATTCGGGAGGCGATGCGTCTGTATTTGGAGGAGCGGGAAAAGCAGCAAATTCGGGATAGAATGCAAAGAGGATATCTGGAGATGGCCAAACTGAATTTGCGGCTGGCCAACGAGGCTTTTGAAGTGGAAAATGAGGCTAATCTGATTGCCGAATTGCTGGTGGGGAATAAGTGAATAAAGTTGAAGTGAAGAGGGGGTACATCTTCTTTGCCGACTTAAGTCCCGTTGTCGGTTCAGAACAAGGTGGCGTCCGCCCAGTGCTGGTAATTCAAAATGATGTCGGAAATAAATATAGTCCCACAGTAATAATTGCCGCCATAACTTCTCAAATTGAAAAAGCAAAACTGCCCACACATGTGGAAGTTGAAGCTAAGGAATATGGGCTGGAGAAAGATTCAGTTATCTTGCTTGAGCAAATTCGCACTATTGATAAACAACGTCTTCAAGGAAAAGTGACAGAACTGGATGGTCGTGTGATGCTAAAAGTTAGTCAGGCTCTAAAAATATCTTTGGGATTAATAGACTTTTGATTTATGAAAAATCGGGAGGTTATCCTAATTGAGTTTGCGCATTGGGATCACCTGTAATCTAAGTAAGAATGAGAACAGACTAAGCAGCGCCTATGTTCGGGCAGTAGTAAGGACCGGCGCTTTGCCTTTTCTTTTGCCGGTTGGCGGGAATCAATGTCAGTGGCAGGAAATGCTAAATGGGATTGACGGTTTGCTTTTGAGCGGAGGCGGCGACCTTGATGCCAGGTTTTATGGTGAGGATGCTCTGCCCGGTCAAGGGTATGTCCAGCCGGAGAGAGATGCCATGGAATTATTTCTTGCCCGTTGTGCGCTGGATAAAGGCATTCCGCTGCTTGGGATTTGTCGCGGAGCGCAAATTATGGCGGTGGCGGCAGGCGGGACACTGCATCAGGATTTAGCGGGCGTCCAGAAAATACAACATCAGCAAAGAGCGCCAAGTACATATCCTATACATAGAATTAAAATGAGACGCTCATCTTTGCTTCGCAGAATTCTGCAAGCAGAAGAAATACGGGTTAACAGTATGCATCATCAAGCGGTAAAGCAACCCGGCAGATTTGTTGTTTCTGCCGTAGCGCCGGATGGGGTAACTGAAGGAATTGAACTGCCCGGTCATCCTTTTGCTCTGGGAGTTCAATGGCATCCGGAATGTTTGGCAGACGATTGCAGGCATGGACGCGCACTCTTTAAGGCGCTGCAGGTTGCGGCACAAATTAAGAAAAAGAAAGCCCGGCTTTAAGTGCTATTGCCGGTTAATCGTGATAATTTTTGAGAAATGCTTGCACTTTTTTCAAATTGTGTTATCATGAAAGTATTCCTGTAGACCTTTTTTTAAGGCAGGGAATATTTTTTTATTCAGACTGCAAGTTACAAAAAACACAAAGTTACAAAAAACACAAAGTTATCTTAACGCTGTGTGCGATCAGAGGAGGATGTATGCATGAAAGTGCTTGTGAGCGATCAGATTTCCGACTTGGGGGTGGCCAAACTTAGGGAAAAAGTGTCGGTGGATGTAAAAACCGACTTGACACCTGAGCAGCTTGTCGATCTAATTTCACAGTATGACGCGCTTGTGGTTCGCAGTTCCACAAAAGTTACCCGACAGGTGCTCGAGGCAGGAAAAAACCTCAAAGTTGTAGGCCGCGCTGGAGTGGGTGTGGATAATATTGACGTGGAAGCTGCCACAGAGCGGGGGATAATTGTCATCAATGCTCCCGAGGGGAATACCATCTCTGCGGCGGAACACACTATTGCGATGATGACTTCTCTTGCGCGCAATATTCCCGATGCAGTCAGTTCCATGAAAAAGGGTGAATGGAAGCGCAGTAAATTTATGGGCGTCGAGCTGTATAAAAAGACTTTGGGAGTAGTGGGTATCGGCAGGATAGGCAGTGAGGTTATCAAGCGGGCGAAGGCTATGGATATGGATATATTAGCTTATGACCCATATATTTCTGCGGAGCGCGCGGAAAAAATGGGCGTGACGTTGACTAGTCTGGAAGAAATCTACCGCAAAGCCGATTTTATAACTGTGCATACGCCGCTGACAAAAGCCACAAAATATATGATTGGCAAAAAAGAGCTGGCAATGATGAAAGATGGCGTACGGATTATTAACTGCGCCCGCGGCGGTCTTATCGACGAACAAGCGCTCTATGAAGCTTTAGTATCCGGGAAGGTAGCCGGTGCTGCCCTGGATGTTTTTGAGGAAGAACCGGTAAGCTGCAATCCTCTCTGTTCATTAGCGAGTGTTATCGCTACGCCGCATTTGGGAGCGTCTACCGAAGAAGCGCAAGTCAATGTGGCTGTGCAGGTGGCAGAGCAGGTGGTCAATGCTCTGCTTGGTGAACCGCTGGTCAGCGCAGTCAACGTACCTGTTATTCCGCCGGAAACTTTAGCAGATGTGAAACCGTTTATTCCTTTGATGAAAAAAATGGGCTCATTCTACACCCAGGTTTTTAACGGACAGGTGGAAGCAATAGAGATTCTCTACAGCGGAGAAATCGCCAACTATCCGGTGACACCGTTGACAAACTCGTTTTTAATCGGATTGTTGTCAGTAATCCTCCAGGAGACGGTTAATTATGTGAATGCTCCGATGATTGCTAAACAAAGGGGCATTAAAGTTCGGGAAGTCGTCAGCAAGACGGTGGAAAATTTTACGAATTTGATTACTGTCACCATCAAAACGGCAGAGGGTACCCAGACTATTGCCGGTACTCTTTTTAATAAAAATGACATTCGCATTGTCCAGATCGGCAAGTACCGAATTGAAGTTGTGCCCTCCCGTTATATGCTTGTCACCAAATATACTGATATGCCCGGCGTGATTGGCCGCTTTGGCATTACGCTTGGCAATCATAATATTAATATTGCCGGGATGCAGGTGGGGCGCCAGTCGATTGGCGGAGAAGCTGTGATGGTTTTACAGGTTGATTCTCCTGTTTCTGAAGACATCCTTGCCAAATTGCAAGAATTGGATGCTATCATTTCAATTCGCTTTGTTAGGCTTGACTGAATTTAGTATATTTCAAAATTAGTGCTGCGCAACTTCTTCCCGTCGTTCTCAAACAACGCAAAATGTAGGGAACGGCGGGGGAAGTACTTTTTTGTCAGGGAAAAAACCTGACAGTTGTTTCCTTGGCTTTGGCCGATGATTTTGCATGTTAAGTAGCGAAAAAGCACCAGTTCTGCCCTAAAATTCAGGCAGATTACATACAGTTCTCCCTCCGGCGGTGTGGTGTCCGGTTTGATTTGCAGGCGATTCAATGCGCTTTTGAGTGCCTCGCCATCTTGAAACAGAAAGAATTGCGAGCCGGATAGATTAAACGGATTTGGCCAGTTTGCGCTTTCTGCCAGTGGATTGATAGTGATGGGAATATACTGTACAATAGGGTAGTAGAGAAAATTTGCTGCATTTTTCATTTTCTCAATTATTGCTCTGAGCATTTAAGCATACCTCCTTGCGGTAATTTTTGCTAAACTACACTTTTCTTGGAGGAGACAGAAGATGAAATGGGTTAGATTTAAAAAGAACAACTGTGAGCATGCCGGCTTTCTTGCAGAAACAGCTCTTCATGCGGTAGAGGGTGAGATATATACGGGTGACTGGCGTAAAACCGGGGAGGTTTTTCACCTGTCTGAGGTGGAACTTCTGGCTCCTTGCCGTCCCACTAAGGTCGTTTGTATCGGCCTAAACTATCGTGATCATGCAGAGGAAATGGGTGAAGATTTGCCTGCGGAGCCGATTCTTTTTCTAAAACCACCGTCTGCTGTGATAGGAGCAGGACAGTTCATTCTGTATCCTGAGTGGATTGGTCGCATGGATTATGAAGCGGAACTGGCTGTGGTGCTTGGTAAACGGGGCAAAAATATTGCGGCCGGCGAGGCAGCCGAGTATATTTTCGGTTATACTTGCGGCAATGACATCACTGCCCGTCAACTGCAAAAGAAAGACGGTCAGTGGAGCAGAGCAAAATCCTTCGATACTTTTTGCCCATTAGGCCCTTGGATAGCGACCGGAATTGATGTGTCCGCCCTGGAGATTACACTTTCTGTGAATGGCGAGCTAAAACAACAGTCATCCACAAATCAGCTTGTGGCTTACCCGGCGCAACTGGTGGCGTTTGTTTCCCGAGTTATGACCTTGGAGGCAGGCGATGTGATTTTGACGGGCACACCTTCCGGCGTCGGTCCGTTAAAACCAGGTGATAGTGTGACCGTCCGCATTGAGGGGATCGGGGAATTGACAAATACTGTTGTCGCGGAAAGTTGAAGCATTAGTTAACTCAGGTTTATGGAGAGGGCTGATTATTTGGAGCCTGCAATCCTCCGGGCATGATTAATATATTAAATATCTCCTGAATGTGTGTGAACAGGCAGGCAAGTAGAAAGTTAAAAGGCAAAGATAATTTATAGCAAGTAAAAAACCGCAGGCAATAAAGCTGCGGTTTTTTGTTCCATCAATTGACGCGTTTTGTATTCCCCTCCTCTGGAGGGGTGCCCGCAAGGGCGGGGTGGTCGCGTGGACGAGTGAGACAAATCACCTGTCCCCTTAGCGTCTTTTTTTATTAGTGACAGTGATTTTTTTTCGTTTATCGAGGGTAGACTAAGCAGAGTAAGCAGCCGTAAAAGAAAGGGGAGAAAAGATGTACACGAGTAATTTGGGTATTCTCATTCTGATTGTAGTTACAGCACTGGTATATTTCGGTTTTCTTCACCGCGTGCTAGACAGGATGCGTTTGAAGAAAGTAGAGGCACTGGTAATTCTGCTGTCAATGCTGGCAGCCGGGTTTTTGCCAAATATCCCTATTCTACTAGGTTTATCGATTAATATTGGTGGGGCAATTATCCCGATGGCCGTAGCAATTTATCTGATTGTGACGGCTGATGAGGCGGCTGAGAAACGCAGAGCATTGATTACCACAGCCGCGGTGGCGGTACTAGTCTATTTGACGGATAAAATTTTGCCCGTGGAGCCCGGAGCCTTAGGTTTTGATCTCGATCCCTTGTTTGTTCCGGCAGCCTTGGCGGCGGTTATTGCATATGTTTTAGGGAGATCGCGGCGGGCTGCATTTATCGGCGGCGTTTTTGGCGTGATTCTTACTGATCTGATTGCCTGGATAGAAAACCTGTTAATATACCAGTTGCATGTACCTATTGTGTTAGGTTCGACCGGCATTTTCGGTGCGGCTGTGATTGGCGGCATGGGTGCTGTATTGCTGGCGGAGCTGGTCGGAGAAATTTTGGAACGTTTGCAAGGAGGACCGAAAGTATGAGAAATCGTATTCTAATTTTACTCTTGTTGGTTGCCGTGGTTTGGGCAGGCCTGCTTGTAGAAAGAACGAGAGTCGGTGCTCTGCCGGCGATAAGGCCGCTTTCAGAATTTTTTGCCTGGCCGATGGATGATATTTCTAAAGAAGATGTACTGGCTGCCAGATATTGGACGATGGTAGACGAAAACGGCAGGGAACTTTTAATTACCGGTCGCAGGATTCATGTCAACGATGAGTTTATTACCGGTGACAACAGGCTTTATCGGGTTGTTCGTATTAGTAATCGGACTGCCCACTCCCGCTTTGTACGGGAGATTGGTGCCGTATTCAGTGAACAGAGAGAAAGTATTTTTGTTGCTTGGCTGGATCGCTTGGGTTTTGGCGGTTATCCCGCTCAGCCTGCCGCAGAAAATGAAGGGATGGAACCGTCGCCGGCTCCCAGAGGGCTGATCGGAATTTACCATACGCACAACGCCGAGGCGTATATCCCAAGTGACGGCGACGCTTTTGTTGTGCCTAAAGGGGGGATTCATGGTGTAGGGCGGGTCTTTGCCGAAAACTTGGAGGAGAAAGGTGTCCGCGTGGTTTTTGATCAGACGCTGCACCTTCCTCATGACCGAGGAGCTTACCGTCGTTCCCGTGCAACAACAGAAAGGTTGCTTGCCAAAGGGCCTGACGTGGTCTTTGATGTCCATCGCGACGCGGCGCCGCGTCATGTCTATGCCACTCAAATCGGCGGCGACTGGGTAACGCAGGTCAAATTTGTTGTGGGTCGGCAAAACCCCAATATGCATGTGACGCGCCAGTTTGCGCTTGATTTGAAAAGGCTGTCTGACCAGGTTCATCCTAACTTGGTCAAAGGTATTTTCATGGCGCGCGGAAATTATAATCAGGATTTGACGCCATTTAACCTCTTGTTGGAGGTGGGTGCACATACTAATTCCAGAGAAGCAGCTAAAGATGGGATAGCCCTCTTTGCCGATGCCGTGGCCCTCTATTTCTACGGTCCGGAGGGAGAGCGTTTGGCTCCGGCACCGGGGGCGATGCAGGAAGTAGGCAACAGGTCAGCGCTTCGCTCCATTCTTTTCTTGCTTGGCGCTACCGCCGCCATTGTCATCGGTTTTATCCTCTTAAACACCGGCCGCTTTAATCGATTGCAGACTACTCTCGACCCTTGGCTGGGAAAGGCGCGCAGCAGAATTGAACAGGGCGATCGCTATCTCCTTCCCTGGCAGGAAAAAATCAGAAACGGTTCCCTGACTGTAAAAGATAAGTTGCAAAATACTTTTTCTCGGTTACGCAATAAATAGCTTGAGAATAACAGGAGAACCCGCGGTCCAAACCGCGGGTTTTTTATTGGGAAATTTTATTAAAACACGGAGTGTCTTCTTTAGGTGTTGCATCTTTACCCAGTTGTTTCGCTCGCACGTTTCCGCAGCTGCGAACCGCGGTTTGCTGGTCGCTGCTTTCACTTAACGCTCACTTTAGCATTCTGTGATAGTCTGCAATTCACTGAATGAAATGACGCAGTGAGACTAAAGTTTCGTTACGTCTCCTGAGACAAGAGGGCAGAGAATGTCTGGGTTTCAGCAATCACTCTGGGTAAGAACAATATCCCCTCTCCCTCTAGGTTAGGACTCAAGTCTTTTCTCCCTCTAGGTTAGGACTCAAATCCCCTCTCCCTCTGGGAGAGGGTTAGGGTGAGGGCAGGGAGAGGGTGAGGAAGAGGGGCTGAATAAGACATCTTTTTTATATATTAAAGTAGATGCACCATTGCTGTTAAGGAAATTTTTGGTGGATACACTGTTTGCAGTATAGCATTGACGCAGAGGGGTGTCTAGGATAAAATTATCACTAAGCGGCTTGAAGAAAATACTGGAAAAGTGCAAAGCTAAGTTTTACCTTGGCATCTACCCACGAGGAAATTTTCGTCATAGCCGGTTCCATGAGAAGATGAGAAACAGGTCTGTATTAATATTGGTGGGAGGCTGGTGCCATGTCGGTGATTATTAATAGAGTCATGCCGCTCTTTTTATTGATAGGAATATTGTTGCTGACTTTTCCTGAAAGAGTGTCAGCCGCCTCTCCCACAATAAATGTGCCTGCCTCCATCCAAGCAGAGGTCGGCCAAAGATTTACTGTTCCTGTAACAATACAAGCCGGCAGTGTTGACTTTTTTGTCTATTGGGTACACGCTTTTTCCGAAACTGGGCATGTAACGTTGGAATCTAGGGACGTAAATCAAACTGTGGCAGCTAATACCTCAATACGTATCAACTTGATAGGCAGTGCCAACGCAGCGGGAATTTCCAGGATAAGAATTGAGTCTGCGGCGGGAACCCAGTCGCCTGGTTCAGCGGAAGTGGTGCTTGAAGTAAGCGACCCTGCCCGCCAGACGCCGCGCCCAAGGTTCAGCGTTTCAGGTGTTTCTTTTCTGCCTGCTAACCCTGACATAACTCAACCTTTTACCATAAACATAGCACTGCAAAATGTCGGAGACTCGGCTGCCCATAACATTGCGCTCGAATTTGACGGAGGAAAAAACTTCGCTGTCACTACTCTGACCGACACGTTTAAATTGCAGTCGGTTGAGCGCGGCGCATCGGCTGTGGCTTCTTTTCAGGTTCGTGCGCTCAATACCCGCGAAACAAACCGGGTCGCCCTTAACCTTTCCTACGGTGCATATGCTCAGGCGGAGAAATTGAACCTTCCTTTACCGGCGGTGCGGCCGCCGAGACTACAAGCACCGGCACTCACGGTAGCTTCTTTTGTTCTGCGGCCTAGCCGGGACGGCAGGTTTTTGTTAGGCCTTACGGTTCGAAACAGCGGTGAAACAGCAGCAGAAAATATAAAAATAGCGCTTGACGGCGGGGAAAAGGTGTCCCCGGCTGAGGGCGGGAGTGTCAGGCATCTTTCTTTTCTTGCTCCCGGCAGTGCCTCTGTTGTGGAGTATCAACTTGAGACTCGCGGTGCTCTAAGCAATCATCCGTTAAATATTACCTTTGATTATTTCAATCATGCCGGTGATGAGTTAAAAAACAGCGACCGTATTTTTATTTCTGCAAACCTTGAACCTGCTCTTAAAGTAAGCGGTTTTAATGCTTCGCCGGATAGAGAGGGCAGTTTTCTGCTGAATCTGCAACTGCAAAACAAAGGATATTCAACAGCCAGAGATATTGCTGTACGCTTTACCGGCACGCAAGTCTTCCCGCTTGAGGGTAGCGATTTACTGCCGGTTCCAGACCTGGCAGCAGGCTCCTCCAGCAGCCTTTTGCTGCGGATGATGCCGGGTGCTCCGGGCAACATCTATTCCATACCGGTAGAAATTACATACCGTTCTGCCGCCGGTGCAGAGCACAAAACAAACGAGACTATTATGTTGACCGCGGCAGCGATAGGAAGAACTAATCTGCAGGGAACTCCCAGAGTGATGCTGGAAAGGCATACTTTGTCTACTGACCGGGTGCTGGCAGGAGGCAGCTTCACTCTTGCCCTCTATATCGGTAATAATGCCGGCAGGCCGGTGAACAACATTAAAATTTCTTTGGGTACAGTTCAAGTCGGCGCCGGAGCAGGCGGAGCCGGCAATACGGGAGGAACGGTTTTTTCGCCGCTTGACGGAAGCAGCGACAGTTTTTTTGTGGATAGTATAACCGCCAAAGGACGTCTTGTTAAAGAAATCAATCTTTTTGTGGACCCCAATGCCGCCGCGATGACTTATTCATTGCCGATTACCATTGACTTTGAGGATGGTGAAGGTAAAGCCTTTAGCGTCAGCGAAACGGTAAATATCCCTGTCTTGCAGGAAAGCAGGGTTCAGGTGCTAAGCCTGGAAATACCTTCTCAGGCAATTCTCGGGCAGGCAGTACCGGTAAGTATGGAGTTTGCCAATACCGGAAGAACCGTATTAAGTAATCTCCTAGTTAGCATTGAGGGTGATTTTCCTAAAGAAAACGCAACTTATTTCGTGCCACGGCTGGAAATAGGGGCAAGCGATTTTTTTCAGGGGATGATTATCCCAGCGGCAGAAGGCGTCTTGTCCGGAAACCTGGTTGTTACTTTCCTGGATGCTCGTAATCAGGAAATGCGTCTTGATCATCCCTTTACAGTGGAGGTGCTGCCGATTGCACAACCTCCGTTTGAGCTGCCGCATACTCCTGTATCTGAACAGGGACAAACAAGAGGGGTGATTATGCAGCCTTTGTTATGGGGTGGAGCAGCAGTGTCGGTAGTGGGAATTTTTATGGCGTTGATTGTCAGGAAACGCAAAAACAGACGTCGGGATGTATTTCTGGACGAATAGAGATATAGTTAGCAAGTGGTTCAATCTGACGTCCGAGAGGGGTTAGGCATGGCGATACTTGCCCTGCGCGACATTGTTAAAAAATACCGCATGGGTGACAGCATTGTTACGGCACTTGACAATTTGTCTATAACAGTGGAGGAGGGGGAGTTTGTTGCTGTTGTCGGCACGTCCGGCTGCGGCAAGACAACTCTGCTTAATATTGCGGCCGGTCTAGAGCGACCCACAAAAGGAGAAGTTCTCTATCGCAATATAACACTGAACAAATTAAAAGAAAAAGACCTGGTGCTGTTTCGTCAGAGGGTAATGGGCTTTGTTTTTCAGGGTTACAACTTGCTTCCCGCCTTGACGGCGCTGGAAAATGTAGCGCTGCCGCTTGTTTTTGCAGGTATCGCCAGAAAAGAACGCCTGGTCAGAGCCATGCAGATGTTGGAGTTAGTAGGCCTGAAAGACCGCTATAGACACAAACCGATGGAGATGAGCGGCGGCCAACAGCAGCGAGTAAGCGTTGCAAGAGCTTTGGTTGGCAGACCGAAAATAATTTTTGCTGATGAGCCTACGGGAAATTTGGACACGCGCACATCAGCTGAGATTGTCACTTATCTCAAAGAAGCTGCAAGCAAAAACAGGCAGACGCTGGTACTAGTTACTCATGACAGTAAGATAGCGGGAATTGCTGACAGAAGAATTTTTCTGTCGGATGGCAAGCTGATTAACGAGTAAATTTCAGGCAAGCGGGGGTTGACAATGAAGCTGTATGATTTGCTGGTGCTGGCCAACAGGAACCTCTGGCGTCGCAAAGGCCGTACGATGCTTACTGTACTTGGAATGAGCATCGGAACGGTTTCTGTCATAGTGCTCTTTTCGCTTGGCATTGGCCTTGCTGAATGGCAGAGAGTAAGTATGGAACAGTGGGGGAGCCTGAATATCATTACTGTCAGTCAAACTTTCTTTTATCCCGGAATGCCTGAGGAAGAACGTGAAAGATTGAGGTTGTTAAATGAGCAGGCAGTCGCGGAGATAGAAGCGATGCCCGGTGTTCTTGGAGCAGCTCCTGCCTTTACCGTGGGTGGTGAGGCCAGAAAAGGAAGAGATATGGGCTATCTCCATTTGGTCGGGATTGAACCGGGCAAGATGGAATTGATGGAATTTGAGGTCAAAGCAGGCAGGCTGCTGCATGATGGAGACCGTTACAATGT
>JAGXRV010000044.1 GCA_018335695.1 Clostridium sp.
GCAGTTGACCCCATTTAGTGCCTTTGTTTCGCCGTAGTGCTTCACCAGGTTGGATACGGTTAAGATTTCGCCCACGAGGCTCACTCCTTTTGGTTTTATGTGGTCAGCTGGTCTTTTTGTCATCTTTTACGCGGGACAGGAATTGCCGCAAATGTTCATAAATTTCCTCTGTACTAAATCCCAGCCGCGACATTTCGCTGATGAAGCGGGAGGTGTTGCGCTCCGCAATTTCTTCTTTCAGAGTACGCGCCAGGAGTGTACTTGTGCTGACAAAAGTACCCAGCCCCTTTTGCTTTGTGATAATGCGCTCCTGCTCAAGAAAAGCATATACCCTAGCCACCGTGTTGGGATTAACTCTCATGATGGCGGCCTGTTCCTTAATCGTAGGCAGCTGCATGCCGGGCGTCAGTCTGCCCAAAGCAATTTGAGTTTTAATCTCGCTTATAATCTGCAAATAGATTGGTTCGCGGTCGTTATAGCGCATAAAATATTCACCTCCGTGCTGCGGGGATGTCAGAGTTGTTTGCTGGCAGATTGCATAATAATTAACTAGTTTACTATTTTACTAGTATTATATACCCACAAAGCAAGATTGTCTAGGCGAAAGTTTCTGTAGACAATTTTAACTTGCTCTGAAGTTCTTTTTCAATCTTAAATATTTAAATTCATTTACGTAATATTTTTTGCTATTCTGCAGACAATTATGGTAAAAGGAGGTTTGGCAAAGATGAAAACAAGTGCCAAGAATCAACTTAAAGGTAAGATTACTGGAATTGAGCCGGGTGCTGTCAATGCTTTGGTAACACTTGACATCGGAGGCGGAAACATAATATATTCCACTATCACTATGGAAAGCGTTAAAAACCTTGGACTGAAAGTCGGAGGGGAAGCTTATGCATTGATCAAAGCTTCGAGCGTAATCATTGGTGTAGATCACTAGGCAAGGTGCTAACCGGCTTGACGCTTATTGCTCGGAACACAGGCGTACGGGCACAGCAATGGCAAATTGTCAAACAGGCTATTGAAGCTGGAAGAAACGTTTTAATCCAAAAAATATGGCGCTGGCGGCAGCAGACCTGAACTGCGGAGTCCGCATCAACGCCTCATCGCGTGCATTGGAAAGAAAGCCAAACTCTATTAGAGCGGCCGGCATGGTGGTTTCACGTATAACGTGAAAATTGCCATGTTTGACACCTCTATCAGGCAGGCCAAACGCCTGCAACATCTCCGCTTGCAAACAAGTGGCCAGCCAGCGACTTTCAGCATCATTAGGCTTACCTCGGAAATAAAATGTTTCTGTGCCTGAAACGTTTTGGCTAAAGTATGCGTTAGCGTGAACGCTGACAAATACATGTGCTAACGCCTGCTCAGCTATAGCTACTCGTTGCCTGAGAGAAACAGTGGTATCACCGCGTGTCAGCACCACCACGGCTCCCGCTTGACGCAGCAATTCCGCCGCTTGAAGGGAAACGTCCAGTACCAACCCATCTTCAACTAGACCAGTGATGCCTACCGCACCGGTAGCCCAACCACGGTTTGGGTCTATGCCATGCCCTGGATCAAGGACAACGATTCTGCCGGATAACGGTGAACTCTTCACCGGTTGCTCCACCGCAAGGGTATTAGTCGCAGGGGTCAGTGGTTTTACTAAATCCGACGCAACCAGCCAGGAAGCAATCCAGACAATTTCTCCGCCGCTTAAACGTACTTGCAGCCAATCGCCTTGTCTGTCGACCACCGTCAAGCTTGTTCCCAGTGAAAGCGTAGAAATCTGCCTTTTTTCAAAACCCGGCCCAGACCAGACAGTTGAACCGTCCACTGCGACATAAACCAGCCGTTCTGTCGTATTGGCAATAGTGCCGGTCAGTTCTGGCTTAGGCTGTTGAGTTAGTTGCTTCGGCGGCAACGCTTCAGCCGTTGGTGTCTGAAATTTAATTTCTGTAGTAGCAACTAGCCAGGAAGCAATCCAGACAATTTCTCCGCCGCTTAAACGTACTTGCAGCCAATCGCCTTGTCTGTCGACCACCGTCAAGCTTGTTCCCAGTGAAAGCGTAGAAACCAGCCTTGTTTCAAAACCCGGTCCAGACCAGACAGTTGAATCGTCCACTGCGACATAAACCAGCCGTTCTGTCGTATTGGCAGGTGGGACAACCGCCAAAATCGGTACATTTACTGTAACGGTATTAACTGAGCCTGAAGCAGCGGGAGAACTTGTAACTCTCAAAAGGTTTTCTTCTGCGGATGAATCCGTTTTTCGGGTCACGGGTTCTGGTGTAACCGGGACTGCTTGTGTCAACTGAGCTCCCTCTCGGATAGTCATGTGTTGAGCGGCTACCCACCCGTTTCGTCCGTCAGGCAATTTCACTTGCAACCAGTCGCCTTGACGAGAGAGCACTTGGAGCAGGCTTCCGCGCGAAACGGTGGTAAGACGACTGAAAGTGGTGCCTGCTCCCGACCGGACGTTAAGCACACCTGTATTGACAATGGCTTTGGTTCCAGAGGTCATACCTAAATTAGATTTTTCACTGACCGACACGTATTGGGCTGCTACCCAACCACTTAAACCTGTGGTTAAGCGTACCTGAAGCCAGCCGGGATGCTCTGTCAGTACGGGGAGAACATTTCCTCGCTGAAGCAGGCTAATACGGCTGTGTTGCAAAGTTGGACCGGAACGGACGTTTAGTTTGTCGACATTAACTGTGGCAGTACGCCGAACGGCAGCAGAAGCTGTGAGCCCGGTACTAAATACAACGGCAAAAAGGAGCAGGGACAGGAGAATAGGCAAACGTTTCCGCAAGCAGATTTCACCATCCTTTTGTGTAAGGTCATCTTTCCTGAATCTGAAGATAAGCAATAGCCAGACATAAACTCTGTTAGACTCATAATTAAGTGACTAAAAAGCTCGGATAAATAGTCTTTATCGGTCTGGCCTACGTGAGGAAGATGAAGTACTGGCGGTTAAACGGTTAATCAGCGGTACGACAGCGTTAAAGGCCAAGATAGCGAAGGTAGTACCTTCGGGGAGTGGGCTCCAGTAACGCATGGCCATAGTTCCAGCTCCGATTGCCGCCCCAAACAGCCAGCGACCTGTCTGTGTGCGGGGAGACGTGACCGGATCTGTGGCCATAAACAACGCGCCGAGCAGCAGGCTGCCCGATATAAGGTGAAACACCGGGTCGTCACCAACCACCAGCGCGATGATGACAGTAGTAAGAAGGCAAGCGGCTGGAATCCGCCAGTTGGCGTATTTTTTATATGCCAGCCACATAAAGCCGAGAAGCAGGGCTGCCGCAGAAGTTTCACCGATGGAGCCGGGTACGTTGCCGATAAAAAGCGCCGTTAAAGGAGCGCTTATTCCCTCCGCCCGGAAAGTTTGCAGCGGGGTTGCAGCAGTGGTCAGCAGCACCGGTTCCAGCCAGGGGCGCATCGCTCCCGGAAAAGCCAAAACAACAAATAGTCTCCCAGACAGCGCCGGATTGAACAGATTCTTGCCAAATCCGCCAAATATTTGCTTTCCAAAAATAATGGCAAAAGCTGCTCCGGCCGCAGCCACAGGCAGTGGAACGGACGGCGAGAGAGTGAGGCCAAACAGCAAACCGGTAACTACTGCGCTTAAATCTTTAACTTTTACCGGTTTCTTGAAAACTTTCTGCCAAAGTGCTTCTGCGCCTACCGCAGTTGTCACACTGACGATAATCAGCAAGAAAGCAGGCAGCCTGTAAAACCAAAGCGCTGCCAAAGTTGCCGGAACAAGAGCCAGTAACATTCCTCTCATCGTTTTCACCGAGTTCTGTCCTCCAAATCTGCCATTGAAAATAGTTTGGATTATGATTATCTGTCTAGGAGAATTTCATAGTGATATTTCGGCAAGAATCGAGTTAAATCCTTTTTATTTCCGGCTGTAGAACTTGATATGTTTTGCAGAAATTTAACTTTATTTGCCTTTGTCAATAAAAAAAGCTCCCCTTGTGTAGTCCTGAATTTTTGCCTTCTCAGGTATCTACAAAAAAAGGAGCGTATCTGCATTAAGATACTTCGGTTGCTAGGAGTTTTCAACTTCAGCGCGGGGATGTCTGTGGCCTCTCCTCGATTGAAACTGCTACATGCCGGGTAGTGTTTTGCCGATGAATCAGCAGAGCAATCTGATTGCCTATGGGTGTAGTTCTGATGGCTTTAATGAGCTGCTCTGAATTTTCTACCTTGCGGCCGCCAAACTCCAAGACTATATCACCTCGGCGCAGACCTGCTCTGTGTGCAGGGCCTCCTTGTACTATATCGGCGATCAGAACACCCTTGGAGGTATTGAGGTTAAATTGTTCGGCCAACTGTGGGGTAACATCCTGCAACAAAACACCCATCCAGGGACGGATTACCCTACCTTTTTCAATCAGATCTCGCAAGACCATCTTTACTGTATTGGCGGAGATAGAAAACCCGATTCCTTGGGCTTGCGTCTTCATGGCTGTGTTAATCCCGATTACTTCTCCCCTTAGGTTTAGCAGCGGTCCGCCGCTGTTGCCCGGATTGATGGAAGCATCGGTTTGCAGAAGGTCTTCAAACCTGCGGTCCTCCACAGTAACTCTCCGCCCTTTGTAGCTTATCACCCCTACTGTTACAGTATGAGCCATACCATAAGGGTTGCCAATGGCCACTACCCACTCTCCAACCCGTACTTCATCCGTATTCCCTAAGGTCAGCGCGGGCAGATTATTGGCGTCTATTTTCAGTACTGCTAAATCCAATTCATAGTCTGATCCGATCAGCTTTGCCTCGTGGACATCTTCCCGTCCGGGCATTCTAACTTCAATCCGCGTTGCGCCTTGCACGACGTGTTGGTTAGTCAGGATATAACCGTCCCGGGAAATAATAAAGCCGGAACCCATTCCCCGTCGCACTTGGGTTCCAGAAGATAAAGGAGTTTCGCCAAAAAATTGCCGGAAAAAGGGGTCATTATGGAAAGGAACTTGCTGTCTGCGCCTGGTTTCTACAAAGGTCTCGATGGAAACGACGGCTGGACCGACTCTTTCCACCAGGTCCGCAATAGTGTTTGGGCCTACTCCAGGCAGACTGCTGGGTTGAGAAAAATTAACGGTTGAAATTGCAGGAGACGCCTGACCGGCAGTAGAAACGGTAGCCGGCAGAACATTTAAATACAATATCCAGCCTGAAGCTGTCAGACCAAGGGAAAAGGCTAGTATTGTTGCAATCAGAAAGTACATTTTAGTCCGATTTTTCACTTCTACTACCTCCTTTATGAGAAAATCCTTACAGTAATAATTATAGCTTCTTTTTTGGCACCTTATCAAGATGAAGTTTATTATTTGGCAGCTTTGTGTAACCACAAAACGTAAGTTTGTTTCGTTTTAATATAAAAGTCTTCTTCAAAGTTCGATTCTAAAAATCGTTCCTTTGTTCAATTCGCTCCATACACTGATTTTACCCTTGTGATTATCAATTATCTGTTTGGCTATAGATAGACCCAGACCGGTTCCGCCGCTTTCTTTAGCGCGGGATTTATCAGCCCTGTAAAAGCGTGTAAAGATGTGAGGCAGGTCTTCTTTGGAGATACCGATTCCGTTGTCTTCAACGATAATTACGGATTTGCTGTGTTTAATGTAGGAGTTAAGCTTAATGAGGCCGCCTTCAGGCGTATACTTAATGCTGTTATCTATCAGTATTCTGATTGCTTCTTTGAGAAGTTTCCTGTCGGCATTGATGAAAAAGTCTTCATTCTTTTCATTAATAAACTGGTGGGTCGAGTTGATTAAATTAGTTTCATAAAGGATCTCATTGATTACTTCACTTATTTTAAATTTCTCTAGATTAATTTTTAGAGTTCCGCTATCTTCCTTGGCTAAAAAAAGTAGTTCCTCAATCAAATGGTTCATATTCTCTGATTCGCTCTGGAGAGCGGCAATAGATTCTTCCAGCACTTTTTTGTCATCTTTTCCCCAACGAGCAAGGAGATTAGCATACCCCTGAATTACGGAAATTGGCGTACGTAATTCGTGGGAGGCGTCAGAGACAAAGCGGTTCTGCTGCTCTACCGATTTCTGAATTCTGTCGAGCATATGGTTAAAGGTCTGCGCCAGTTCTTTTAATTCGTTTTTAGACCCCTTTACATTTAGCCTCCGGTCCAACTGGTTGAAAGAAATTTCCTGGACGGTCTGTGTCATGGTTTTAATAGGAGCTAGGAGTCTGCGGCTTACCCTTGAACCGACAAAGATAATGACCAGAATACCGGCCAAGTTGGATGCAAAGAGTATCGTGACCAGTAGAAAAATATAGTTCTTTGGGGGATAGTCTTGAATGAAGTAAATGAAACTAATAATTATACCAGTGCTCATCAGCAAAAAGACAGCAAAAAAAACCACTACATAGGTGAGGGTAATTCTGAAAGTGAGAGAGAAGCGCAACTTGTTTCCCAGGCCTTCTTTAATCAGCTCTAAAAGATGAAAGAATGACCTAATCATAAGAAAAACCATTTTGTAGACCAAGCGTATTGTTTTTGAAATAAGCTTAAATATTTTGGCGATTTTATTCTTCATTTCTGAGTTGATACCCCACTCCGCGCACAGTGTGAATTAACTTTGTGTTAAATTTTTCGTCCAGCTTGCTCCTGAGATAGCGGATATAGACATCAACTACGTTGGTATCGCCACCGAATTCGTAGCCCCAGACATTTTCCATAATGGTATCCCTGGTTAAAACGATTTTTTTATTAAGTAGCAGGTATTTTAGTAGGTCAAATTCGGTTTTTGTCAGATCTGCCGTTTCACCGTCATAGGTTACCGTGTATTTGCTTGTATCAAGGCAGAGTTTACCCGCTTGCAGGATATCTTGTTTTGTAAAAGCGACAGCTTTGCATTTGAGGGTTTTACGAATTCGGGCTAGAAGTTCCTCAATGGCAAAAGGTTTAACGAGATAATCATCGGCTCCGCAATCCAGTCCCATTACTTTGTCCATAATATCTCCCTTGGCAGTTAGCATGATAACAGGCACGTCAGAAACCTGCCGAAGCCTGCGCAGCACTTCCATTCCATTAAGGGATGGTAGCATTACATCGAGAATAATTAGGTCATAATTGCCCTTTATGGCTTGATCCAGACCAGTTCGACCGTTGTGCTCCAGCGTCACAACATACCCTTCGTGCTCCAGTTCCAATTGAATGAACCTAGCTATTCTTGTTTCGTCTTCCACAACGAGGATGTTGTTTTTATTCATCGAGAACTCTCCTTGCGGCATTAATATACTTCAATTATATACAGAAAAGAACGTAAAGGCATAAAGAATATAGTTTTAAGTTAATGAGAGGAGAAGTAAAAAACTGCCGATAAATTAATACCAGCAGATTTTCATGCTCCAGAAATACATCTGTGTTAATCAGGCTTCTTTGTTTCCCAGACGCTCTTAACTTCTTGGGCAACTTTGCCGGCTAAATCGCTGGTTTTGCTGGCGATATTGTGCAAGCTGTTATTAATGCCGTATTCCTGGCCGTTGTCTTTGATGAACTTTATCCGACAGTCGGTTACCAAGGCTAGAAAAAACAGCGCCACAGCAAGTGGCATGGTAATAATGCTTACTAAAAGTGCCAGTGGCAAGCTAATATTAAGCAAGGTATGATTGTCTTTAGATGTAATTCGTAAACGAATAGGGCTAACTTTAGTATAAAGTTTCTTCAATTTTTTCCAGAAGGAAGAAGTATTGACCTCCAGCTTGTTTTCCTGTTTAATTTTATCTTGTTCTTCCAGGTAGGCCAATGCTTCTACAACGTCCCCTTCGTTTTTTTGCAAGGCTTCCTTTGCTTCATTGTAAGTGACGTCAGCCCGTTTTCGCAGCAGATCAATCTTTTCAAGTGTTATTTCCATAGTTATCCCTCCAAATTATTCTTATTCTTCAATTTATATGATAACCCTCGGAAGTTAGAGTTAGATTAACTTAAGATTAGAGTTTGATTAGAAATGAATAAAGGGTCTGATTTGTTGCCAGGATGCCCTCGAAGGCTTCAATTTGAAGTGTATATATGCTACAATGGAATTGTTCTATCAACGACACCTCAAGATTTTCAGCGGAGAGGTGTCGTTTGCTGTTTAACGCAGATCGTTTTGCAGAATTCCGTTTGAGAGGAAGTAGAAAGTTTGAATGGAAGTCGTATGGAAGGATCGAGGGTACCCATCAGGTCGATATGGATCATAGCTGTGTCCACGGCGACCTCCTTGTGTTTGGTTGCTACATTGATGGTTCTCTTCTGCCTTTTGGAAAGAAGACGCGAATATCGGGAGCCTTACGGTGAAATTGGTACTTCTGTTATAGTGCTGTACAATGAATACGTTGATGATGCGGGAAGCACAAAAGTTCTGGACTATAAAGGCTTAAGGGAAATTGCCGGAAAAATAGAACACGTGTCAAAAGTTTTTGTAAAGTACGTCAACCGGGAATACAGGTCGGTCGTGACTTTGTTGGGCGATGGCAATGTGCCTGAAGTCAGTTCCAAGACCGGAGTGACAGGCGTCAATGCTGCGTATAGCAAGTTCAGGGGCTTTGCGATGAAAGAAGGGAGGTTCTTTCAAGAGGCCGATGAGACCCGTTTAGTTGCCGTCATCAGCGAGGACTTTGCCAGGATATTGGGCAGTGGAGCAGGTGACCGTGTGCGCTTATGGGATAAGGAGTTTGAAATAGTTGGTGTAATAGCACGTCCGATACCAAAACTATTTAGTATGGGAGTGGATATGGAGTGGATCGAAGACGTATTCATACCCGTAGATATTTTAAAACAAGAAGCAGAGCGATATTTTGCTGCTGAAAAAGTGTCGCCATCTGTCATGTCTAGGGTGAGGATATATTTAATTCATGACCTACCAACGTCGGATGTCATAGTAGGGCAGGCGCAGAAACTTCTGGAGGACAGATTTGGCCGAGGCAATGATTATCTTATAGGTCAAGCGACGACAGCGTTCGGATATATCCATTTCCTTACACTGGCTTTTGTAACTGCGTTGGTGTTTCTGTTTGGAATAAGCCTTCTGTTGTATGTACGCAGCTTGACTGTATTCTATTCTCTAAGCTACATACGTAATGCGCCGGTTCGTAGTACTTGTATATTGCTGATAGTCGCAGGAACAGGAGGAGTGCTGGCAGCTTTAGCGATATCTCACCAGCTGATGGCTGCACCGGTTCAATTCATTATCCCGGCGTTTCTATCCCTGGTTTTCGTTTTGCCGCTACAGCTTTTTTTGACGAAACGTACCCTTAAGCACATGCAAATCTCAACGGGATAGGTGGCCTTTATTGAGGTCTTCAGTCCGCTCCCATTGGCGTCATGTTTGATTATACTGTGTATGACCAGCAGGGTCACTTTGTCAAACGCGAAGCAGGTCGTTTCTATGTGCTGGGAGAAAACCGGATTGTTTTATTGCCTGTGCCGTAAGAGATAGGTTTTTTGTCAGAAATTAGGCAGTTCCGGGATGCTGTCAATAATCTCCTGCATGGTAAAGGAAATACAGGCCAGACGTGTAGATGAAACAGGCTCATCCTCTTTATAAATTTCAGACAGGCAATACTGATCCCCCTCAAGCAGGTATTGTTCCAGCAATTCATTATTTATATCAACAATCCAGTATTCCGGGATCGTATACTTTGCATAAGCATGAAGTTTTTGCTGCCTGTCGCGTTTGGCTGAATGGGGTGAAAGCACCTCCACAACTAAATCCGGAGGTCCTTCAATGCCCCTCCTCGTGATGATCTCCAGTCTAGTACGATGAATCATCACTAAATCCGGTTGGCGGACTTCGGTAACCGATAAGATAAGATCAAAAGGAGCCGGTATTACAACATATTCATTTAAACAATCCCGGTCGATGCAATGCAGAATTTTCTTTACAACAAGTTGATGCACCACACTTGAGCCTGGTGTCATAGCTTCTAGCTGGCCATTGTTGATTTCATACCGCGTTCCGTCATCCGGTAATTTTGCATAAATTTCGTATGTCACCGGGTGTTCTTTAAGTAAGTGATCCGGCTTTGTAGTTTTTTTGTCTTTTACCACAGCCAGTCCCCCTTAAAACTATTTATCCCATTATACCAAACAGGGTTTTTGCTTTACAACCCTTGACATATGTTTAGAGCACCCCTAGGGGGACAGGTGATTTGTCCCACTCGTCCACGCGACCACCCCGCCCTTGCGGGCACCCCTCCAGGGGAAGGGAATTTTTGTAGCAGGAAATTAATATTGTTTCCGACGTAATAGGGGGTGTCGCAGGACGATTCCTTTTCGGGCGGGTTTCAAACCCGCCCTGTAAGACGCGGCAGTTGATAGAAAAGTAAAGCGTCTTTTTTATCTGGTTCCTGATTTTATCAAGGGGTGGTATAACCGCCGTGACGCTTCCGGAACAGAGGAAACCGCAGTTGATGAAGTTTTGTAAAGTACTGATCATGCACGGGATTGACCGCTATGCATGGTAGCGATCTCCACACAACGGGTGTTACTTGTGAAAACTGGCTAAACTGTTTTTTCCTGCTTTGCCGTTTGCGGAAAAAGCAGATGCCGCGCGTCTTGGTTCGAATTGGCAGATGGTGGTATTGCTTACCTCTTTTTTGCTCATTATTGGAGGATTACATAGTATCGTAAAACTTATCGCTGTGGTAAAGAAATTTTTGGGATAGCCTGAAAGTTGGAAATTAAGAAGATTAAGAAGATTATGAAAGGAGTCTCAAAATTGAGTAACAAGTCAATTAAAATAATGCTTTTAGGGATTATGGTAATGCTATTTGGCGGATTTATTGTGTTAGATCCAGCAAGTAACTTAGGTGGTATTGAACATTTAATAATCTTTATAGGATTGACAATTGGCATTTTTGGTATGATTCAAAAAGATTAGATTCACATATCGTAATACAGTTAAGGATGGATAGAGTATAAACGGAAAACTCAAAAAAATAGGATTGTTCATCGGAATAACTTTTGCCCTTAGTTGGGCCATAGCAATTCTATTTTTCATTTTAGGCGGCAAGTGGGGGACGCCCGCCTCAATGATTGTGGCGATGGTGATCATGGCAATGCCTATGGTGTCGACAATCTTAGTCCAGAAAGTTATCTACAAAGAACCGCTGAGGAAACCCTTGGGGATTTCTTTTAAATTAAACCGGTGGTGGCTGGCGGCATGGCTGTTTCCGCCGCTTTTTGCCTTTGCTGTCATGGGAGTAGGTTTGCTTATCCATTAGAGAAAAACCTGTGAGCGCTCGTATGGAAAAACCTCCAGAGAAAGATAATGGTAAGTGGCATTCAGTTTTTCAGGGCGCCCACGCGCCGTGTACAGGATCGGATTCTGGTAGGCAGTGATAATCGATATTGTAAGGAGAAACTCAGCATGGGAAAGGTAGTCATCATTGGAGCAGGGATTGCGGGGCTTACGGCAGGGGTGTATGCGCTGCAGAGCGGGTTTGACGTAACGATTTATGAATCGCACTCAATACCTGGAGGTGCGTCCACCAGTTGGCGACGGAAGGGATACTTGTTTGAAGGAGGCATGCACTGGCTGACAGGCTCGTCTCCCGGGTCACCATTAAACAAACTATGGCGTAATATCGGTGCGCTTGACGACGCTACCCCGGTATATTATGGAGAGCCATTTTTAGCCTCTGAATACAACGGTCAAACCGTCCATTTGTATCGTGACGTCGAAAAGCTCAAACGGCTTTTAATCAGCATATCGCCGGAAGATGAAAAGGAAATCATTAGCTTGGCCAAGGATATAAAAAATTTTGCGAAAGTAACTATGCCGGTTACAGACATCAAAGGCGTAAAAGTTAAAGAAAAATCCGGCATGAGCATGTTCACTTTGCTTAGAATGTTTCCGGCGCTTACCCGAATGCCGTTTTACGCAAAACAGACCGCTAAAGAATATTCTCTGCGTTTCAGGAGTCCCGTGTTGCAGCAGTTTCTGCAAACCATAACCACAGAAGATTATTTGTCAATAGCTATGATCTTTACGCTTGCAACCCTCTGCTCTGGTGACGGAGGTTACCCCGCAGGAGGCTCTCTGGCTATGGCCAAGCGTATTGCCGATAAGGTTGAGGTTTTAGGCGGCACAATACATTACAATTCTACTGTGAACAAGGTTTTGGTAAGAAATGATGCGGCGGAGGGAGTTGTAATTGACGGCGCAGAGATTTTTGCCGACAGTGTCATTGTCACGCAGGATACACGCGCTGTCATTGATACACTGTTTGACATGCCGCTTCGCGAGCCTTGGGCCGAAAAAATGCGCCGCAACACAACGCCGCTACTGAACACATTTATCAGCATTGGCGTTGAAACGGATTTGTCCGGCTTGCCCGAACGTATCTACTTCAATTTGGATAAGCCGCTTCTCTGCGGAGGACAAGAAAAATGGCTTCTTGGCATTAACCATTACGCCGGATATAAGGGGTACGCTCCGGACGGGTGCACAGCTATAACCTCCGCATTCGTGGGCGATACCTATGAGTTTTGGAAGCAATGCAAGGACAATGGCACGTATGAAGCTGAAAAGCGAAAACTGGCGGAAGCGTTTATTGAGATTCTTGAGAATAAGTGGCCGCAGACCAAGGGGAAAATTGCCGTTTGGGACGTCGCGACGCCTCTTACCTACGAACGTTATTTGCGCTCCTCCAAAGGTTCATGGATGTCGCTTTTAGAAAAAGGCAGCAAAATGGAGTCGTATCCGACTAAGCCTGAGAAAATAAAAAATCTCTATTTTGCCGGTCAGCGTTTGATGCCTCCGGGTGGTCTGCCGGCCGCAGCAGTAACAGGAAGAAAAGCCGTGCAACACTTATGCCGGGATATGGATACAATTTTTCAGGGGAAATGAAAGAAAGAAAGCGGTGGAGTGAGATATGAAGATCACGGCAATTATAGGGAGTCAGCAAAAGGGGAACACTCTTACGACGGAGTTCTTAAGCCGTCTCTGAGTTCTGTCATCCAGTTCGAAGTGCAGAAAGCGGTCTTTTCAAAATCACGAGAGGACCTTCCTGCCGATTACGATTTCTATATGAAGCTTCTTGATAAAAGTTATTATGTCGAAGCCTCCGTGCCGTGGTATAAAACCTTCATTGCAAAAACATTCGGTAGTGTTGTGTTAAGAAGACTCTAACCACTCCGTGAACCACAGCTACGACGGCCTTATGTTCTTCCGGAATATGCTCTGCGAGAGCTGTATATCGCTATAATTCCGAAACGCTGTCCGGATGTTTCCGGAAATCAATATCTGCTGCCGACAGTGGATGGCAAAAAACAACAAAAAGGAGAGGTGTGACATCATGAAACCTTTTAGTGTTATTAAAGCGCCGCTAGTCTCGGAAGAGTTTTTTTCTGGCGTCAGTTTGATGGGCGATTCTTTAATAAACGCCGGATTGGCAGAACAGCTGGGTATCAAATCTATTACGCAGCTGCCAGTACCTGATTGCGAGTATCAGCGAGATCCGGAAACAAAAATCATAAACCCGTGCCAAGTCCATGATTACTCAATACAGATAGCCGATGCCGTAGAAAAAGACTGCGCTGCCGGATATTTCCCGCTTTTATTAGGGGGTGATTGCACCATTCTTATTGGCGCCATGCTGGCAATGAAACGAAAGGGGAAGTGCGGCTTATTTTTTATTGATGGCCACGCTGATTTTTATGAGCCCAGTGTTTCGCCATCAGGCGAGGCAGCCGATATGGAACTGGGATTTGTTGTGGGTCGTGGGCCGGATATCGTCACCAACATCGAAAATAGAAAACCATTAGTGGAAGAAACAGATACTGTTCTTTTTGGTTTCCGTGATGAAGAACGTATTAAAAAAGCGGGTGGCCAGGACGTGCGTAAGACAAAGATTCATTGTGTCTCCTTAGAAGAAACACGATTGTGCGGCTTTAGTAATACCGTTGAGGTCGGCATACGGAGGTTAAACTCGGTAGAGCAGTTTTGGATTCATGTGGATGTTGACGTGCTTGATGATGCTGTCATGCCTGCGGTTGATTATCGGATGTCAGATGGCTTAAGTGTTGGTGAGATGGTTACTACAATACAGCGTCTTATCAAGACTGGAAGAGCGGCTGGCATGAACATCAGTATATTTAATCCCACCCTTGACTGGGATGGTTCTCTGGCAAAAAAATTGGTCGCCATTATGGCAAAAGGCTTGCAGAATGTTTAACAATCGTATTTGTCATGCCGGCAAAAAAAAACCAAAAAAAAATATGATAATGACGCAGGAGACAAAAATGGCCAGAATTGAGATTAAAAGAGAAAAAGGATATAGTGATGCTATCCGTACATATCGGATAAACTGGACGATACATTCATCGGGAGAATCAAGGCCGGGGAGACTGTTGGTTTTGACATCCAACCGGGGAGACATCATTTGATACTGAAAATTGATTGGTGCAGCAGCAACGGCCTGGATTTTGAAATTAAGAACGGACAGACCCTGAGTTTTGAGTGTGGGAACAATGTCCCATCAGGGTTAAGGCAGGAGTTGCTCTACATAACTGTCTTGCGGCATAAGTATCTGTGGCTCAAACTGAACTTGATTGACGCAGAAGTTGAGCAAACCTCGAAGGGGGGAATAATGCAATCTTAGTCCAGAAAGTTATCTACAAAGAACTGCTGAGGATATGATTTTTCAGGGGAAATGAAGCATGCGAGGAGTTAATAATAAAATGAACATCATGCTAAGTTTATTGCTGAGTTTATTGGTAATTGCTGGGCTAATAGCGATACATGAGTTTGGGCATATGCTATTTGGTTATATAGTTGGTATCCCCACAAACAAGATGACCAGTTTTTGCGCTTGATACATCGTTTGCTGAGAAATCGGATCTATGCGCAAGAAAGAACGTGCAGACAAGGATCAACGTGTCTTTTCCACCAAGCTTGAACTTCGCTTGCTTTACCCTCTCACTTTACTTGATCGGATTCACTTCAGTCTCAATTCCCGAAATATCTTGGAGTAAAACAGTTTTCTTTCTTGCCTGATTTCCTTCAGACCGAATCTGCAAACCAGGTTGGCCGTAGCTGGCTTGGAGGTAATTGATGGCGCAAGGGAAATGTACAGGGCAAATATTACGCCCAGAGGGACAGATGTTTAGTTATCCAAACAGATCGCTGTGGGTTCCGGTGCGGGTCAGGTACAGGATAAGCTCCCCTGATGAAATCTCGTAAACAAGCAGCCAGTCGGGAGTAATATGGCACTCTCTGCACCCGGCAAAATTGCCCCTCAGCGGGTGGTCACGATAGACTGGGTCCAATGTTTCGCCGCGCGCAAGCTTCTTGATAACCTCCGTCAGAAGCGCAAGATTATATCCCCGTTTCTGAATACGCTTCAAGTCTTTAACAAATTTTGAGGTTGGTCTGACGGAATACATCAAGACAGTAACTCCATCATCATCACGTCAACGTCCGTGTAGGTCTTGCCGAGAGCACGGTTTCTCTTCATCCGCTGAACTTCCGCAAGCGCCTCCAGTGTTTCAGCATTTGGGGTGTCAAGCGCAACGTCAAAGGGGATGCGCTGCTGACGCACAGCCTGACGCAGGAAAATATTGAAGGCTGTCGTCATGTTCATTCCGAGCTCTGAAAAAAGCTGCTCAGCCTGTTTCTTAAGCTCAACATCCATGCGGATGGTTATATTCGTCATATCGGCCATAATCATCAACTCCTTTGCTTCAGCATATTCAATATAGCATATAATATGTGCATTGTAAAGGCTACGCACATGAAAGAATCATCGGTAGGTTGGCGATGAGTGCGGCCTAACACCTGGTTGCATGCGAAGGGAAATATGTCAGGAAATATTGTTGTTAATCACGCTGTTTGACGGTAGTTTTTGCACCGAAAATGTCGGTTGTAAATAGTGTTGTTCACCGACAGTTGCCTGAAGATAGTAAAAAACAAGCCCTGGTGACAGAACTTGTTTGGTCGAAATAAATCAGGCAACATTGTAATTTTTAGTGGGGTTAAGGTAGAATTTTACTTGCTCAATAATGACATACCAGTCTGTATCCATCTCTACACGACCTTGCAGGATGTACCCCTGTAAGTGAATATTAATGACGCTACCACAATGGATGGAGCGGCAGTAACTATTGTCTGCATCATAGATA
>JAGXRV010000045.1 GCA_018335695.1 Clostridium sp.
TTTTCCCCCTTGCGAGGCCTTTTTGTCGACGCGGCAGGATTCACTTAATGTTGCGGTCTGGCAACTTGCTCGCCCTGTCTCTGACAGGTACTTTTGTCGATACGCTTCTACGCACGGATTTCTCCCTACATAGGTATCCTAGCTATGGGGCGTCTTGGCACTTACCCCAACCGGACTTGCACCGGCAAGATAACACGTGCTTATCTGGGCACGCTGCTAAAACAAAAGCGCCGAAACCGGCGCTTTGCGCTGTGCTATTTGCTTTTCTTAAGCTTTTCTTCCTTGTCTTCCTTCTTAGCGAATGCAACCTGTTCCACACAATTAGGGCATTTTTTCGGCTTGCAGCGCGCTTCCTGCTCCAATCCGCATTTTGGGCATTGCCAGATAGCCAAAGTTATTCACCTCCCTTTTTTCTTTGCAAGGAAAACTCAGCTCTTTTCGCTTTCAAGACGCCATTTAACGTACCCTATCAAACCGCCTTTATCCATAATCATTTGCATAAACGGAGGAAACGGTGCCGCCTGATAGACTTCTCCGGTACTAAGGTTCAAAATGGTGCCGGCAGCAAGATCTACCCTTATTTCATGACCTTCCTCAATTTTCTCTGCTGCTTCGGGGCTCTCCAGAATCGGTAAGCCGATATTAATCGCATTGCGATAAAAGATTCGGGCAAATGAATGGGCGATCACACAGGCAACCCCACCGGCTTTAATCGCAATGGGGGCGTGTTCCCGGGAACTGCCGCAACCAAAGTTTTTTAAAGCAACAATCATGTCGCCCGCCTTCACTTTCGTCGGAAAGCTTTCATCTGCGTCTTCCATTAAATGCTTAGCCAATTCGGCCGGGTCAGACGTGTTGAGGTAGCGTGCCGGAATGATGGCATCCGTATCAATATCATTGCCGAATTTCCAAACGTAACCCTGCACTTTAAGCCACCTCCTCAGGTGCACAAATTTTGCCTGCTATGGCGCTGGCAGCGGCTATCGCAGGATTGGAAAGATAAACCTCACTGCCGGGATGGCCCATTCGTCCAACAAAATTACGGTTTGTTGTCGCCAGGGCACGCTCGCCGTTCGCCAGAATACCCATATGTCCTCCCAGGCATGGTCCGCAGGTGGGTGTGGAAACTACTGCTTCCGCAGCCAAGAAGATCTCAAGCAATCCCTCACGCATTGCTTGGCGCACAATATTTTGTGTACCTGGGATAATGAGCAACCGCACATCTCTGTGTACTTTTTTGCCTCTTAAGATTTCTGCGGCAATGCGCAGATCTTCCATCCGCCCGTTGGTGCAGGAGCCGATCACTACCTGATCAAGGCGCACCTCGCCTACTTCACTGATTCCCCTGGTGTTCTCCGGCAAATGGGGGAACGCCACCTGCGGTTCGATCTCGTCTCCGTTAAAAGTATAGACTTTCTCGTATTCTGCATCCCTATCGGCGTAAACCGGCACAAATTTTCGCTTGGCCCGCGGCGTCACATAATCCAGTGTAATCTGATCCGGCTCAATTATCCCGCACTTTGCCCCGGCCTCAATTGCCATGTTGCACATCGCAAGGCGGCTGTCCATGGAAAGCGAGCTGATAATCTCGCCCCAAAACTCCATGGAGCGGTAGAGCGCCCCGTCTACTCCGATTTTGCCGATTAAATAAAGAATTAAATCTTTACCGCTGACCCAGGGCCGCAGCTTGCCGTTAAAAACAAATTTCAGCGTGGAGGGCACCTTAAACCAAGCTTCACCGATAGCCATGGCTGCTGCCATATCTGTGCTGCCCACCCCTGTGCTCAACGCGCCTAAGGCACCGTAGGTACAGGTATGAGAGTCGGCTCCGATTATGATTTCCCCGGGAAGAGCAAGTCCTTCTTCCGGCAGCAGCGCATGCTCAATCCCCATCCGACCGACTTCAAAATAATAGGTAATCTGATGCTCCCGCGCAAACTCTCGCAGCAGCTTGCTCTGTTCAGCCGACTTTATATCTTTATTAGGAGTAAAATGATCCGGCACCAAAGCGATACGGTCTTTGTCAAATACACGGTTTACCCCGATTTTTTTAAATTCGTTAATCGCCAAAGGGGAAGTAATATCATTTCCCAGCACCATGTCTATCGGGGCGGTAATTAACTCTCCGGGGCGGACGACATCCTTGCCTGCATGCCGAGCCAGTATTTTTTCTGCAATAGTCATTCCCACAGTTTTCTCCGCCTTTATTAATATATTTTTCTAGAAGTCTTCCTTTGCGTCTATCCAAGTCATCATCCGCCGCAGTTCTTTCCCTACCACCTCAATTTTATGCTCCTTTTCCAGCTTGTCATACGCCTTGAAGAAAGGTCTGTATGCTTGATTTTCAAGGATCCAGTTGCGTGCAAATTGGCCGTTTTGAATTTCCGCCAAAATTTTTCTCATCTCCCGGCGTGTATCCTCGTTCACAATCCGCTTGCCGGTAACAAAATCGCCGTATTGTGCTGTGTCAGAGATTGAATAGCGCATATAGGAAAGACCGCCCTGATAAATTAGGTCTACAATCAGCTTAAGTTCATGCAAACATTCAAAATAGGCGATTTCAGGCTGATAACCGGCTTCCACCAGCGTGTCAAATCCGGCTTTAATCAATTCCGAAACACCGCCGCAAAGCACCGCCTGTTCACCAAACAGATCTGTTTCTGTTTCCTCCTTAAAAGTTGTTTCAATCACGCCTGCACGCGTACAACCGATGCCTTTGGCATAAGCGAGTCCCAACGCCCGGGCATTGCCGCTATAATCCTGATAAACCGCCAACAATCCCGGCACACCTGCGCCTTCTTCGTATGTGCGGCGCACCAAATGTCCCGGACTTTTTGGCGCCACCATAAACACGTCCACATCGGCCGGCGGCACAATCTGCTGAAAATGAATATTAAATCCGTGAGAAAAAACAAGAGCATCTCCTGCCTGCAAAAATGGCTTAATTTCGGCTTCATACACCGCCCGCTGAATCTCATCAGGCAACAAAATCTGAATCACACTTGCGGCTTTAGCAGCCTCTGCCACCGTCATAACCTTTAGTCCTGCGGCCAAAGCTTGAGAGCGGCGGCAGCTATCTTCCCGCAGACCTACTACTACATCAATTCCGGCATCTTTTAAGTTTTGTGACTGGGCATGTCCCTGGCTGCCGTATCCCATCACCGCCACTGTGCGCCCTTTGAGCAATTCAATGTTTGCGTCATTATCATAATACATTTTAGTCATTTTCTTTTACCTCCCCATTTTTAGTAACTTTACTGCCCCGCAAAAGTGCGATTTTTCCTGTGCGAACCGTTTCAAGGATGCCATAATGTGACAACAAAAGCAGAATGGCTTCCAGCTTCTCTTCGTTGCCGGTAATCTCAATAATTACTGAATGAAGGGAAACATCAACTATTTTCGCTCGAAAAGTTTCCACAATTTGTTGGATTTCCGCACGATTTGTGGCATTAGCTTTAACTTTAATCATTACCAGTTCACGGTTAACCGAAGGCTCATGGGTCAAATTTGAGATTCTTAAAATATTGATCAATTTGTTTAGCTGTTTGACTACCTGCTCCAAAGTTTTCTCGTCTGCCTCCACCTCGATTGTCATCCGTGAGATGGCGGGATCCACCGTTTTGCCGACAGCCAAACTCTCAATATTAAAGCCCCTCCGAGCAAAAAGACCTGCTACACGCACTAACACACCGGGCTTGTTTTCAACAAGGACGGCCAGCACATACCTCATTCCTCATCACCCCTAATCATTTCACACGTTGGGCAATTTGGCGGCACCATGGGAAACACATTTTCTTCTGCCCGCACACGGAAATCCAGCACAACCGGTCCGGGAGTTGCTATCGCCTGGCGAAGTACCCCCGCAACTTCCGACGCCTTTTCCGCCCGCAACCCGACGGCACCGTAGGCCTCCGCCAGCTTGACAAAGTCCGGCCCTTTCTCAAGAGCTACTGACGAGTAACGACGGCGAAAGAAGATTTGTTGCCACTGACGAACCATCCCTAAATATTGGTTATTAATAATTGCCACTTTTACAGGAATGTTATAGTTGACGGCTGTAGCCAGTTCCTGCGAGTTCATTTGAAAACTGCCGTCACCTGCAATACAAAAAACTGTTTTTTCCGGCCGGCCAAGCTGAGCTCCCAAAGAAGCCGGGAAACCGTAACCCATCGTGCCTAAGCCGCCGGACGACGCCAAAGAGCGCAAATTTTTAAATTTATAGTACTGAGTAGTCCACATCTGATGTTGGCCCACTTCTGTAGTTATCACCGCATCACCCTTTGTCTCTCTGTAGATAGATTCAATCACAAACTGGGGCAAAAGCTCTCCGTCAGGCTCCTGGCAGTAACCCAGCGGCGCGCAATTTTTCAGTTCCTCAATGCGAGCCAGCCACTCAGGATGCTGTTTTGCCTCCACTTTTTTGAGCAATTCAGTCAGAACGCGTTTTACGTCGCCGACAATAGGCACATCCACCCGGACATTTTTACCGATTTCCGCCGGATCGATATCTATATGGATAATCTTTGCTCCCTGAGCGAAGCGATTTATTTTGCCTGTGACCCGATCATCAAAACGGGCGCCGATAGCAATCAGCAAGTCGGCTTCATTCACGGCGATGTTCGCCCAATACGTTCCGTGCATTCCCAGCATCCCAAGTGACAACGGGTGGCAGCCCGGAAAAGCAGAGAGCCCCATCAATGTCGTTGTCACAGGCGTCTCTGTACGTTCCGCCAACTCCAGCAACTGTTCATCAGCTCCGGAGCTCACCACTCCTCCGCCCGCATAAAGCAGCGGTTTTTTTGCCCGAGCCAGCGCCTTGATTGCCCGGTTAATTTGCCCAAGGTGACCGTCATAAGTAGGATTATACCCGGGAATCTGTACAATTTTTGGATAGCGGAATTCCCCTTCAGCCTGTTGAATATCTTTTGGCAAGTCAATTAGCACCGGGCCGCGTCTTCCGCTTGCTGCCAGGTAAAACGCTTCCTTCATAACCCGCGGCAAATCGGCAATCTCGGTGACAAGATAATTATGCTTTGTAATCGGTAGCGTAATGCCGAAAATATCAGCTTCCTGAAAGGCATCGGTGCCAATCAGCGGCGAGGAGACTTGACCGGTTATCAGCACAAGCGGAACCGAATCCATATAGGCGGTGGCAATGCCTGTCACAAGATTAGTGGCGCCGGGACCGGAAGTAGCAATAACTACTCCGGGACGACCTGTGACTCGGGCATAACCATCTGCAGCATGGACGGCAGCCTGTTCATGGCGGGTCATAATATGACGGATATCCGCATCGTAAAGTTGGTCATAAAGATTGAGCACCGCCCCGCCGGGATAGCCGAAAATCACTTCCACATTTTCTTTCTTCAGTGCTTCAATCACCATTTGAGCTCCTGTCATTCTCACTCGCTTCCCACCTTCTTAAAGACAGCTCCGGTACTGGCAGATCTCACTTGACGAATATAACGAGCCAAGTAGCCCTTGTCGATTTTCGGCTTAGGCAGTTCCAGCTCCGCCAAGCGCTTGCTCAACTCCTCAGGACTTATATCAAGGTCAAGCCTCCGATTGGGGATATCAATAATAATCGTATCGCCTTCGCGAACCGCGGCCAGCGGACCCCTTTCCATCGCTTCCGGAGAGATATGGCCGATAGCTGCGCCTCTGGTTGCCCCTGAAAAACGACCGTCTGTAATCAGAGCTACTTCCCTGTCTAACCCCATACCGGCTACCGCGGAAGTTGGTGCCAGCATTTCCCGCATACCGGGGCCACCCTTTGGCCCTTCGTAGCTAATCACGATAACATCGCCACGGTTAATTTTCCCGCCTAAAATGGCTTCAACCGCCTCCTCTTCGCTGTGGAACACCCTGGCAGGCCCGGATTTTTGCATCATCTCCGGCGCCACTGCCCCCTGTTTTACCACCGCCCCGTCCGGAGCTAAATTGCCACGCAGTACAGCAATCCCGCCGCTTTTTAAATATGCTTTTTCAAAGGGACGGATAACTTCATCGTCAAGAATTGCCGCCTCCTGAAGTTGCTGCCCCACTGTTTTTCCGCTCACAGTCAGGCAGTCTTCATTGATTAATCCGCGCTCTGCAAGTCTTTTCATCACTGCCTGAACGCCGCCGGCAAGAGCTAAATCCTCAATATGTCTCTCTCCCGCCGGAGAAAGTTTGGCAAGCTGCGGAGTCTTGCCGCTGATAGCGTCTACCCGGTGCAAATCAAGCACCAGCCCTGCTTCGTTAGCGATGGCCGGCAGATGGATAATTGTATTTGTGGAGCAGCCAAGCGCCATATCCATTGCTAAAGCGTTTTCAAATGCAGACATCGTCATTATCTCAGAAGGAGTCAGCCCGTTTTTTACAGCCTCAAGCACCTTTATCCCTGCTCTTTTAGCCAGGCGTATCCTCTCAGCGGAAACGGCAGACACAGTGCCGTTTCCGGGCAAACCCATGCCTAACGCTTCGGTGATGCAATTCATGGAGTTAGCGGTAAACATCCCGGCACAAGAACCGCAACCGGGACAGGCGCACTCCTCTAACTCAGCAAGTTCCGCCTCTGACATGAACCCCGCTCTAACTTTTCCTACCGCTTCAAAAACATTGCTAAGATCAACTGCTTTTCCCTGGAAACGTCCGGCCATCATCGGCCCACCGCTGACAAAAACCGACGGCAAATTCAAACGCGCTGCCGCCATTAACATCCCCGGAACAATTTTATCACAATTTGGAATAAATACTAAGCCATCCAGCGGATGAGCCATTACCATCACTTCTATTGAATCTGTAATAATTTCACGGCTTGGCAGAGAATAGTGCATCCCCACATGATTCATGGACAGACCATCACAAACGGCTATCGTAAAAAACTCAAGCGGCGTCCCTCCCGCCATACGCACACCCTCTTTGACCGCGGCAGCAATCTGGTGCAAATGCTTATGACCGGGGACAAAATCGTTGGCGGAATTTATGACCCCAATAAGCGGCCGATTCATTTCTTCATCTAACCATCCCATTGATTTAAACAGGGAACGATGCGGGGCGCGCTCCAATCCTTTAGTCATTTTCTCACTTCTCATGACTTTCCCTCCTTTAATAAACAGCAGTTGTTAAGGATAAATGGCTTCTCCCTCAGTTCCTGTAAGCGCACGGAAAGCTGCCACCAATTGGCGGGTAACCGACCCGGGAGTACCGCTGCCGATTCGGCGACCATCCACTTCAATAACAGGAATCACCTCGGCTGCCGTTCCTGTCATAAAACATTCTTCCGCCACATAAAGCTCATGACGGGTAAAAGGCCTCTCTTCCAGCGGAATCCCTGCTTTAAGCGCCAAGTCAATAATCACCTCGCGGGTAATCCCGCAGAGTGCTCCCACATAAGGCGGCGGAGTTAAAAGCTTGCCTTTTCTAAAAATAAAAATATTATCAGCCGTTCCTTCGGCCACATAACCTTGTCCGTTCAGCATGATTGCTTCTAAAACGCCGGCTCGGTTTGCCTCAATTTTAACCAAGATGTTATTCAGGTAATTCAGTGACTTTATTTGCGGATCAAAGGCGTCCGGAACATTGCGGCGAGTCGCCACAGTAATAACTTGCAGCCCTTTTTCATAAAGTTCTGCCGGAAAAAGAGTGATGGAACTAACTATAATTACTGTCGTGGCCTTATGACATTTGCGAGGGTCAAGCCCCAGATCGCCGGTGCCTCGGGAAACGACAACTCGGATGTAGGCATCTGTTAATTTATTCTGCCTAATCGTTTCCAGCACCGATTCTCTCATTTCCTGATAGCTTTCGGGCACATCGAGTAAAATAGACTTGGCGGATTCATAGAGACGAATCAGATGCTCGTCCAGTTTAAACACTTTGCCCCCATAAGCGCGAATTCCCTCAAATACGCCGTCACCATAGAGAAATCCATGGTCAAAGACTGAAATTTTCGCATCTTCTTCCTGCACATACTTACCGTTTAGGTAAATAATTCTACTCACGCCAACGCCTCCCCAGTATCTTTTTATGTATGCTCCCTAATTTTGAAAGCTATAAAAAATCCCTTCACCCCTCTTGAGGTAAGGGGCGAAAGGATTTCTTCCGCGGTACCACCCTTATTCTCCGGTTTCCCGGACTCTAGGCTAAGCTGCTGTAACGGGCAGAACCCGACCGTTCCTAGAAGCCGACAGGCGTTCAGACGGTAGCTTGGGGATGACTTTCTTCTCGACTGTTTACCGGTTCACAGCAGCCACCGGCTCTCTGAAAAACAAGCCAGGAGTACTCTTCCCTTCATAGCAATTGAGTGATTATCTCAAAAATTTGTCTTTAATTATATCTACCCGTCCGCACCTTTGTCAAGCTAAAAAATTTTCTTCCTATCTGCGCGCCCATGCGGCAGCTTGCTCGCCGGCAATCAGGCCGGTTGTGATCGCTTCGCTGAAAAAAAGACTGCTAATCGCTCTGTTGCCATGTATTCCGGCAGTGATTTCACCTGCGGCATAAAGCCCCCCTATTGCTCCCTCTGCTGCAAGCACCCTCATTTGCCTGTCAACTGCCAGTCCGCCCGGAGTCAATGCCACCGTTGCCGCCACCGCTACGTAATAAGGAGCAATAAGCTCCATAACTAAGTCCGCAGTCTTTTCAGGCTCCAGGCCAAGTGCGCTGGCTAAGGTTTGCACATCTTTGAGTTGATTAAAATTTCTCCCTGTCTGAGGTGTTTGCGAGCCGTGAATAATATACAATCTTCCTCCAGCGTCAATTATCGTTTGTGCCGGATCATCGCCGGGCACAATTTTCTCCCCTCTAGTATTGATAACTACGGCAGCTTGAAACACTTCCTTGCTAAGAGTTTCTCCAGCCGGCAAAAATACAGGGAGCAATGTGACGCTATCCAGATGACTGGTTTTTGCGCCTGCAGCCATTGCCAGGAGCAAGCCGGTGCCGTAATGACCTCCTTCCGGTCTGGCCGTCACTTCGCCGATTCCAGCCAATTCTGCAAGCAATGCCTGATTAGCCCCGTAACCACCGTCTGCGAGGATTATCGCACGAGCAAATATTTTTTGTCGGCCGCCGTCTTGAGCTTGCACAATCAACCCTTGCACCCTGGCGTTTTCAATCAACAACTGTAGCGGCCGCAAGCTGCTGCTTGACTCAACTGCGCTGGCAGCCATCTGTTCCGCTAGCGCCTGGTTCACAAATTCAGCCGCTTCTCCGCGTTGGGGCAAAAGCAGCCCGGGATTGCTTTCCTGCTCGGCAAACACGGAAAAATTCACCCCGGTCTTATTTTCCAACCATGCTAAGCTTAAACTGCTGCGCTCACTTAAACTTAAAATAAGATTGACGTCCCCCGTCTCCTGAGTACGTTCATAAATGGCGGCTGCCATCGTTTCCGGCTGATAGTCAAGCTTTGCCTCTCGCTGAACCGGAGCGCCGGAAACCCAGAAAGCCGGACTAAAAGCGGGAAAACCACCTTTATCCGGCTTGTCTTGGAAAAGATATAAAACATCCACTCCTGCTTCTGCCGCAGAAAGAGCGGCGGTTGCGCCGGCAATCCCGCTACCCAAGACTATCACATCCACACTTCTTGGCAAAGGCGGGTATTGATAATAGTTGCGCTGCAAAGAATAACGCCCCAACAAGAATGCAACTACCGCCAACAGCACAAAAAACTGCAAGAAAGGTACAGATGCTGCTTTTTTTCTCCCAGGCATAAATCCACCTGCTTATACTTCATTTTCCTCGGCCATTACTCGGGCAATACTTACCACTCTATCGTCCTTATCCAAGCGGATTAAAGTCACGCCTTGGGTATGGCGTCCCTGCTGCGAGATTTTCGTGACATCTTGGCGAATAACGATACCGCGCGCTGTAATAATCATCACCTCATCACCGGGGCGTGTTAACTTTACACCCATGACAGGCCCATTCTTATCAAGAACACGAATTGTATAAATTCCCTTGCCGCCCCTGCTCTGGACTCGATACTCTGAGAAAGGGGTGCGTTTGCCAAACCCGTGTTCAGTTACCACAAGCAGTTCCGCTTCGCGCTCCATTTCCGGCGATACCGTCTCAAGAGCCATTACTTTATCATCTTTTTTCAGGCTAATTCCACGTACGCCCCGGGTTGCCCTGCCCATGGCGCGCACATCACTTTCCGGAAAGCGAATGGCTAAACCGTTGTAGGTAACCAACGCCACTTCATGATTGCCGTCAGTCAGCTTCACATCAATCAACTCATCGGCCTCTTCCAAAGAGACTGCAATCAGACCTCCTTTACGGGCATTAGAAAACTCCTCCAAGGGAGTTTTTTTCACATAGCCGCGACGCGTAGCCATAAACAGGTATTGCCCTGCTGAAAAATCTTTAACCGGAATAACAGCAGTAACCAATTCCCCCGGCTCAACCGCCAATAAGTTGATTATCGCCGTCCCTCTTGCCTGACGGCCAGCCTCAGGTATTTCAAAAACCTTCCGCCTATACATTCTCCCGCGGTTTGTAAAACAACATAAATAGTCATGTGTTGAAGCTACAAAGACGTGTTCCACAAAATCATCGCCTTTTGTTGACATCGCCGTAACGCCTCGCCCGCCGCGACGCTGCACACGATATGTTGTCACCGGCAACCTTTTGATATACCCGTTGTGAGTCAGTGTAACTACCATATCTTCCTGTGCAATCAGATCCTCCACGCAAAAGTCATCTTCATGGTCGACAACTTGTGTCCTGCGGGCATCGCCGTATTTTGTACGAATTATTGCCAGTTCATCTTTAATGATTTGATAAATCAAGCGTTCATTAAGTAAAATTTCTCTGTAGTAAGCAATCTTTTTGATTAATTCCAGATATTCGGCTTCCAATTTCTCTCGTTCCAAGCCGGTGAGCCTCTGCAGACGCATATCGAGAATAGCTTGCGCCTGAAGCTGGCTAAGACTAAATGTTTCTATCAATGCCGCTCGTGCTTCCTCGGTGGTAGCGGAGGCACGAATCAGCTTAATCACAGCGTCTAAGTGACTGAGGGCGATGCGCAAGCCTTCTAAAATATGGGCGCGCTCCTCCGCCTTGCGCAGGTCATGCCGGGTTCTTCTCGTTACCACCTCTACTTGGTGCTGCAAATAGCAGGTCAACATCTCTCTCAATTTGAGCACCCGAGGCTTGTTGTCCACCAAAGCCAGCATAATTATCCCAAATGTTTGTTGTAGTTGAGTAAACTTGAATAACTGATTAAGCAAAACTTGGGGATTAGTTTCTTTTTTCAGTTCCATTACCATTCGCATACCGTTCCGGTCGGACTCATCACGCAAATCTGTAATTCCTTCAAGTTTTTTCTCACGAACAAGTTCCGCGATAGCTTCAATTGTTTTCGCTTTATTTACCTGATAGGGCAATTCAGTAACCACAATACGGGATTTCCCGTTTTCCATCCTTTCAATCTGGGTGATGGCGCGGATTTTTATAATGCCTCTTCCGGTTTTATAGGCGGTGCGAATCCCTTCACGCCCCAATATCAGGCCTCCCGTAGGAAAGTCCGGACCGGTTATCTTCTGGAAAATTTCTTTATCATCACACTCCGGGTTATCAATGATGTGTACCAGGGCATCTACCACTTCCCGCAGGTTATGGGGCGGGATATTAGTAGCCATGCCGACTGCAATACCGGTAGAGCCGTTTAGCAGCAGATTAGGGAAACGGGCAGGTAAAACGGCCGGCTCTTCTAGCGTATCATCAAAGTTTGCTCTAAAATCAACCGTCTCCTTCTGAAGATCAGAAAGCATTTCGACGGCGATTTTTGCCATCCTGGCTTCCGTGTAACGCATAGCTGCCGCCGGGTCACCGTCTACAGAACCAAAATTGCCATGCCCATCAACTAAGGGATAGCGGCTGGAAAAATCTTGGGCTAAACGCACCATGGCGTCATAGACTGCCGTATCGCCATGCGGATGATATTTACCCAAAACCTCCCCCACAAGACGAGCCGATTTTTTGTGAGGCTTATCGGGCAACATGCCCAAATCATGCATTGCGTATAAAATGCGCCGGTGAACAGGCTTTAACCCGTCACGCACATCAGGCAGAGCACGACTGACAATAACACTCATTGCATAATCTAAAAAAGACCCCTTTATTTCTTCATGAATGGGAATCGGAATAATTTTCCCGTGTGTAAAATTCACCAGGCATCACCTCCCGTTTAAATATCCAGGTTGCGGACGTGTTGCGCATACTTTTCAATAAACTCACGCCGCGGCTCCACTTTATCCCCCATTAAGACGGTAAACATTTCGTCTGCCCGGATGGCATCATCCATTGTCACTTTTAAAATGGTACGTTTTTCCGGATCCATGGTAGTGGACCACAACTGTCCGGGGTTCATTTCACCTAAACCTTTATAACGCTGCAGAGAAGTGCCCTCTTTCCCTATTTCTAAGTAAAGTTTTTCCAACTGCTCATCGTTATAGAGATAATGCTCTTGCTGCCTTTTCTTTAAAAGATAAAGCGGCGGTTGGGCAATATAAACATATCCTGACTGAATCAACGACTGCATATAGCGGTAAAAAAAGGTCAGCAGCAGTGTGCGGATGTGAGAACCATCGACATCTGCATCCGTCATAACAATAATTTTATGATAGCGGGCTTTTGACAGATCAAAATCAGTTGACACGCCTGTGCCAAGTGCAGTAATGATCGTCCGGATTTCTTCGTTAGCCAATATTTTATCTAACCTGGCTTTTTCTACATTGATAATTTTGCCGCGCAGCGGCAGAATTGCCTGAAAACGACGGTCGCGCCCTTGTTTAGCCGAGCCGCCGGCCGAATCTCCCTCAACCAAATATATTTCACACATCGCCGGGTCGCGACTGACACAGTCCGCCAGTTTTCCGGGCAAAGCCGTTATTTCCAAGGCGCTTTTCCGCCTAGCCAATTCCCTGGCTTTGCGTGCAGCTTCACGTGCCCTGGCAGCACTGAGACTCTTTTCTATTACCCGCCTTGCCACCGCCGGATTCTCCCCGAAGAAAGTGCCTAATTCTTCATAAATCACAGAATCTACTATGCTCCGCATTTCACTATTACCCAGCTTTGTTTTTGTCTGACCCTCAAACTGCGGTTCAAGCAACTTTACACTGATAATAGCAGTCAGCCCTTCACGAATATCCTCTCCGCTTAAATTATTTTCGTTCTCCTTGAGAATATTGGCTTTACGAGCATACTCGTTAACTAATCTTGTCAATGCCGTCTTAAAACCCAGTTCATGAGTGCCGCCTTCATGGGTGCGAATATTATTAGCGAAAGACAACACCATTTCATTGTAGCCTTCATGGTACTGCAGCGCCACCTCCACCTGGCAGCAATCTTCTTTCTCTTGTTCCAGGTAAATAACTTTTTTATGAAGAGTCTCCTTGTTTTTATTAAGGTACTCCACAAAGGATTTTATCCCGCCTTCATACTTAAACGTTTCACTGACATCTTGTTCCTGACGTTTGTCTGTAATAGTAATCCTGATTCCTTTGTTTAGAAATGCCAGTTCTCGCAAGCGTTGTGAAAGCAAGTCAGCTTCATAATCCAACACTTCAAAAATTTCAGCGTCAGCTTTAAATGAAACTTTGGTTCCGCTGCTTTTAGTTTTTCCGATAACTTTTAACTCTGTGACCGGCTTGCCTCGTTCAAAACGCATCCGGTAAATTTGACCGTCGCGCCTAACCTCAACCTCTAACCATTCTGATAAAGCATTAACTACAGATACTCCCACGCCGTGCAATCCGCCGGAAACTTTATATCCTTCACCGCCAAATTTGCCTCCGGCATGCAAAACAGTCAAGACAACCTCAACAGCCGGCTTTTTCATTTGCTGATGTTCTCCAACCGGAATGCCGCGTCCGTCATCTTCCACAGTAATAATATTGTCTTTTTCAATGGTTACATAAATGTTTGCGCAAAACCCTGCCAACGCCTCGTCAATACTGTTGTCTACTACTTCAAAAACCAAGTGGTGCAGCCCGCGCGGCCCGGTTGAACCAATATACATCCCAGGGCGGCGCCTGACAGCCTCCAGTCCTTCTAAGACTTGTATCTGTGATTCATCATAATGATTATTATTTTTGCCATTCTTCTCTTCCGACATTTTCCAACCTCCGTTCGCCCAACTAACCTTTACTTATCAAAAACATTCGCTTGAAACCTTTTTCTTAAAGTGATCGGAGCAATAGGTGAATAGCTGACATACTGACTTGTGACGATAAAAGATTTTATTTCATCATTGCCATGGTCTTCTCTGTTTTTGACAGTCTGTAAAAACTCTTTATTGCATTGTTTATCTTTTATCCGAATATCAAAAATACCGATAATATCTTCTCCTGCCACAACCCTGGAACTGCCGATATGTAAAAACATCGAATCCCTCCTAAATAAAATTTTAACTGATTTTAGTTTGCCCATGATACTCTGTTTTACAGCAAAGACAAATCTCCTCTCTCTCTGCTGTCACTATCGGCATTCCACAGATAACGCATGACGGATATCCCTGCTGTCTGTACCATTGAATTCTCTTTTGCTGAGAAATAAAAAAACTCTTGATAATCATTTCTAAATCTTGTGTTAGCGAAGCATTTTCAAACGCTTTTTCTATCCGCAAGAGGATTTGTCCTTCCAGCTGCTGTTCTCGCCAGTTTTCTTTTTTTGCCGGCAGTTTTGATTGCATTAAAATCGGTTCTTTTCCGCCGACTTGATAGTGAATATTTGTGAGAATGTTTGTTTTTACAGCTTTATTTAAAGAACTAACAATTTGTTTTTTTTGCAATGATAAATGCTGAGCCCATACAGAATCACGCACCCAAACAAAAAGCACACCATTTTCAAACATGGTTGCTTTTGCTTTAGCAGCAATCTGCAAGCCCACCACATCAGGCCAAGCATCAATCAGCATTTGTCCTTTAATTTGTTTGGCATTGGGGAGTCTTTTTAACGTTTTAACAAGAAGTTGCTCAATAGGAATCAATTATAACACCTCGCCGCGTAAAACGTTAAACCTTTTGACGGAATGTTTAAAATTTCCCAGTCTTTCAGCTTCCGTACCGGTAATAAATGTTTGAACCCGTCCTTCTATAGTTTCCACTAAAAACCGACGGCGGCTCTCATCCAATTCAGAAAATACATCGTCAAACAGTAAGACCGGATACTCACCCATTTCTCCTTTTACATACTCCAATTCCGCCAATTTAAGAGCAAGCACTATGGTTCGCTGCTGTCCTTGGGAAGCATACATTTTTGCATTTTTACCGTTAATAAAAAAGAGGATATCATCTCGATGGGGACCTACTAATGTTTGCCCCCAGCGTACTTCTTCCTGTTTTCTTTTTTCTAAGCTTTCTAGAAGTGATTGACGTATCTGTTCAGGGTGAGAATTTTCCTGATAAGCTGATAAAGATAAATAATTTATCTGCAAATTTTCACGGCTTCCCGTCAACTTACGATGCGCCAATCTAGCCAAAAGACTGATCCGATGAAGAGCCGCCATTCTTTTTGTTAATATTTTAACAGCCTGCATAACAAGTTGCTCATTCCAACTCTCAATTTCCTGCGAACCAATTATTTTCTCCCGATATTTTTTAAGCAGAAAATTACGTTGTTTCACTATCTGCTGATAACGCCCCAATTCATATTCATATACCGGAGAAACTTTAGCTATCTCTTCATCTAAAAAACGCCTTCTTATCTGAGGTTGTCCTTTTACTAAAGTTAAATCTTCGGGAGTAAACATTACCGGAATTAATTGACCTAAGTACTTTTTTCTTTCTGTGAGCACATTTTCATTTTTAAAGATTTTTCTTTTTTTTTCTGATTCATAACAAACTTGCTGTGTCTGTTTTCCAAAACGATTGTTTACTATCCCAGAAACAAGACAACTTTTTTTCCCCCAAAAAACGAATTCACTTTCATGATGTGTCCGAAAAGAGGACCCTGAAGCTAAAAATGAAATTGATTCAAGTAAATTCGTTTTACCTTGCCCATTAGCTCCTACAAATAAATTCAAATTCTGCTCTAAATCAAGTTCAAGTTGAGCATAATTACGAAAATTAACAAGTTTAAGTCTCTCTATTCTCAAGGGTTTCTCCTTACAAAGCTTAAATTTTAATTGGCAAGACTAGATAAAGATATTCTTGATGCAGGGAATCCCTTAATATACAAGGTTTATTAGGACCTGTCAGCTCGATTATACACTTATCCCCCTCGGAAATTTTCAGCATTTCAAGTATAAAACGAGAATTTAAAGAGATTTCTTGTTCTTCTCCCTCCAGCAGAGAGGAGATTTTTTCTTGATTTTTTCCGTATTTAGAAGCCGTTCTTATGACCAAATAATCTTTACTAAAGAAAAAGCGCATTATGTTGTTTGTGCCTTCCGATATAAGTGACGATCTCTCCACAGCCTGCATAAATTTTAAACAGTCAAGAGTAGCACTTCCAGTAAAATTATTAGGAATTACTCTTTCAACATCAGGAAAAGTTTCTTCCAACAAACGAGAAATAATTTTCTTTTCTCTGCAGTTTAATAATATTTGATTTTGTGATACAAAAACTTGAATAGTTTCTTCTTCCTCTGTGAAAATACGAAGGACTTCTTGTAAATTTTTAGCCGGAACCAAAAATTTACCGGAATTGACCGTTTTATTTACCCGACAACTTGTCGTGGCCAGTCTAAAGGTATCTGAGGCAAATAATGTTAACCTATTTTCCTGAAGTAAAAATAACAAACCGTTAAAAACCGGTTTTAGCTCATCATTAGAAACGCAAAATAATGTTTGCCTTAAAGCTCTGCGAAAATCTGCTACTTTTACATTAAAACTTAATTTAACTGTTTGTGAGGAAAACTGTGGAAAAGAAGGATATTCTTCCGGACTGAAACCGTATAACTGGAACTCAGATTGTCCGCTTACAATCTCGGTAAGATAATTTTCAAGATTAACAGTCAATTGCACAGTTTCTCCCGGCAGCTTACGTATAATTTCCACTACTTTGGACGGCAGCACCACTTTAGCTGTTTCCTGCTGTTCTACGGCAAACGTCGAACTAATACCTAATTCCAGATTTGTAGCTGATAGAGTCATACTATTCCCTTCACAAGTGAAAAGAATTCCTTCCAGCATCGCCAGATTACTTTTAATTGATACCGCTTTAGCTACAGTTTGCAAATGTTCTGCCAAAATAGCACGAGGGATAGACAAGTGCATAACTATTTTCCTCCAAAACTAAAGATATTTAAAAAAATAATAGTAAAAGTAGTAGGGGATGTTGATATTGTGGATAAAGCAGAAAAAAAGAAAAGCAATCATAGTTTATGCTTGAGGATAACGTAGTGGATAAAAAAAAGTGTTTTCCACGGTTTACACAGCTTACTAAAAAAAAAGTTCAAAGAATTATAAATGAGTATTTTTTAGTTAACTTATCCACAACTTATCAACACTTGTTGATTTTTTCGATGATCTGTTCGATAGAAGTTTTTAATTTGCGATTATCACGCAAATCTGTGTCAATTTTCTTGTGAGCGTGCATCACTGTTGTATGGTCACGTCCGCCAAATTCTTCACCTATTTTGGGGAGAGAAGAATCTGTTAATTCACGCGAAAGATACATCGCTATTTGCCGAGGCAATGCTACATTTTGCGTTCTTTTTTTTGCCTTCAGCTCTTCAATTTTTAATGAGAAATGTTTAGCAGTCTCCTGTTGAATTTTTTCGATCGTAATAAATTTTGGCTTGTCAGGTTTAGAAAGAATAACCTTAAGAGCTTCCTCTGCCAAGGAAATATCGATTTTTCTGTTAGTCAGAGAAGAATAAGCAATAACACGAATAAAAGCGCCTTCCAATTCTCGAATATTTGTTACAATATTATTGGCAATATAGAGCATAACATCATCATCAATACTGATTTTTTCCGAAAATGATTTTTTTCTCAAAATAGCAATTCTTGTCTCTAAATCGGGAGATTGGATATCAGTAATTAAACCCCATTCAAAACGCGAACGAAGACGGTCTTCTAAAGTAGGGATTTCTTTTGGAGGTCTGTCGCTGGAAATAATAATTTGTTTATTGTTTTCGTGTAAGGAATTAAAAGTATGAAAAAACTCTTCCTGAGTTTGTTCTTTACCCGCCAAAAATTGAATATCATCGATGAGCAAAACATCAATATTTCTGTATTTATTCCGGAAATTCACAGTTTTATTGTCTCTGATGGAATTAATAAATTCATTAGTAAATTTTTCTGAGGAGATATAGAGAACCCGATAAGCAGGAGTGCTTTCCAGAACATGATGACCGATGGCATGCATTAGATGTGTTTTGCCAAGTCCTACACCACCGTAAATAAAAAGAGGGTTATATGCCCTGGAAGGCGCTTCAGAAACAGCCAGGGAAGCAGCATGAGCAAAACGATTGCTCAGACCAATAACAAAAGTATCGAATGTATATTTTGGATTAAGCCAAGAAGAAGCATCAAAAATTTTATTTTCGCTTTTTTGAAGTTGTTGCAGAGAGATATCTTGTGAAGATGTATCAAAACTTTCATCTTCATTGATCCGCGGTGTTGTGAAGTGAATCTGATAAGTTTTATTTGAAACATCTTTTAATGCTTCGCCGATTAGACTGGCATAACGGCCTTGTAACCAATCCCGCGTAAAATCATTAGGAACACTGATAACTAAAGTGTCATTGGTAAGCGATACCGGACGAGTAGTTTTTAACCAAGTTTCAAAACTAGGCTTGGTCAATTTTTGTTCAATTTTATTAAGGGTGGCCTGCCAAATATCCAGCAGCTCTTGTTCCATGAGCGAACCTCCTAAAAACCATGTTAAGACAAGAGTAAGGGGGTATCCCCCCTACAATCGCAATGCAGGAAAAAAAAGATAACTTTCTTACTCAAAAAAAGCCGGAAATATTTAAACACAGGGTTAAATCCATTATTTTAAGGGAAAAACACAGTTGTCCACAAAATTTTAAACTTATCCACAAAAATTGTGTATAAAAAGATGAAGCGGCTTGGCAAGCACTTTAGGTTATGATTAATTATAAACTTATACACAAATTGAACAAACGGTTGTTCTCCTTAAAGTGTTTCAGAATAACTCCGATATGTAGAAAAATTTGAAAGTAAAACCAACACCATCTTAACAAAATCTGCCGCATACTTCAATAGCGATTGTGGATAGATGACTACAAGGCAAGCAACATAAGGGTTTCTTTAAATGAGCAGATATTGACATTAAATATTGAAAAAGTTATAATCTGTTTGAAATAGGCAACGGGAGTAAAAAGAGAGTCTTTAAGGCGGGAGGTGTTACGGAATTGAAACGGACATATCAGCCGAAAGTTAGAAAAAGAAAGCGGATTCACGGTTTTCTTAGTCGCATGTCCACAGCGGCAGGGCGGTTAGTGATAAAAAGAAGAAGGGCAAAAGGTCGCAAAAAATTGTCTGCATAGCTTTCAAAAAATTTTGAAGGCGAGATTGTGTAAATGAAAAAAGGAAGATTGACGAAAAACTGTGAATACCGGCAAGTTTTTGCTTGCGGTGCGTCTGTGGCAACTCGTGGGCTGGTGTTGTATAGAGTGGAAAACGGTCAGATTGAAAATCGGGCCGGATTTGTCGTCAGTAAAAAAAACGGCAACGCTGTGACACGTAACCGCATTAAGAGGCTGTTTAAAGAAGCGTATCGTTATTATGCGAGTGAGTTAACCAAAGGTTATGACTTAGTCTTTATCGCCAGAGCACCGGCAGCAACATTTGATTTTACGCAGGCCGCCACCGAGATGGAACGCATTTTGAAAAGGGGCGGCCTTTTTAAAGTTGTTTCAGGAAAAAAATCCGGCTAAGAACAAAAGGTGAGTTAATGAAATACTTTCTGATCTTTGTGGTATGTTTTTATAGAAAGTTTATTTCTCCGTTAAAAAGAACAAGTTGTCGTTTTTATCCGACCTGTTCCCAATATGCCCTTGATGCCTTGGAGCGTTACGGTGCTATTAGCGGAACGTGGATGGGACTTAAAAGAATCTGTCGTTGCCATCCGTTCCATCCCGGCGGTTACGACCCGGTAGAATGACTTGATTTAGAGGGGGATCATTGATGATAACCGCCATAGGAGATATTTTAAATCAGATATTGTTGACTTTTGATCGTTTTACCGGAAATTATGCGCTGGCAATTGTCTTGCTTACACTGCTTGTTAGGCTGGTTACTTGGCCATTAACGAATAAGCAATTGGTCTCTGCGAAAGCTGTGCAAGAACTGCAGCCGGAAATCAAAAAATTGCAGGAGAAATATAAGAACGATAAGGAAAAATTGAATGCGGAAACAATGGAGTTGTGGAAGAAGCATAAGGTGAATCCTGCAGCCGGTTGTCTGCCGCTATTGATTCAGATGCCTATTCTTTGGGCAATGTTTAATGTTTTGAGGGAGCCTCCGTTGGAAGTGCAGAATTTTATTTTGTTTGGCGTTGATATGCGGCTTTCTGTTAACGATCTGCAGGCCGCCGGTTTAACGTTCTCGTTAGCAGCACTAGGTTATTATTTGCTTGTAGCTCTTTCAGGAGCAACTACATATGTTCAGCAGAAAATGATGATGACCGACAAGTCGCAACAAGCTTTGTTGATTTTTATGCCGATAATGTTATTATATTTTAGCCTGCAGTTTCCAGCCGGACTGGTTCTTTACTGGGTAGTTAACAATGTACTATCGATTGTGCATCATTTTCTGATTAACAGACACCCAGCGAAGGGAGCGGTAACTGAAAAATGAGAGTGATGGAAGCAGCAGGGAAGACTGTTGAAGAAGCAACCCAAAAGGCACTGGCGGCATTAAATCTTCCCCTGGAAGATGTGTCGGTAGAGGTTTTAGCTGAGGCAAGCAGCGGTCTTTTTGGACTATTTGGCTCAAAATTTGCCAAGGTGCGTGTTTCTGAAAAAGTAACTCCAGATAAATATATGAGTGAGTTTTTAGCAGGTATTTTGCGACATATGGATATCAGCGGCGATGTGGACACGAAAAGAGAAGCAGATATTTTGAAAATGAATGTCAGCGGCAGTAAGATGGGAATACTAATCGGAAAGCGCGGTCAAACGCTTAATGCCTTACAATATCTCCTGAATGTAGCTTATCACCGCCGTTTTGCCGGGGACGATTGCCGTATAGTGCTCGATGTGGAAGACTATCGCTTAAAGCGAGAGGAAACGCTGCGAATGCTGGCTATGAATTTGGCTAAAAAAGCGACGCGTTACCGTCAGGAAGTGGTGCTTGAGCCTATGACTGCACAGGAAAGGCGTATTATTCATACAGCACTGCAGGACAACGCGGCTGTTTCCACCTTTAGTCAGGGTGAGGAACCTTTTCGTAAAGTAGTGATAGCTCCTAAAAAATAATAAAAACATAAAAACCGCTGCCTGAGGCTGCGGTTTTTTTAAGAGGTGGTTTTATGTCAGAAGAGACAATTGCCGCTATTGCCACTTCTCCCGGAGAAGGCGGGATCGGCATCGTCCGGATCAGCGGTTCTGCAGCCTACGCTATCGGGCTGTCTCTTTTTCGTTTTGGCAGGAAGGTTGCCAAACCAAAATCACATCGGCTTTATTATGGTCATGTAGTTAATCCCGCAGACGGAAGCGCAGTTGATGAGGCGCTGATTGCTTTCATGCAGGCACCGCATACTTATACCCGGGAGGATGTGGTGGAAATCAACTGCCACGGCGGAATTATGCCGCTTGCAAAGACATTGGAATTAGTTTTGGCAGCAGGTGCTCGTCCGGCACAGCCAGGCGAGTTTACCAAGCGCGCTTTTCTTAACGGTCGGATTGATTTGGCGCAAGCAGAAGCTGTTATTCAGATTATCCGTGCTAAAACAGAGCAGGCTTTAGAACTGAGCTTGGCACAGTTGCAGGGCCGCCTTTCAGGCCAAGTTCGAGCAGTCCGTCAATCGCTTTTAATGCTGCTCTCCCATTTGGAGGCTGCTATTGACTTTCCGGAGCATCATGATGTGGAGGAGTTGACTCTCGTGGAATTGCGCGGCGGGACAGCAAGAGCTTTGGCAGAGACAAAAGCGTTATTACAGACGGCAGATCAAGGACGGATTATGCGGGAAGGAGTGCGCACCGCTATAATCGGCAGGCCAAATGTGGGCAAAAGTTCACTTTTAAATGCCTTGTTAGGTGAGCAACGTGCAATTGTAACCGCCTTTCCCGGCACCACCCGCGATATTTTGGAGGAGAGTATCAATTTAGGCGGTGTGGCATTGACTATTGTCGATACCGCTGGGATTAGAGAAGCGGCGGATGAGGCGGAAAAAATCGGAGTGGAGAGGGCAAAAGACGCACTAGTGAATGCCGACTTAATTTTATATGTTCTTGATTTGTCTGCGGAAATCAATTCGAAAGAGTGGGAAATATTGGCTTCAATGCGGGATAAACCCTGTATTCTTATCGGCAATAAGACAGACTTAGTAGTCGACGCCCAAGCTGCTGCAAGCAGACTTGCGGAAGAATTGCCTTCATTTCCCTTTGTGCCGATGTCCCTTTTGGAGGGCAAAGGGTTAGAGCTGCTGGAGCAGACGATTATTTCTTTGGTTTTTCAGGGCTCTGTTAAGCCTCCGCAATCTGTCATGGTGACAACCGCAAGGCACAAGGATGCGCTAAGGCGAGCAAGCCAAGCCTTAGAGGAACTATTGGCAGCCTTGGCGGCAGGATACGCCTCCGATTTGCTTGCTATCGATTTGCTTGCCGCTGTGGAAGCCTTGGGCGAAATTACCGGAGAGACTGTGGCTGCCGATTTAGCTGAAGAAATTTTTCGCAATTTTTGTATCGGGAAGTAATCAAGGTTGGAGTGAATGACTATGACTTATTTGGGCGGAGAGTATGACGTTATTGTTATTGGCGCAGGCCATGCAGGCTGTGAAGCAGCTTTGGCTGCAGCCCGGATGGGTTGTAATACATTGCTTTTGACTATCAATCTGGATGCGGTAGCTTTGATGCCATGCAACCCGGCTATCGGCGGGCCTGCCAAGGGTCACTTAGTTCGGGAAATAGACGCTTTGGGCGGACAAATGGGCAGAACGATCGATCAGACAAAAATTCAGATTCGTATGCTAAATACTGCTAAAGGACCGGCAGTCTATGCGTTGCGGGCACAAGCCGACAAGTGGCTCTATCAGCAAACTATGCGTCAGGTGCTGGAAGAAACGGCCAATTTGCATTTGCAGCAGGCAATGGTGGAGAGCTTACAAGTCAAAGGAGGCCGTGTTTGCGGTGTAGTGACACAAAACGGTGCTTCCTACCAAGCCGGTGCAGTAGTGCTAACGGCAGGTACTTATCTCTGCGGCAGCATTATTCTGGGCAATGTGCAGTATGCCGGAGGGCCAAACGGCCAGCAGGCAAGCAATCGACTGTCTGCTAATTTGCAGCAGTTGGGGCTGGAATTAATGCGATTTAAAACCGGGACACCGCCGCGTGTTCACAGAGATACTATTGATTTTTCCAGGACAAGTATTCAGCCTGGTGACGAGGAGGCGCTCTTTTTTTCTTTTACAGAAAAGGCGCCAAAAACAGAGCAACTCCCTTGTTGGCTAACTCATACTACGGCAGAGACACATGCCGTAATCAAGGAAAATCTCCACCGTTCGCCGCTTTATGGCGGAGAAATCAAAGGTATAGGGCCTCGCTATTGCCCTTCGATCGAAGATAAGGTAGTTCGCTTTAGCCAGCGATCTTCACACCAGGTTTTTTTAGAACCTGAGGGACGCAATACCGCCGAATATTATGTCCAAGGCATGTCCACCAGCCTGCCGGAAGATGTGCAACTAAAGATGTTGCGTACTATCCCGGGACTGGAACGGGTGATGATGATGAGACCGGGTTATGCAATTGAATATGATTGCCTAAATCCATTGCAGCTTAGCTCTACCCTTGAAGTAAAGGAGGTGGGCGGACTTTTTAGCGCAGGGCAGATTAACGGTTCTTCGGGTTATGAGGAAGCTGCGGCGCAAGGGATTGTGGCCGGCATTAATGCCGCTTTGCTTGTTTTGGGCAGAGAACCATTGATGCTCGACCGCTCAGAAGCTTATATCGGCGTACTGGTTGATGATTTGGTAACAAAAGGAACTCTTGAGCCATACCGGATCATGACTTCCAGAGCTGAATACCGCCTGCTTTTGCGTCAAGATAATGCAGATTTGCGACTTACCCCTTTAGGCTACAGAGTCGGCCTGATTTCAGCGGAGCGATACCTTCGCTTTGAACAAAAATATCAGGCTGTGGAGGCGGAAAAGGAGCGCTTAGCCAAAGTGAATATCACCGGGAATCAGCGGATAAACAACATTTTAGCTTCCTTAGGCAGCAGTCCATTGAGCGGCTCTGCCTCAGCCGGCCAGCTCTTAAGGCGTCCGGAAATGACATACGAAAAACTACTGTTGTTGTTACAGGAAAGTTGCCGCTTATCGCGGGAAGTAACTGAGCAAGTGGAGATCCAGCTAAAATATGAAGGGTATATCTTGAAACAGCAACAACAAATTGAAAGATACAGGAAGATGGAAAATAAACTGCTGCCTGACGACGGCTCTTATTGCAAGCTGGAGGCTCTTTCCCGTGAAGCCGCAGAAAAACTGGCGAAAATAAGGCCTCGCTCTTTGGGTCAAGCGAGCCGTATTTCTGGCGTCTCACCGGCGGATATTGCCGTTTTGCTTGTCTGGCTCGAGCAGCGACGCCGCAAAGGAGAGCTGAGCAATGGAAAATGAGCTGGCCGAATATCTTTTAGCCAGAGGTATTAGCTTGCCTGTTGAGGCAGCTCCGCTCTTTGACAGCTATTATGAACTTTTACTTAGCGCCAATGAAAGGATCAATTTGACTGGCATTACCGAGCGCCAGGAAGTGTTGATTAAGCATTTTCTTGATTCTTTAGAGTTGCTTGCTTGGCAAAGAGAGTTGATTGGACCTCTCCTTGATGTGGGCAGTGGCGCAGGCTTGCCCGGCTTGCCGTTGAAAATTGTCTGCCCTGAACTCTCCTTGACGCTTCTTGATTCTTCGCGTAAGCGGGTGGGCTTTTTGCAGGAAACCGCCCGAGAGCTGGGGCTGAGGCAGGTGACCGCTTTACACGGACGGGCTGAAGATTTCAGCCGTAATCAACTTTATCGTGAGCAATTTCCTTTGGTTGTTTCACGTGCTGTTGCCAAACTTAATGTATTATGTGAACTTTGCTTGCCCTTTGTAGCGCCCGGCGGATATTTTGTCGCCTATAAGGGTCCAGACGGGACAACAGAGTTGTCTACTGCTCAGGCAGCAATTTTAGAGCTGGGGGGTCGGGATGAGTTAGTTTGGCCATATGCTCTCCCCTTAAACATGGGTCAGCGTTTGCTAATCATAATTAAAAAAGAGAGAACGACACCTGCAAAATACCCGCGCAAAGCAGGGATTCCGGAGAAGAGACCTCTTTGACGACCACCCCGGCGCTTTGCGCCACCCTTCCTCAGGAGGTAACCACCCCGGCGCTTTGCGCCACCCCTCCTCAGGAGGGGAATTCCCCTCTGCTTTGCTTTCAAACTGTGCATCCCAATTCCCCTCCCTTGGAGGGGTGCCCGTCAGGGCGGGGTGGTTGCCTTCCCCTGGAGGAGCCCCGCCCCTGGCCCTGCTTCTCAGATAAGACCGTCCTTGTGGACGTCTTTTTTTGTGGGCAGAAAAATATTGGCAGGATATTCCATTTCAATGTCGAAAAATTCAAAAGGCGCCTACAATATTTATGGGGGGAAAAGCATGGGAGATGACCTAAAAACTCTGATTGATATTGAAAGCAGAGAAGGTGAACAGGGAGAAATCCATTACATTTCCATAAAAAATATTCGACCAAATCCATATCAGCCCAGGAAACATATTGACTTGGAAAAAGTTCAGGAGTTAGCCCAATCGGTGAAAACGTATGGACTTTTGCAGCCTGTGATTGTGAGAGAAAACAAGTGGCAGGACTACGAACTAGTGGCAGGCCATCGTCGGCTGATGGCCTGCCAGATTTTAGGTTGGAGTGAAGTGCCTGCTATTGTAAAACGATTATCAAACAGCGGCATGGCTACTGTGGCATTGATTGAAAATTTGCAGCGAGAAAACCTTACCTTTTTGGAGGAAGCGCAGGCTTATGATAAGTTTTTGCAGGAGTTCAAACCGAAAGTTACGCAGGAAGTGTTGGCGCAGCGTTTGGGCAAGTCACAATCTACCATCGCCAATAAGTTGAGGCTGTTAAAACTGCCGGAACAGGTTAAAGAGAAATTGATTGCCGAGGAAGTGACAGAACGCCATGCCAGGGCATTGCTCAAGTTGCCGGATGAGCATGCGCAGTTGCGTGTGCTTCAGGAAGTGATTAATTTGCAGTATACCGTCCAACAGACCGAAAAGCGGGTGGCAGAATATCTGCTTAAGTTAAATACTCCGCCCAGCAAGGAAAGGCGAAAAGTGATTATTCAGGACATCCGTATTTTCCTTAATACCGTTCGGCAGGCCGCCTCCATCTTAGAGGCGGGAGGGGTAGATATTAAAATTAAAGAGCAGGATCTGGGCGAAAATATCGAAATAGTTATTAGCATGCCCAAGCAGAAAAGGAGAAGCGAAAAAATACTCGGCGCCCCAGCCAAGGCTGTAACCAGTTAAGCGCTTATTTCCCAGGCAATAACAGCGCTCTGTTTCGACAATGTTCGCCGTCTGAAAAACAAAAAAATCATTTTACGGCAGGAGACGGCAGCAAATGCGCGAATACCTTAGTGTATTGCACAGAAACGGGGTGGAAAGATGGCTCGTGTTATTGCGGTTGCAAATCAAAAAGGAGGCGTCGGCAAGACGACCACCTCCGTCAATCTCAGTGCTTGTTTGGCAGCGGTTGGCAAATCGGTTCTCCTTTTGGATATCGACCCGCAAGGAAATGCAACTAGCGGAATCGGGCTGGAGAAAAAGAATATCAAAATGTGTATTTATGATGCGTTGATCAATGACATTCCTCTTAAGAAAATTATTCTCAAGCCGCCCCTGGACAAGGTGGATGTCGTGCCTGCTACTATTCAATTGGCGGGAGCTGAAATTGAGCTTGTTCCTACGATGTCCCGGGAGGTGCGGTTGCGTCGCGTTTTAGAAGAGATTAGGGAGAATTATGATTATGTAATCATCGACTGTCCGCCTTCGCTTGGGCTGTTAACGATTAACGCGCTCACTGCCGCAGACAGCGTTTTAGTGCCCATCCAGTGTGAATACTATGCCTTAGAAGGTCTTAGCCAATTGACAAACACTGTTAAACTGGTGCAAAGGCATTTAAACAGCCAGTTAGACTACGAAGGCGTTTTGCTTACCATGTATGATGCTCGCACTAATCTGGCAGCTCAGGTGGCGGAGGAAGTACATAAATATTTTGGCAGTAAAGTATTTAAGGCGGTGATTCCGCGCAATGTGCGGCTTAGCGAGGCTCCAAGCCATGGGCAACCAATTATCAGTTATGACGAGCGCTCCAAAGGGGCGGAAATGTATATCCAGTTGGCAAAGGAAGTGATCGCAAATGGTCAGGAAACGGCTGGGTAAAGGGCTGCAGGCGCTAATTCCTGAAATTGAAGACGCACCAATTGCGGAGGCGCTGGAACTTCCGCTGGCGCAAATCCAACCTAACCCGTACCAGCCACGCAAGAGATTTAACGAGGATAAATTGGCTGAACTGGCCAAGTCAGTCGAGCAGCACGGAATCTTGCAGCCGCTGATAGTCCGCCCTGCGGGTCAGGGTTTTGAGTTGGTTGCCGGTGAAAGGCGACTGCGAGCAGCAGGAATCGCCGGGTTGGAGCAGGTGCCCGTTGTGGTAAAGTTGCTCTCAGATCGTGAAATGATGGAGATGGCTTTGATTGAAAACCTGCAGCGGGAAGACTTAAATCCGCTGGAAGAAGCCGAAGCTTATAAGAGGCTGCAGGATGAATATGGTTACACTCAAGAGCAATTGGCTGAGAAGATTGGGAAAAGCCGTTCAGCGGTGGCAAACACTTTGCGGTTGCTTACGTTGCACACCGACGTTAGGCGCGAGGTAGCAAACGGGCGACTTAGCGAGGGGCATGCCCGGGCGATTCTTGCTCTCTCTCTGGAGAAACAGGCAGATGCAGCAAGAAAAGCAATTGAACTGGGGTTGTCCGTCCGGGAAACAGAGAGGTTGGCGAACCAGCTGCCGAAAACCGGAGGCGAGCGGGAAAGAAAGCCGGACAAAGACGTTTATCTTGTTGACTTGGAAGAGCGGTTGCGCCGAATGTGCGGCACGGCTGTGCATGTAAGGATGCTTGGCAAGAGCGGAGGGAAGCTGGAGATTCAGTTTCATGATTTGGATGAGCTGGAGAGATTGTGTGAGCTGTTGTTTTGAAATTGTTTCACGTGAAACATCGAAAGCTATTGTTTCACGTGAAACAATATTTTGCTAGAGAGGTGCAGCAATGGATGTATCATGGAGTTACGCGCTTCTGGGCACAGCGGTGAACGGAGCCGCCATTGTGACTGGGGGTGCGCTTGGCGTTTTGTTTGGCAATCGTATTTCTGAGCGCATAAAGCAGCGCGTGCTCCAGGGGATTGCCTTGGCAGTTTTACTGATTGGAATTAAAATGGCGCTTGAGACGCAAAGCATGTTAGTGGTAGTGCTTAGTATGGTGATTGGCGGGATTATGGGTGAGCTGCTGGGCATTGATGCTTGGCTGAGAAGAATAGGAGATTGGCTGGAATCACAAGTGTCCCAAAGCGGCTCGGGCGTAGCTAAGGCTTTCGTTTTTGCCACACTCCTTTATGGCGTAGGTTCAATGGCAGTGATGGGAGCATTGGAGAGCGGTTTATTAGGCCGGCATCAAATACTTTATGTCAAGGCAATTCTTGACGGTACTACCAGCGTTGCCTTGGCAGCCTCCATGGGAATAGGAGTCAGTCTTTCGGCTGTGCCGATAGTTCTTTATCAAGGGGCAATTGCCTTGGCCGCCGGCACATTGCAACCTTTTTTGGGGGCAAATGTAGTTGGCGAGTTATCCGGAGTTGGCGGACTGCTGATTATGGCTGTCGGGTTAAATATGTTGGAATTACAGGAAATTAAGGTGGCTAATTTTTTGCCTGCCTTTGTGGTGGTGCTGGTCTGGGTAGGAGTTCTGCCCACGCTCATATAAATATGCGGTTATGGGGGTACGGTGATGGAAGGGTCTTATCAATTAAGTTTCTTTGTTGCGATCGCAGCCTTGTTAATTATTTGTCTAATTTTATACTGCAAGCTGGCCTATCTTACTAAAAGATATAAGCTTTTTATGCAAGGGAGCAGCGGACTAAGCTTAGAAGCTAGTCTGGAGAGTTTGCATGCTGAGATAAAGGCGATGAACAAAGAAATAGCCGCAAGTCAGGAGCAAATCCAACAATTAGCAAAGGTGCTGGACACTGCCACAAGAGGCGTTGGTGTAGTGCGCTTTAACGCTTTTCAGGAAACCGGCAGCGATCTAAGTTTTGCCGTTGCCTTTTTGGATGCCGACAAAAATGGTGTGGTAATCAGCAGTATCTACGGTCGTGAGGAATCACGGACATACGCAAAGCCCTTAGAAGGCGGGCAATCGGCTTATCACTTGGGGAGCGAAGAGCAGGAAGCTATTAACATTGCAAGCATGGCGCTTCAGCCTGTCTTTGCCGACACAGGGAGAAAAGAAAAAAGATGAATAACGCCGGCTTCACAGAGTATGGCAGCAGCATGACGCCGACGAAAGAACTCCTTTATTTCATCGTAAATCCGGCTGCTAACAACGGAAGAGCGCAAGAAACATGGACAGCATTGGCATCGTGGCTTAGTTCTGAGAAGATTCCGTGCCGAGTTGCGTTCAGTCAAGATGGCGATGATATTGAGCGGCTTTCACGCCTGGCGGCGGCAGAAGCTGGTGCCGTCGTTGCGGGAGTTGGCGGAGACGGGACGCTTTCTCGGATTGCAGACGCGTTGGTGGGGACGGAAGCTATTTTAGGCATTATTCCAGCAGGTACAGGAAATGATTTTGCTCGCAGTTTCAGAATTCCTGTAAACCCTGCCGAGGCTTGTGCCGTTTTGCTTCAGGGTCTGACTGTGCCGATAGATGTGGGGCGGATGAACGGGCGGATGTTTCTTAATGTGGTGGGTGCGGGGCTGGATGCGGCAGTAGTCGTGGATGCTAACCGTTTATTTAAAAAATTTGCCGGCTCACTAGGATATTTTCTTTCTCTACTTAAGCAGCTTGTTTTTTTTCAGCCGACGGAGATGGAAATTCGACTCGATAATAATATTTTTAAGACAAAAGCATGGTTTGTGACGGTCGCTAATGCAAGCTATTATGGCAGTGGCATGAAGGTGGCGCCCATGGCAGATCCTCAGGATGGATTGGCTGATGTGATTCTTGTGGAAAATCTTCATCGGCTCCAATTTTTAAGCTTGTTTCCTTTGGTTTATAGTGGCAGGCATATAACTCACTCCGCAGTAAAACTGTTTCGGAGCACGCAGGTAACCGTAATCAGCGAGAAACCGCTTTTTGTCCATGCAGATGGTGATTTGTACGGAACAACACCGTTAACTATTATGATGGAAAGGCATGCCGTTAAATTGAAAGTGCCAAAACAGACAATATAAGTAAACTACTGATCAACCCGCGTCATTTCAGTGAAGTCCACTTTCCTTTTGTAAGAGGGTGAGGGGGCGGGCAAGGGTGAAGTCCCTCTGCTCTTGGGAGAGGGTTAGGGTGATGGCAAGGCTACGCACAGAACCCTCTCCACCCTTTGGGGGGAGAGGGCTAGGGTGAGGCTGCGCTTAAAACCCTCTCCACCCCTTGGGGGGAGAGGGCTAGGGTGAGGGGGGGTCTTTTAGAAGTTGCAGCCTTGCCCGGTTGCTCTGCTCGCACGTTTTCGCATCTACGAACCGTCATTCTTTACTAACATGCCAAAACCTCCTGGCAGAATGCATGTGAATCGTCGGTCGTCAGTCCAAATTCCCCTCCCTTGGAGGGGTGGTGCGCAGCACCGGGGTGGTTTTTGCCGGGGTGGTTCTTAACCCGCTCATGCTCCACTTCCTCCAAAAAACTAATCGACGAGAACCGTCCCTGCGGTCGTGAGCCGTCCTTTTATTGTGTCAGGACGGCTTTCTTCGATGCTAAAGTAAAGGGAACTGGTTATTGTTTCGGCTAAATGCATTACCAGGCTTAGGCGGGTGTTTTGCAGGACGAAATATTCGAGAAAGCCGCCAACGTTTACAATGCCACTGATATAGATATTCCCAACGCTCGGCAAGTCTTTGTTAACTCCAGCGCCGGGACGTAGTGAACCTGTGCCAATATCGATCGCTCCGACGCTTTCCGGGCGGCCAAGACAGGCGTCTACAGCAATAATATAGGGACGGCTAAAGTCTCTTTCGAGTTTCTCTATGGTTGCCGGTAAGTTAACGGCATGGACCGGTTCATCAAGCGTGCCGTAGACAAAAACCTTGTTAGGCTGCAGTCGGCTGAGTTTTGAGCCAATCAGCGGCCCCAAGGCATCGCCGGTAGAGCGATCTGTGCCGATACAGAGAACCACAAGCTGATCTTCATCAATTTGATAGCTTTCCCGCATAAGGCGTTGCAGAGTTTCCTTGATTTTGCGAACGGCGAACGGATCGGAGCTTGCGACGCGAGATGTGTTTTTTCCCCCGCTTGAAAAGAGCTTTCTGAAGCTGGACATATTGAACCTCCGCTAAGAATAATTATGCCATAGTATACTAACTTTATCTTCGCATTATGTGTTGCAGAGGAAAGTCAAGTGGATTAAGTGATTAGCCAAGGATGTGGCAACAAAATCAGCAGGAGGAATTTTCATGTCCTGGGTTGACCTTGCTGCGCTGATAATCATACTCTGGTCTGTTGCTAACGGATATCTGCTTGGGATCAGACAGATGGGCTTCTGGTTTTGCGGCTTGGTCATCGCGTTACTCGCAGCGCTTACTTTACAAAAACCATTTTCCATGTACTTGAGCTTAGAATGGCAAGCGGAGAGATATTTTGTCTGGTTGGTTTCTCGTCATGTGGGTGAGCTTTTAAATGTGGGTGCAACCAGTTCTTTCAATCTTCAGCTGCCGTCCCTGGCCGGCACTGTGATGCAACGCCTGGCAGAAGAGTCGCAAGTCTCAGCCGTTTTCAGCCAGACGGCAGCTTCTCAGGTGGTGGGGGAAATGATTATGCGAGTTTCAGTCGTGATTTTCTTTTTTTATATAATGGCAATCGCTTTCTCTTTAATTTTAAAGGTTAGGTACAAACAACACAAAAGCAAAAATATCCCTGAATTGCAGCGCTTTTTTGGAATGGCAATTGGATTGGTCTGCGGGCTGCTCCTTTCTTTGCTCTCTTGTCTGCTCTTAGATACGCTTTCAATCTTTGCGGCAAGCGATTTTATTGAGCAAGATCTCAGCGGATCCTACCTGTATCTGATTACATACTATTTTTTGCAGTTTATCCTTTAGGAACGGGAATGGGTGCTCAGGGCCGGCAGGCCCGCCGAAGGGGCGGCAGCCCCTAGCGGAATAAAAAAGACGCGTCAGTTGATAGAAAGCACGAAGCGTCTTTTTTATTGTGTATAATGCAGGAGTTTCCCAGTCTTGGGCAGAATAGGGTAGAGTCAAAATATTCAGAAACTATACAAGGAGGAACAGTTAGATGCGGATCATTTTGCTGGGACCGCCTGGCGCCGGAAAAGGGACACAAGGAGAACGATTGGTTAAAAAGTATAACATACCTCACATCTCCACCGGGGATATTTTTCGGGCTGCTATTAAAGAGGGCACGGAAATGGGTCTGAAAGCTAAAGAATACATGGATAAGGGAGCATTGGTTCCTGACGAGGTTGTAGTGGGAATTGTTCGGGAGCGGCTTACTCAAGAGGATTGCGGCGGTGGGTATTTGCTGGACGGCTTCCCCCGTACGCTGGCACAGGCTGAAGCCTTGGATGTTGCTCTGCAGGAAATGGGCACACCCTTGACAGGTGTGGTTAATGTGGATGTAGATCAGGAAGAATTGCTGGAGCGCTTAACAGGCAGACGCGTCTGCAAAGGTTGCGGATCGTCCTATCATGTCAAATTTAACATGCCAAAGGTAAGAAATGTTTGTGATAAGTGCGGGGCTGAGTTGTATCAGCGCACAGACGATACTGTGGAGACTGTTAAGCAGCGTCTGGAAGTATATAGAAATCAGACGTCCCCGTTGATTGACTATTATCAGCAAAAAGGGATACTTTATACCGTAGACGGTTCTCGCGACATTGATGATGTTTTTGGTGAAATTGTTGCTATTTTGGAGGCTAAACAGTAAAGATAATTCGTTAAACAGGGAGATGGCATGGTTCAAGAATTGCAACAGATGAACTTCTCTCGTGCTGCGGCTGAACAATTTCTGCTGCCGCTTGCTCTTTCTTGGGGAGCAAGAATTTTTGCCGTGCTGCTAATTATTGTTCTTGCCCGCATTGCTCTGAATTTTGGCTATGCCTTCATAGAAAAATTGCTTACCCCCTCACTAATGATTCAGAAAGGCAAGGCAAAAACACTTGTGCCCTTGCTTAAATCTGTTTGGCGATATACCGTTTATGCGGTGACTGCGGTAACAGTGGTAAGTCGTTTGCAGATTATGGATATCGGCCCTATTTTGGCAGGAGCGGGGATTGTTGGTTTGGCTGTAGGTTTTGGCGCGCAAAATTTAGTCAGGGATGTTATTTCCGGCTTTTTCCTGATGTTGGAAGATCAGTTTTCCGTGGGTGATTTTATAACTGTCGGTTCTTTTAGCGGGGAAGTGGAAGAGTTGGGACTGCGGATCACTAAAATACGTGACTTCAGCGGCGAGATTCACATTATACCTAACGGTAAAATCGAAGCGGTTACTAATAAGACGCGCGGCAAGATGCGTGCCATGGTTGATGTGAGGGTTTCACATGAGGAAGATGTGGACAAAGTTCTTGCTCTTCTTGAAGATTTGATGCAGCAATATGCACAAGGTGAGCCTAATGTGGTGGAGGGGCCTACAGTATTGGGTGTGACAGATCTAGCCGATGCTTTTGTGCAAGTTAGCATTATCGCCTACACTGTGGCAATGAAGCAGTGGCAAGTCGAACGGGATATACGCCGGGTCATCAAAAAGAAATTTGCTGAAGAAGGCATTGAAATTGCCTGCCAGCAGAGGGGCGGTTATTCTGTAACAACAAGGGGGAGCATTTAGTTGGCTGATTTTGCCGTTGGACAGAAAGTCCGGATGAAAAAGCCGCATCCCTGCGGCAGTGATCTTTGGGAGGTTGTCCGGATCGGCATGGATTTCCGCATTAAATGTGTTAAGTGCGGGCGAAGCTTAATGCTCCCTCGCGCTAAGTTTGAAAAAGGCGTGCGGGAAATAGTTAAGACGACGGTAACGGGTTAACTTGTGTTTGCATGACAGGCTGCTGTTTTCAGGCCCGGTTAGAGTTTTCCGTTCACTTAGAGTTTTTCCGGGCTTGTAAAGGCTGGCTGATTATGGTACTATGTAGGATGTACTTCCCTGCTTCCGTATTTGACGGAGGCCATAGACCATAGGGAGGAGGTGAATAGGCCATGATAAAATACGAAACCATGTTCATTTTGAGGCCCGAGCTGGAAAGTGAAGCATATGACGCATTGGTGGAAAAATTTAAAGGCATTATCGAAGCACAAAATGGCGTAGTGACAAACGTTAATCGCATGGGACGTCGTAAGTTGGCCTATGAGGTAATGAAGAAGTTTCGTGAAGGGTATTATGTGCTCTTCAATTATTCTGCTGAAGCAGGTGTAACTGCAGAGCTCGAACGAAACTTTAAAATTTCTGACGATGTGATTCGTTACCTCATTGTTAAAGAAGGAGAATGAGCTTGTGGGTGGTGAAATGAAGTGCTTAACCGCATCGTGCTTATCGGCCGCTTAACAAAGGATCCCGAACTTAAATACACGCCGGCAAAAGGTACTGCTGTTGCTACTTTTACGCTGGCTGTCAATCGGCGGTTCTCTCAGCAGGGGCAGCAAAGGGAAGCAGATTTTGTTCCAATTGTTGTCTGGCAGGCTCAGGCGGAAAACTGCGCCAAGTTTCTAGGGAAGGGAAGTCTGGTGGCAGTAGAAGGTAGGCTGCAGATCCGTTCTTATGAAGATCGGGAGGGACAACGCCGGACGGCCACTGAAGTTGTGGCCGACAGTGTGCAGTTCTTGGATAGCAGGGAAAAGCGCTCGTTTGATCAGACGCCTGCATTTGAGGGTTCTATGCCCAGCGAAGAAGAAATCCCTTTTTAACTTGAACAATAACGACGCTCGAGGGCGTTGAATTTTACTTCCGGCAGAGGAGGTTTTTGTATGCGTAAAGATCGTGGTCGAAGAGGTAAACGCAAAGTTTGTAACTTTTGCGTTGATAAAGCCGAATCTATTGATTACAAAGTGATCAGCAAGATGGCTCGCTTTATTACAGAGCGGGGGAAAATTTTGCCTCGTCGGATTTCCGGCAATTGTGCCAAGCATCAGCGCCAGCTGACTATTGCTATTAAAAGAGCCCGTAATATCGCACTCCTGCCTTACAGCGCAGAGTAACAATATAATAATAAAGGCGCCCGTTAGGGGCGCTTTATTATTGTTATTCGTAGGAAATTATGACTCAAACTATTAAAATTAGCAAAAGAAAGCCGACATGCGCAGGCAGGAAATTGTTGACGGCTTGCAGAACAAAATAAGAGTTAGCTGGCATGATTTGTGCGTAGGGCTGAATGAGGAGGTTTTCCTAGTGAAAGTGATCTTGTTGCAGGATGTAAAAGCATTGGGCAAGACGGGTGAAATCAAAGAAGTGGCTGAAGGTTATGCTCGCAATTTTTTGCTGCCGCGCGGTTTAGCAGTGGAGGCAAGCGTAGGGCATTTAAAACAGCACAAACAACAAGCGGAGCTTGCAGCCGGCAAAAAAGCAAAGGTGTTGGCTGCCGCTCAGGCGGTTGCTGCGAAAATGGCTGGAATCAAAGTGGAAATTGCAGTGCAAGCAGGAGAAGGCGGTCGACTTTTTGGCTCCGTGACAAATGCCGATGTTGCTGCTGCCCTAATAAAACAGGGCTTTTCCGTCGACAAGCGAAAAATTGAGTTGCCTGAACAGATCAAAGCATTAGGCGTATTTCCCGCGCGTATAAAGCTGCATCCGAATGTGGAAGCAGCTTTAGAAATTATTGTCACTTCAAAATAAGGAGTTTGCCAAACTATGAGTAAACTTATGACATCAAGAATCTCACAGAAGGCAACCGGCAGAGATGGCACCGCGCAACTGAAGCGAGAAATTAATGCGGTCTATACTCTGCTTGCTAATATGTTGGGAGCAGATAAACTAATTCTTAAGGCGGGGAAACTGGAAGCATTGACATTAATCCGTTCACGTACGATAGAAGAGCGGGTTTTGGGTCTGCAGCGGATTGTTTATGAGAACCCAGCGTTAGACCAGCCGCCTAGCCTGGAGGAGATTCCACATGCGCTGCAAGAACTCTACGAAGAACTCGCAGAGCAAATTGCCCGCCGGGCAGTAGAAGAATCTTTAGAGCGCAAAGTGGCTGAAAAAATGCAGGAAAAGTATGAAGAATATATTTTGGAAGTTAAACGTCAGTTAATTAAAGAACAAGGAGGGTCGGAAAACCCGCAAACTTTAAAGAAATATGCCAGACTTGAAAAGCTGAGGAGTGTGAAATTAAACAGCTCAGCGATGGAAATACTTCGTCCCGGTGCCCTCTCGGAAATTGTGGGACAGGAGGCTGCTGTCCAGGCATTGATGGCCAAGCTGTCTTCTCCTTATCCTCAACATATGATTATTTACGGTCCGCCCGGGGTGGGGAAGACTACTGCGGCTCGCTTGGCGCTGGAAGCTGCCAAAACCATGAAGCATAGTGTTTTTGCGGCGCAGGCACCGTTTGTGGAAGTTGACGGCACCACATTGCGCTGGGATCCCCGGGAGACGACTAATCCGCTTTTAGGTTCAGTGCATGATCCGATTTATCAAGGCGCAAGAAGAGATTTAGTGGACGGCGGAGTTCCTGAACCTAAGCCTGGTCTGGTAACTGAGGCTCATGGCGGTATTCTCTTTATTGATGAGATAGGCGAATTGGACATCCATTTGCAAAGTAAGCTGTTAAAAGTATTGGAAGATAAAAAAATTCAGTTTGATTCTGCCTATTATGATCCTTCTGACAACCATGTTCCTCAATATATCCGTAAGCTTTTTGATGAAGGTGCTCCGGCAGATTTTGTGCTGATCGGCGCTACCACTCGTTTGCCGGAGGAAATAAATCCCGCGCTGCGCTCACGTTGTACAGCCGTCTTTTTTGAACCACTAACGCCTGCAGGCGTGGAAAAAATCGTTACGGATGCCGCACTAAAACTGAAGGTACAATTGGCAGACGGTGTGGCTCGCATTATCAGTGATTACACCACAGAAGGACGACAGGCGGTTAATTTGCTCGCCGATGCCTTTGGTTTAGCGCTGCTGAGGAATTCACAGACAGCCGCAAGCGGAGCGGTGCTGATTGACAAAGAGCTTGTGCTGGATTCTTTACGGTCTGGTCGCTATGTTGCCAATGCGCCACAAAAAAATGCCACCGGAGAACTTACCGGCAAAGTGTTTGGGCTGGGAGTCAGCGGCTACCTGGGCGGTGTGCTGGAAATCGAGGCTGTAGCCTTTCCTGCCTGCCAACAAGGCAAGGGTGTTTTGCGCTTTAATGAGACTGCCGGAAGCATGGCTCGTGACTCGGTTTTTAATGCGGCGGCAGTTATTCGCCGTTTGACCGGGGATGATTTGCACAACTTTGATTTGCATGTAAATGTAATCGGCGGCGGCAGGATTGATGGTCCATCCGCCGGGCTTGCGGTCGTTGTGGCGCTGATGAGTGCAATTAAAGGTTGGCCTGTGGCTCAACAAGTGGCAGTCACCGGTGAGGTTTCCTTACAGGGGCAAGTACGACCGGTGGGAGGAATTTCAGAAAAGATTTACGGTGCCCGCTTAGCCGGCATTTCAACCGTAATTGTTCCGCTGGAAAATAAAGACAATATTCCGGCGCTGCCGGAAGGTGTCACTGTAATTCCGGTTGCATCGGTAGATGAGGCGCTCCCCTTTTTATTCGGCGGCAGAGAAAAAGAAATTGCCGGAAAAAATGTTTAAGCTGTCAAGAGAAGAGGTAAACAAATGAGTCAAGCCTTGGAGCGGATTCCGCCGCAGAATATAGAGGCAGAACAGTCAGTGCTTGGGGCCATGCTGCTTGATAAGGATGCCATTATAACAGCTATAGAGCTGCTTAGGTTTGGAGATTTTTACCGCGATGGACATCGTAAAATATTTCAGGCTATTGTGTCTCTTAGCGACAGGGGAGAACCGGTCGATTTAGTCACTTTGCCGGAAGAATTGCGTCGCCGAAACGAATTAGAATCAGTCGGCGGCATGGGCTACCTTACAGTTTTGGCAAATACTGTGCCGACCTCGGCTAATGTTGGCTACTATGCACAGATTGTCAGAGAGAAGGCAGTGCTCCGGTCGTTAATTAGCACCGCAACCGGGATTGTTACCCGTTGTTTTGAAGCGAAAGAGGAAGTTGACGAAATTCTTGATGAGGCAGAGCGTGCTATATTTGAAGTTTCTCAGCGCTCAAGCCCGCAGGGTTTTGCCAGCATGAAAGAGATATTAAAAGGTGCCTTTGACCGGATTGACAAACTATGGGGTAATAAAGGCGGCGTAACCGGCGTCCCTACCGGCTTCCCTGACCTTGATAACATTACTTGCGGCTTGCAAAACGCAGATTTAATTATTTTGGCGGCTCGTCCCAGCATGGGCAAAACGACCTTAGCGCTAAATATTGCCCAGCATATTGCCGTTAACGAAAAGTTGCCGGTAGCAGTCTTCTCTTTGGAAATGTCAAAGGAGCAACTGGTGCAGCGAGTTCTATGCGCCCAAGCCAATATTGATGCCCAGCGTTTGCGTCGCGGCTTTCTCTCGGATGAAGATTATCCCAAGTTGACTAAAGCAGCCGGCCCTTTAGCGGAAGCGCCGCTCTTTATTGACGATACGCCTGCCATCTCTGTTATGGAGGTGCGGGCTAAAGCGCGCAGACTAAAGGCAGAACATGGCCTTTCCGCCCTTTTTATTGATTATCTGCAGCTAATGCGCGGCAGTGAGCGTGCGGAAAACCGTCAGCAAGAAATTTCAGCAATTTCTCGTTCACTCAAAGCATTAGCCAAAGAGCTGGATGTGCCTGTAGTTGCTCTTTCTCAGCTATCGCGGGCGGTGGAACAGCGTGAGAAAAAACGTCCTGTCCTCAGTGATTTGCTGGAATCAGGCGGCATTGAAGCTAACGCCGACATAGTGGCGTTTATTTATCGGGAAAGCTATTATAATCAGAATTCGGAAAACAGAAATGATACGGAAATCATCATTGCTAAACAGCGTAACGGCCCGATAGGGAATATTCATCTCTTCTTTAAGGAAAACCATAATAAATTCCTTAGCGTATCCCGGGAACATGCCCATGATAATCAGTCTGGCGCTTGATGAGGCAGCAGGCTGATTAAAATAAAGCGTGGCTGGAGGAGTGAGACAGTATGTCAACAGTTGTTTTAATCGGAGCTCAATGGGGGGATGAAGGCAAGGGGAAAGTAACAGATTTTCTTGCCGAAAAGGCCGATGTTGTCGTCCGCTATCAGGGCGGCACAAATGCAGGTCATACACTCAATGTGCTTGATCAGGTATTTAAGCTGCACCTGATTCCCTCCGGAATTCTTTATCCGGGAAAAACATGTGTGATTGGCAACGGAGTAGTGCTTGATCCTGCAGCGCTTGTTAAGGAAATGGCTGGATTGCAGGAGCGAAAGATTGATCTTGCACGGCTGCGCATTAGTGATCGTGCTCATCTGGTAATGCCTTATCATAAGCTGTTGGATGAACTGGATGAAAAGCAGCGCGGAGAAAGCAAAATCGGTACAACTCTGCGCGGTATCGGTCCGGCCTACATGGATAAAGTGAATCGCAGCGGCATGCGCGTGGCCGATTTGCTGGACGAATCGGAGTTAAAGGAAAAGCTCTCAGCCATATTGGAAGTTAAAAATAGGTTTCTTACGAGAGTTTATAATGAGCAGCCGATTAATTTGCAGCCGATTTTGGAGGAGTATAGTCAGTATGCCGAAATTTTGCGGCCGTATATTACTGACACAGGCTTGCTGCTGGAAGCGTTAATCCGCGAGAATAAGAAAGTATTGTTTGAAGGGGCTCAAGGGACGATGTTGGATCTTGACCACGGAACATATCCTTACGTTACTTCTTCATCGCCAACGGCCGGCGGAGCCTGCAGCGGAACAGGAATCGGACCGCTGCGAATTAAAAATGTGGTGGGGGTTGCCAAAGCATATACTACGCGTGTCGGGGACGGTCCTTTCCCCTCGGAAATTATCGGCCCTACTGCTGAGAGGATTCGGAAAATCGGCAGAGAATACGGTACTACTACCGGTCGGCCGCGCAGAATCGGTTGGCTTGACATGGTGGTGTTACGCCACGCCTGTCGTGTAAATGGTCTGAGTTTTCTGGCGCTGACTTTGCTTGATGTTCTTGCCGGACTTGAGACGATAAAAATTTGCACCGGTTACCGCCTGCGCGGGGAGTATATTTCTCATGTGCCGGCTAGTTTAAAGGCGTTGGAGTCCTGCGAGCCTGTCTTTGAGGAGTTGCCCGGCTGGCAGGAAGATTTGTCGGACATCATGCGGTTTGAGGACTTTCCGGAAACAGCAAAAGCCTACATTCGGCGTATTGCTCAATTGCTTGAAGTGCCTATAGCCCTGGTGTCGGTTGGACCGGAACGTTTGCAGACAAAAGTTTTGCAAGAAATATTTTAATAGATCGCAACCGGTTGACAGTAAGTCGTTAATATAGTAACATAAATTTCCGTAGGAGCTATGAGCCATTAGCTCAGTCGGTAGAGCACCTGACTTTTAATCAGGGTGTCGATGGTTCGAGTCCATCATGGCTCACCAATCAAAACAGGCCCTTTGATTAAGCGGTCGAATATTGGCTTGCCTAGCCGGTAACGGGCGTTTAAATCCCTCAGGGATTACTGCTTTATTAGAGACCAGATTAAGGTCTCTTTATTTTTTTAAGAAAAATTAATAAAGTTATTAATTTTTTGCAGGAATATTAAAAAACACGGAGAATTATTTAAAAAAATAACATATGATTTAGAAATGAACATCAGAAAAATCCGGAAGAATAGTTTCTTTCTGGGAGTCGTAGCGGGGTGTAAGATGCGAAAACAACAACTGGTGGCCATGGTGCAGGCAACAAAACAGAAACTGCAAACAAGCCTTGCTCTATTGCACCGTCGTGTGATTGGTTTGCCTGAGTCGGCGGGCTTGCTGACTGCAATGCTGGGGAAGTTTTGCAAAGCTGTCACAAAAAATGAACTGCTAAAAAAGTGGGATTTTCCGTTTTTGGTTAAACGCATTGCGGTTTTGTTGGCAATTTTGATGCTGACCGTGGGGTCGGTGGGAGTTTATGCTCATTTAGAATCTTTTACATACGTGGTATATCTTGACGGAGAAGAAAAAGGCTATGTGTCAAGTGATACTGAATTTTTGGCTTTTGTGGCAGAGCTGACGGTGCAGGCAAAGGAGCGTTACGGCTTACAAGTCAGACCTGTTCAGGAGGTGCGAGTTGAACGGGAGCAGCGCAGAGATGCCGAGCCCAATGACTGGGGCGTAAGGGATCAGGTAAGGCAGGTTTTGATTTTTGATGTATATGCCTATGTTATTACCGTAAACGGCAAAGACACTCTGGCTGTGCGGCAGTATGAGGACTACGAAAAAGTTATCGAGGAGTTAAAAGCTGCTTATGCCGGAGGCAAGGAGAATGCAGTTATCCGGGCTGTGGTAATTGATGATAATGTGGAGGCACGGAAAACGCTGGTGGATCCTGCCGCCCTCTATACTGTGGATAGAGCGGTCGAGATTTTGCGCCGAGGAACCGACAGGCGTGAGGTATATTTAGTCTCACGTGGTGACTCCCTCTGGACGATTGCCCGCCAAAATAATATGACAGTCGACGAGATTCAGGAAGCTAATCCCCAACTTGCAAGTGCCGAGCGGATTAAACCGGGCGAAGAAATTAATCTGGTGGTGGCAGAGCCTTTGGTTGATGTTTCTGTCACCCAGGAAGTGGTTTTGCAGAAGCAGATTCCCTTTGAAACAAGATATCAAAATGACAACAAGTTATTCAGAGGGAATACAAGAGTTATCCAACCCGGCCAACCTGGCATAAGAGAAGTGACCGTAAGTATTACACAGAAAAACGGCAATGAAGTGCAGCGGGAAGTTATTGACGAAGTAGTTGTTAGAGAGCCTCAGGAACAGATTGTGGCTCGCGGTACGGCTGCCGTTCCTCCCCAAATAGGAACAGGACGTTTCCTTTGGCCGGTTTCAGGCGGGAGGATTTCCTCTCCCTTTGGCCAGCGCGGCAGGAGCTTCCACGCAGGCGTGGATATTGCCGCAGCCCACGGCACCGCTATTTTAGCGGCTGACAGCGGAGTAGTTACGGCAGCAGGTTGGAATGGCGGATTTGGCATCATGATTATTATTGATCACGGTAACGGTACGGCTACACTGTATGCCCACAACTCGTCTAATCTGGTCACTGTGGGACAGCGGGTGAAACGTGGGCAGCAAATTGCCCGTATTGGCAGCACAGGTAATTCTACCGGCCCTCATGTCCACTTTGAGGTGCATCGCAATGGCTCGCAGGTTAATCCAATGCAATTTTTCTAAAAATGTTAACGACAGAACCGTTGCTGGATTCCGGTACGGTTCTTTTTTTATCGTAAATTGTCTGCTGATTGTCTTTGTCATCTAAAAACAACCTGACTGTAATCTGGCTGTAATATTGGCACGATATAATAATAATAAGTTTGACCCCCTCTTAATCTATTTTTCTCTCGAACGTGGGCTTCCACGTTCTTTTTCTGTTCAATTCTGTATCTAATACCTGCCATTTCCAGTGAAAGAGAAGAGAGAATTTGTTATGATGCAGGTGGGGAGAGGGGGGTTAAGAGAATGCCGTTAGCTGAAGTTAGGATAAAAAAAAGAGCAATTGTCGCTTCAGCACTATTTTTGCTTGTTTTGCTAAGCCCGTATATCTCAAATGCTTTCCAGACTGTTTGGCAGACTGCCACGCTTATCTCTGTGCGCTCTCATTATCTGAGGTGGTCATCAATGGAAACGGAATATTTTCAGCTGCGCTATTTGCAGGAAGAACTGCTGTTGGCTGAGAAAATCGCTAAAGAGGCAGACAGGGTCGTGATAAAAGTTGCTGAATTGATTCCGCATGCCGCCGGGAAAAAACGGCCATGGCTCATTGTCGTTCCCAACCAAGAAATATTGAGGGAGGCTTTCGGCTGGGGAAGTGAAACGGGGGCGCTTGGTGTCTATTTGGCGGAAACTATAAAAATTCTTTCGCCAATGGAGTGGCATTGGTATCCTGAATCCAAGCGTTGGCAGATGTTTGTCAGCCAAGGTCCGCTTGTTCATGAGTACGCTCACTTTGTCTTAGAGTTACGGGCAAGGGGAAATTATCCTCGCTGGTTTAGCGAGGGTTTTGCCCAACTTATTGAGTATCATCTTTTAAGTTATGAATGGTTGGAAGCAGACAGTTCCCTGGCAAATCGCCTCTATTCTCAGGACGAGCTTGATCATTCGTTTAACGTGCTGCCTCGGCAGGCTCTTGCCTACCGACAGGCATTGAGTATGGTCAGTTACCTGGAAACGTTGCGGGGGTTAGAGGGTCTAAATCAGCTGCTTGACAAGTTAGGTGAGGGCGAACCGTTTTATCAAGCTCTGCAACAGGTTTATGGGTTGAGTCGGGAAAACTTTCGACAGGGCTGGGAGGTCTGGGTTGGCCAAGACAAACGCTGGTTAAGGGCGGGCTAAGTTTGCTTTTCTGACGTGCAGGAAATACGCACTCTAGATAGAAGCTATAGTCAAAAAGCGTGATGAGGTGCCTTGATGACGCGGGGGAAAATATTAGTTGTGGATGATGAAAAGCCGATTGCAGAGATATTGCGTTATAATCTGGAGCAGGAAGGTTTTACTGTGATAGTGGCTTATGACGGAGAACAGGCTGTATGGCAAACAAAGACTCAGCATCCGGAACTAATTCTGCTTGATATTATGCTGCCGAAGCAGGACGGGTTTGCTGCTTGCCGGGAAATCCGGAAAATCAGCAATGTGCCTGTTATTATGCTGACAGCTAAGGATACAGAACTGGATAAAGTTCTGGGGCTGGAGCTGGGAGCCGATGACTATGTTACTAAGCCGTTCTCGGCACGGGAGGTTGTCGCTCGGGTGAAAGCACAGTTGCGTCGCAATCAGTCCAAGGAACAGGCGGCTGCCGGGCTTTTGTTTTGTCAGGATTTACAGGTGGATACCGGACGGATGGAAGTGCTAAAGGCAGATCAGGTCATTGACCTGACATATCGGGAATATTTGCTTTTAGTTTATTTAATGAATAACGCCGGTTATGTAATTTCCCGGGAAAAGTTACTCTCGGAAGTCTGGGGTTATGACTTTTACGGTGATGAAAGAACTGTTGATGTGGCAATACGCCGTTTGCGGGAGAAGATTGAAGAAGATCCCAGTCAGCCGTGCTACATCCGTACAAAAAGGGGAGTCGGTTACTACATTCGGAGAGAGAGTCATGTTTAAGAGTATGCAATGGAAAATTGCCTCTATTTATGCTCTGCTGATCCTCTTTGCCATGCAATTTTTTGTCGTCTTTCTTACTCAGTCTCTGGAACAGTATTATCTTCGCACATATTCGCGCAATCTGGAGGCTCAGGGATTACTTCTTGCTAACTTTCTGGAACGATATCTGACGGGCACAGATGAAAACAGCGCTATTGACGGATTGGTGTTAGAATACTCCCGCCAAGCCGGCATTACTGATATTATGGTACTGGATAGTTTTGGACGGCTTATTTCTTCTTCCCGGACGGAAGCCGGGCTGCAGGGGCAACGAATTGTTCAGGAAGAAATTACTCGTGCCCTGACAGGCAGCCGTAGCGGGGAAATACGGTTTAATCAGGAGACGAGGGAACGGGTAAAGCATTTGGCTCTGCCGGTGCGCTCCGGTGAGAAAACGATGGGCGTCGTCTATCTAAGCGGCTCACTCGAGCCCCTTTATGCCACACTAAGGGAAATACAGTTAATTTTTCTCACAGGTGCTGTCTTAGTCATCGGCGTGACAGTTTTGCTCGGTTTTCTCTTGGCCAGAAGCATTACCGGTCCCATTCAGGAAGTTACCGCCAAAGCGGCTCAAATTGCTCACGGTGATTTTCGCCAACAAATTGACGTGCGTTCCCATGATGAAATAGGGCGTCTGGGAGAAATGTTTAATTATCTTTCTCGGCAATTAGACGTTACCCTACAGGAGATGTCTTCGGAGAAAGGAAAGATGGAAGCGATTCTGAGTCATATGACAGACGGTATTGTTGCTTTGAACCGCGACGGCAAAGTAGTGCATTTAAACCCTACGGGTTATAATTTGCTTGGACTTACTCCCGGAGAAGAGCCGCCAGCAGCTGTGCTGTCGCAACTGCTGACCCAGGTTGACTTGTCCGCGCTTTTAAATAACGGCAGGCAGCAAAATCGCGAAATAAACTTGACTCCTCACAGAAGGACTATCCTGGCCAGTTATGTGCCGTTTCACACTCAGGAACAGACTGATTGCGACTTATCTTCAGGCGTGTTGATTATTTTGCATGATATCAGCAAGGAACGGGAATTGGTGCAGATTCAAAAAGAGTTTGTGGCAAATGTGTCTCATGAACTGCGGACACCGCTTACCACACTAAAAAGTTATACTGAAACGCTTTTAGGGGGAGCAATGTATCAATCGGACACGTGCTTCTCTTTCCTTGTCACTATGGAAAAAGAAACGGAACGGATGGTTCGTTTGGTGAAAGATCTGCTGGTTTTGTCACAGTTCGATTCTCAGCAGGTTGCCTGGCGTCATCTTTACCAACGTTTGGATGAACTGGTGTTGGAAGTAATCAACGAGCTGGAAATTGAGTTTGCAGCCGAGCGGCCAAACATGCTCGTAACGCTGCCTGAGGCACCGCTTTATTACTGTTTTGACAGAGATAAAATTAAGCAGGTTTTGCTCAATGTGATTCAGAATGCTTTTAAATATACCGGTCAAGGTGGGGAAGTTGCTGTTTTGCTGGAAGACCTTGGTTCTGCGATTACAATTCTTGTCAAGGATAATGGTATCGGAATCCCGCTTGAGGAAGTGGACAGGGTTTTTCAACGTTTCTACCGGGTGGATAAGGCTCGTTCACGCGATTATGGCGGCACAGGCCTTGGGTTGGCGATTGCGCGGGAGATAGTTGAGGCGCATGGAGGCACAATTGCGCTGACCAGCCAACCGGAGCGAGGGACAGAAGTGCGGATTTGTTTACCTTCTTCGCAGGCAAAAGGAGGCAAAGAGCAGTGCGAGAGCGCGTAAAAACAGGCATATTGCTCATCCTGATAGGAATAAGTATCATGCTGACCGGGCGTCTTTTGTTTGGACAACCCGCGCTGGAAACAGCGTCGCCGCCTGCTTATGAGCGCTTGGCCTTTGGAGAATTGCGCTCGCCTACTGATCAACTTCTGCCACGTTTGCGCTTAGGCGCAGGAGAAGCTTGGTATATTCTTGAGCCTTGGGATGACGGACAGAGCAGAGCATGGGAGCTGCTGCTTGAGCTGATTCGTGCCGGCAAACCGCCTGAAAACGCAACGCCGCCAAATGAAATGACAGGGACAGCCGCTTATGCCTTATTTGCTCTGCCTGTACAAGCCAACCTTTGGTTGTCCGACTCGCTCTCAGCTGAATTGCGGGTGTCAGAAGTCGTTTGGTTTGCAGAAGAACCGCTGAAAATTTGGTTTAAAGATAATCAAGGTCTTTGGTTGACATCCCAGCTTTCGCTTCTTCCGGACGGGTGGGAGGAGCAACTTGTGAATGCGTTTGCCGGTAGTGTCAGCTATCAATTATTCTTGCCGGCCGACTGGGAGCCTCTGGTGACAGACGGGGATAATCAAATATTAATTCCTGTGGATTTGCCACGTCTCGCCCCATTTTCAATTAAGCCTGAAGTTTTGGATACCGAAAAGTTGTTACGCAGCATTTTTGTAAATCAGGCAATGGTCAGGCGGATTGAGGAACGTGATGGCGCGATAATTTATACTGACGGTCAGCGCGGTTTGCGTTTATTTCCCTCCGGCCAGATTGGTTATACATCGCCGAAAAGTGAGCCTGGGCGGGAAACAATGGAGTTGGCACAAGCGTTGCGGCGGGCTGCTCAATATTTGCAATTTATGGGGGGCTGGCCGGACCACTTGTGGATTGATCCTTTTTCAGCGGCAGAGAATCTTCCGGGGAACAATCGACAGGGTCAGGCGGAGATGATTTCTTTGATTTCAGTGCAAAAAGGGATGCGTTTGCTGACAGCCGAGCCGACGGTCAAGCTTCTTTTTTCAGATCGCGGGGTTATCGATTATCAACGGCAGATAGTTTTGCTTGACAGTCCCCTTGGCGCTAAGAGAGCATTAATTGACCCGCGTCAGGCGGCTCTGTCTGTAGCCGAATATCTTAAAACCGACGGTGTGACCGTCAGGCTTATACAAGTTTATCCGGCATATTATGTCGGTCAGGGGACTGCTCAGCCGGCGTGGGTTTTTCTGTTTGAGAACGGGCAAAGGGTGTTTGTCCAGGGACATACAGGCCAAATTCTTGCATCAAGTATGTGAGGTGAAATGGATTGGATCTGTCGAAAGCAAAAACTATCTTGATTTTAGCCTTTCTTTTTCTCAACCTGTTTTTGAGTTATCGTCTTTGGCTAAGTCCGCAGCCATTACAGGCAGGCCACTTCTTAAGCGGCGAAGATTTGGAAAAAGTTCGCGCTTTGTTGACGGCTGCCGGATATGAATTGGCTGGGCCTATACCAAGACAGGCGCCGCGACTTTCATTGCTGCATGTTTACCGCGAGCGAAAGCAGCCTGGCGCTTTTGCCGAAATGTTTTTGGGTGCCGACGTACAGGAGGTTGTTACGGCAAATGGGCTTACCGTATTTTCTAAGGATGGCAACAGTGTTACAGTAGCTTCGAGTGGGCAGGTTGTTTTTCGCAGTGCAGCAACAAGGAAAGAAAGCGTGACAGGCACGGAAGAAAATAGGTATCTTGCAGAGCGTTTTTTGCAGGAGCGGGGCCTTTGGCACGAAGATTTAAAGCTTGATTTTTTCTGGTCGCGCGGTGTGGAAGGCGGCAGTTTTTTCCGCTTTGTGCAAACATATCATGGTTTTCCACTATTTTTCAGCACGCTGGAAGTGTTGGTGGTGGCCGGGCAAGTGCGGGAGGTGAAGCTTTACCGGGTTGCCGCTCAAGGCTTTAGCGCAAAAGAAGTTCAGGTCATTTCTGCGCTGGAAGCAGTGCAGATCTTTGTGGAACAACCTGCTGTTATGCTGGCACAAAAGATTGCCGATATTTCATTAGGATATTTCAGTGAGGACTACGATGCGGAACGTTGGGAGATTGCCCCGGTTTGGCGGATTGCCGGCGTCGATGGCACTGCCGTTTATATCAATGCCTTCACCGGCGAAGTGGAAACTGATGCGTTAAAATAAAAGAGGTTTACAGGAATTTTGTCTTTTGGCAAGAATATATTCTCATTGCGGACTAAATCATGTATACTGATAAATGTTGTTTGCAGAGAGATTCAGGAGGCTTAGATTATGCCCAGATTGCTTGTGCGCGGCAAGCGCCAACCGCTTAGCGGCACAGTTAAAATCAGCGGTGCCAAAAATGCAGCCGTTGCCATTATCCCGGCGGCATTGCTTGCGGCTGCTCCCGTTCGCATCGAAAACTTGCCGGATATTAACGATATTCGCATTTTGGTGGAAATCATTGAAGATTTAGGTGTCAAGGTCGCTTGGGAGTCGCCCTCCACTTTGCTGATTGATGCAACCACTCTGCGAAAAGTGCAGGCACCTTATGAGCTTGTTAAGAAAATGCGTGCTTCATACTATTTGATTGGTGCTTTAGTCGGCCGCTTTGGCTGTGCCGAGGTGCCGATACCCGGCGGCTGTGACCTTGGACCGCGCCCAATTGATCAGCACATCAAAGGTCTGGTAAGCATGGGAGCTAAAGTTGAGGTAGAGCACGGCTTGGTCAAAGTAGAGGGCAAGAGGTTACAGGGAACAAATATTTATCTGGATATCGTCAGTGTAGGTGCAACCATTAACATTATGTTGGCGGCTGTGCGCTCATCGGGAAAAACCGTTATTGAGAATGCGGCAAAAGAGCCGGAAATAGTTGATGTGGCTAATTTTCTCAACGCCATGGGGGCTCATGTTCGTGGCGCCGGCACCGATGTAATTAAAGTGACAGGTGTGGACGAGCTTTTCTCCGCTACTCACTGCGTGATTCCCGACCGGATTGAGGCCGGGACATATATGATAGCCGCCGCCGCATCCGGGGGCAATGTGCTGCTTAGCGATTTAATCCCTAAGCATCTTGAACCTGTCACGGCAAAACTGCGAGAAATGGGCATGACTGTGGATGTCTCTGATGATCAAATTCGGGTGATAGGCAATGGGGAACCTCGAGCCGTAAATATTAAGACATTTCCTTACCCGGGATTCCCAACAGATTTACAATCGCTTGCGATGGTTTTATTGACTCAGGCAAAAGGCAGCAGCGTAATTTCCGAAAATGTTTTTGAGGGACGCTTTAAACATGTAGACGAATTAAAGCGTATGGGAGCATGTGTCAAGGTTGAGGGCCGTACCGCCATTATTAATGGCTGTAGGCGGCTTTCGGGCGCTCCTGTCAGCGCCACCGATTTGCGAGCCGGCGCCTCGTTTATTATTGCCGGTTTGGTTGCTCAAGGTGAGACGGTTATCAGTCAGGTTGAGCATATCTACCGCGGTTATGAGAAAATTTGCGAAAAATTTAACGCTTTAGGTGCTGAGTTAGAGGAAATTGACTAATTAAGTGCTGAGTTAGAGGAAATTGACTAAGGACTGATGAATTTGCGGATTCTTTTGGCCCGTCATGGGCAAACGACGGCAAACGCAGAAAAACGTTTCCAGGGGCGCCTGGATTGTCCGCTCAATGAAGAAGGACACAGACAGGCTGCCAGGCTGGCACATTTGCTGGCTCAGTGGCAACCAGGACGTCTCTATACCAGTGATTTAAGCCGCAGCATCACAACCGCCAGCCCTGCCGCCCTCCTGCTTGGTGTGGAGCCGATCGCCTCACCGGTTTTTCGGGAGTACAGTTGGGGTGTGTTGGAGGGTCTGACTTGGCCGGAAATAAAAAGAGATTATCCGGCACTCTATGCAAAATTGGGATATGACCTGCGGGGTGCGGCAATTCCCGGACAGGAACCGCTCGCTGAATTCCGCCAACGTTTAAAACAAGGTTTGGCGTTACTGTTGGATAAAGACGGTCCGCCGGTTGTGGCTCTTGTGGGGCACGGCCGTTATCTTAACGCTTTGGTGGTAGACTTTCTTGGCTTAGATTTTAATGGTCCCTGGCCTTTTTCTTTTGCTTCCGCTGCTGTAACCGTTTTAGAAATTTCAGACGGCCGGCGTCGGTTGCTTACTTTTAACGATGAATGTCATTTGACGGGAGAAAGTGATGCTTGAATTATGGATGTTGGCTAGCGGCAGCTCCGGCAATGCTGTCTACATAGGCACAGAAAATACGCGATTATTGATTGATGCCGGCCTTAGTGGCAAACGACTTGCTGCAGCGTTAGGAGAAATTGGTGTCGACCCTTTTTCCCTTAGTGCTTTGCTTTTGTCTCACGATCATACTGACCATACTTGCGGTGCAGGGATTATGGCGCGCCGCTATAAAATGCCGCTTTATGCCACAGAGCTTACATGGCGGGCAGCAGCCTGCAAATTAGGACCTTTACCGCAAGCAACATGCCGCTTGCTTCCAAGTTGCGGCAGCATTGCTTTTGCCGATCTTACAGTGGAAACTTTTCCTGTGCCCCACGATGCAGCCGGGCCGGTGGGGTTTATTTTTCGCACCGCTAAACAAGCTATCGCGTTAGTAACAGACTTGGGCGTTGTTACGCCGGCCATTTTGGAGCGTCTGCAAGGCATTAATTGCTTGGTAATGGAAGCCAATCATGATGAAAAAATGCTGCTGGACGGACCATACCCTTGGTCACTAAAAGAGCGGATTTTAGGGAAAAGCGGCCATCTTTCAAACGTTTTGGCTGCGGAAGCATTGGCAAATATCATTTGTCCGGCAACTACTAATGTAGTGCTTGCTCATCTTAGTAAGCATAACAATTTGCCTCAGCTTGCTTTTGAGACTGTCTGCGAGAAGCTGGCAATCGCCGGGTGCCTCTCAGACCGACACCTTTCTGTGCAGGTTGCCGAACGCCACAGTCCCAGTTGCAACATCCGTTTAGCATAATCAACCAGGGGGACCAACCAGGGGGACGGTTCTGGTGGTTGCAAGTTGCAGCGCTCGGTTGGCATAATAGTGCATTGCCAGGGGATAATCTTGGTTTAGAATATGTAAATTTCCTTTTAACTTCATACTTTTGTCACAACTTCTTGTTATATTAACTTTAGACTATTGTTTAAAGGGGGAAGGTTTTGTGGACTTTTTCAACGGTTTCTATCAACCACCCAAGCGGACGGGTTTTGCCGGTCTGCTTTTTGCTGCCATTGTCGGTGCCGTGCTCGGCGGTTCGTTGGTAGCATTTGTTGTTTTGCGCTATTTCACACCTAACAATGTCTCACAAGTGCTTCCGGATCCCTTGTTGCCGCCTGCTGCACGTCAAGAAGTTCCTTTTGAGGCAAGAGATTTGCCTGAACATCAAAATACGGCTATCGTTCGAGCCACAGAACGGGTTCTGCCTACTGTGGTTGGGATTACTAATAAGGCTTTAGTCCAGGACATCTTCGATGGCCGTTCCATTTTGCGGGAACGAGCTACCGGAACGGGCGTGATTATTGATGCGGATGGGCATATCGTTACCAATAATCATGTTATTGAGGGAGCATCGGAGTTAAGAGTCACCTTAGGTGACGGCGTAGAATATCCTGCTCGTTTAATTGGTTCCGATGCCGCCACCGATTTGGCGGTGATAAAAATAGAGAAAAATAATTTGCCTGTGGCTCATTTTGGCGATTCCAACGATTTGGCTGTGGGAGAGGGCGCTATTGCCATCGGCAACCCGCTGGGGCTGACTTTTTCACAGACAGTAACGGTTGGCGTCATTAGTGCTAAACAACGAACGGTTACGATTAATGAACATAACTTTACTTTTATCCAGACTGATGCTGCGATTAACAATGGCAACAGTGGTGGTCCGCTGGTAAATCTTAAAGGCGAAGTCATTGGCATTAATACTGCTAAAATTAAAATCCCCGGAGTGGAAGGGATGGGGTTTGCCATTCCTGCGAACACAGTAAAAAACATTACGCGTGATTTGATAATTCATGGTCGGATTATTCGTCCTTGGATAGGTGTTTACTGGGGTGGCGATGTGGATGAAGCGCTGTCAAGGCAGTTGCAATTGCCGGTAACATACGGCGTTTTAATTCAGGGGGCAGCGGAAGATAGTCCGGCCGCACGGGCAGGAATTCGCCGTGGTGATGTAATTATCGCTATGGGGGGCAAGAGAGTCGCGAACTTTAATGATTTGCGCAGGACCATCTTTGAACATGAGGTTGGTGCTGAAGTGGAGCTTACGATAATCCGTGACGGACAGGAAATGAAACTTTCCGTCATATTAGCCGAACTTCCTGAGTAAGAGTTTCTCGGAAAGGTCGGCAAGGTATAGAATAATGATCTTACAGAACAGGCGAGGAGAAATTTTCTATGTATTTAGCTTGTGCTCAGCATATTGAACAAGCAATTGATGAATTTGTCGATCAATATGAAGCCTCGCCTGATTTGAGCCTGATTGAGGGTGACGCCGCAGAAACAGACAGCTCGCTTTTTTGCCGTTTTTGTGCTTCTCCTGCCATCTATCGGCTCTCGCAAGGTAGCTCTGTATGCAGCTAGAAATTTTGACTGTAGGCAAAATTAAAGAACAGTATCTTGCTGCCGGAATAGCAGAGTATTTAAAGCGGCTGAGTTCCTATGCCAATGTAATTATCCGCGAAGTAAAAGCGGAAAAAGTACCGGAGGGTGTTTCTGCCGCAGAAGAAGAACGGCTGCTTGAAGAAGAAGCAGCTCGTTTAAATAAGCTGATTAAGCCGGGCACATATTTAATCGCACTTGACTTGGCCGGCGAGCAGCTAACTTCTTTGCAGTTTGCTGCTCGGCTGGATAGCTTGGCTACTGCCGGGAAAAGTCATTTTACTTTTATCGTCGGCGGCAGCTTGGGTCTTTCATCAGGGTTGCGCCGGAAAGCTGACTTGTGCCTTTCATTTTCGGCGATGACTTTCCCGCATCAGTTGTTCCGGCTAATTCTTTTGGAGCAAATCTATCGTGCCCTTAAAATTAACCGCGGCGAACCGTATCATAAAGGAACAGGTGATTTGTCCCAGTGCAAAAATAGATGAAATGATTTGCCTGACTTTGAAACGGCAATAGACGGGTGTAATCTGCAGCTACAAAGATAAATATCTTATGGCTGGTTTGATGGTATGTTTCTTTTATTGGCGGGTTTGTATATTTTTGTGCTAACAGGGCAAACTAGCAGACAATCGAGGAAGTTTTAACGTCAAAGCCGTAATTTCAGGCCAATTTCAGCCCTTTGCCAAGTTCTGCTTGCTTTTCTGCCTGGGTTTTGCTATAATTATCAGCAGTGGTTAAAAAGAATGAAACGCTCGAACGGTTTTGCTTCTTGAAGTGACTGAGAGTTTTGACGTATTCTTCTTTTTGATGCAAATTATTTTGTAGGAGGCCTTTAACACATGCAAGGAAGAGTAAAATGGTTTAACGCAGAAAAAGGTTTTGGTTTCATCGAGAAAAATGACGGTAGTGGAGATGTGTTTGTACACTTTTCCGCAATCCAGAGCGAAGGATTTAAGTCTCTGGAGGAAGGACAAGAAGTTGAGTTTGATGTAGTAGAGGGCAATCGTGGTCCGCAAGCGGCCAACGTTGTCCGTATCTAGTATAAACTAAACAATTGTCAGCAAGTCAGGGTGTTTCCGACAAACGGGAATGCCCTGATTTTAGTGCGCCCGGCATGGGCGATAGCTTGACGGTGAGAATCCGTTATGGGCATTGCAGTGGGAACCATTAGCCAAGGGCAAGGGTGTCCATCGTGAGGTGGAATCTGAAGGAAGCCGGCGGCAAAGTCCCGACCCGATGAACAAAAACCACATACAAGGCTGGATTGGGGTGGACGAGTTTGCTAAACAAAACGAAGTCCTACACTGCACGAACCCCATCCAGTAAATGCGGCGGGTACATGGGATGAAGGCTATCGTTCTTACCCGGGGATGTCTGGCAGATACGCTGAGGATGTGTATTCAGAAACGGCAACCCATGCAGTGATGTATGACTGAACTGTCAGAAGTCAGCAGAGGTCGTAGTACTTCTCCGGACATGTACGGAAGAGGAAGGACCGAACAATAGGAGGTTTCCCGAAATTGAAAGACACGAAGGAATACGTAGAAGGCAGACAACTTCATAAAGAAGGCTACCTGCAGGAAGTACGAGTGGAACTCGGAGGTAATGCGGGAGTGCGGAGTATTCCATCCATGTCCGATAAAGACGGAAACGGTGGCAATGAATATGCCGATGGATTACTTGAGAGAATCCTTGACCGCAATAACATGAACATGGCTTACAAAAGAGTCAAGGGAAACAAGGGCAGTCACGGAGTAGATGGTATGACAGTGGATGAACTTCTACAATACCTGAGGCAGAATGGCGGCCAAATCAGAGAATCCATACGGAATGGGGAATATCGCCCCAACCCTGTCAGACGAGTAGAAATACCCAAACCTGACGGGGGCAAAAGACTACTTGGTATCCCTACAGTACTAGACAGAGTGATACAACAAGCCATAGCACAAGTGCTAACCCCAATCTTCGAGAGGCAGTTTTCTGACAACAGCTACGGGTTCCGTCCTAACAGAAGTGCAAAACAGGCAATCATGAAATGTAAGGAATACATTGAAGCTGGCTACAGTTGGTCAGTGGACATTGACCTTGCTAAGTACTTCGACACCGTAAACCATGACAAACTGATGCGATTGTTATCAGAAACCATTAAGGATTCTAGAGTGCTTTCCTTAATACGGAAGTACCTGCAATCCGGTGTAATGATTAATGGGGTTGTTATGGAAACGGAAGAAGGAACGCCTCAGGGCGGAAATCTGTCTCCATTATTGAGCAACATCATGCTTAACGAATTGGACAAAGAGCTGACCAAAAGGGGTCTGAAGTTCTGCCGGTATGCCGATGACTGCAATATATACGTCAGAAGCAGCAAAGCGGCAAACAGAGTCATGGCAAGTATTACCCGCTTCATTGAAGGAGAGCTAAGGCTCCAAGTCAATCAGAAGAAGAGCACTGTAGACAGGCCATGGAAACTGAAATTTTTAGGGTTCTCGTTCTACCGTAAAAAAGGTGGAATAGGAATACGAGTTCACCAAAAGCCGGTTGTTAAACTGAAGCAAAGGCTGAAAGAAATAACAGGCAGAAGCAATGCTATGAGTATGCCCCAAAGGATGGCGAAGCTAAAGCAAGTCATTATTGGATGGGTCAATTATTTTGGCATTGCAGATATGGGTAAACTCGCAAAATCATTAGACATGTGGCTTCGTAGAAGGATTCGCATGTGTTTCTGGAAGCAGTGGAAGAAGATCAAAACCAAACACAGCAACCTTATGGCACTTGGTACACCCAAGCACAAAGCCTGGGAATACGCGAATACAAGAAAGAGCTACTGGCGTACTGCGGGTAGCCCTATCCTTCACAAAACCCTTACTAATGAGCACCTAGCTAAAATAGGTTTTCAGTCTTTTAGCGAAAGATATTCATTCGTTCATTAATTCTATTGAACCGCCGTATACCGAACGGTACGTACGGTGGTGTGAGAGGACGCTGGATAAACTAATTATTCAGCTCCTACTCGATTGTAAACTTGCTGACTAACTTTAAAGTTCTAGGCTGACGCGGGAGGGGATAACTATGCAGGAGAAATATGATGTGCTAATTATCGGGGCCGGACCGGCAGCTATTTACGCGGCATATGAGCTGGTCAGCAAGAATCCCGGTTTGCATGTAGCCATGTTTGAGGCGGGGAATGATATTTACAAGCGCAGTTGTCCTATTGCTGAAAAAAAGGTTCTCCGTTGCATTAGGTGTGAGTCTTGTGATGTGATGCGCGGCTTTGGCGGTGCCGGCGCTTTTTCCGACGGAAAGTTCAATTTTACGGCTAAGTTTGGCGGTTGGCTTAACGAGTATTTACCTGAAGAAGAAGTGATGAAGCTGATAGAGTATGTTGATCAGATTAATTTGGGTTACGGTGCTCCTGATCAGTGTTTCAGCACAGAAAACAGCAGCTTAGGGCGGCGGGCGCTTGCCTTTGATTTGCATTTGCTAAAGGCCAAGGTGCGACACTTAGGTACTGAAAATAATCTGCTTATTTTAAAGAAAATGTTTGACTTTCTTAGAGGTAAGTGTGAAATGTTTTTTAACACTCATGTGGAAGAGATAGCTAAAGAGGCTGCAGAGTTTAAATTGCAAATTAAAGGCAGCCGGCAGAAGGTGGCCGCCGAGTACCTGATTGCTGCTCCGGGACGCGCCGGTTCCGAATGGTTTGTGGAACAGTGCAAAAAGTTGGGACTGGAACTGATTAATAATCAAGTTGATGTCGGTGTGAGGCTGGAACTTCCGGCAGACGTTTTCCAACATATCACAGATGAAGTATACGAAGCAAAGTTAATCTATCGCACTAAAACGTACGGAGATTTAGTCCGCACGTTTTGTATGAACCCTAAAGGTTATGTGGTTACCGAAAATACAGACGGGATTGTGACGGTCAATGGCCATAGCTACCGGGACGAGACGTTGCAAAGCAAAAACACCAACTTTGCTTTGCTGGTAAGCAACCGCTTCACCGAACCTTTCAAAGAGCCGCTGCAGTACGGAAAGTTGATTGCCTCATTTTCTAATATGTTGGGGGGCGGCGTTTTGCTGCAGCGCTTTGGTGACTTACTTAAAGGACGTAGGACTAATGAACATAGGCTGGCAAAAAGCTTTACTAAGCCTACGCTGGAAGCTACGGCAGGCGATTTAAGTTTGGTGCTGCCAAAGAGGCATCTTGACAATATCATTGAAATGATTCACGCTTTAGATAAAATTGCGCCGGGTACTGCTAACAGCGATACTCTGCTTTATGGGGTGGAAGTAAAATTCTATAGCTCTAGGCTAAAACTGACGGAAGAATTAGAGACGGAAATTCCCAAGATGTTTGCCGTGGGCGATGGGGCGGGAATTACCCGGGGCTTATCCCAGGCGAGCGCAAGCGGAGTTCATGTCGCTCGGGTGATTAGCGGGCGCTTATCTTAGTTGCCTGCGGCACGAGCGCACGTGTTTCCTCTGGTCTTTTGTTTGAAATTGTGGTATAAGTTTAGCAGGATAGTCTTCAACTTACATAAGGGGAGAAACGGCGTGAAATATGTTGTAGTGCTTGGGGATGGGATGGCGGACTACCCGGTCGCTGAATTAGGGGGAAAAACGCCTCTGCAGGCAGCAAATAAACCACAGATAGATGCTTTGGCCAAAAAAGGAATGCTGGGGCTTGTCAAAACAATTCCCGACGGCATGACGCCAGGCAGTGATACGGCAAATTTAGCCGTACTGGGTTATGACCCCAGGAAATACTACAGTGGGCGATCGCCGTTTGAGGCGGCAAGTATGGGTATAGTACTGGCTGAAGAAGATGTCACTTTCCGCTGTAATTTAGTCACACTTTCTGATGGAGAGACATACGGTGACCGAATTATGCTGGATCATAGTGCTGATGAAATCTCCACTGAGGAAGCCGGCATTCTTCTTGAGGAAGTAGGTAGGTGTTTATCTACCAGAGATATTCGCTTTTATCCCGGCGTCAGTTATAGGCACCTGATGGTCTGGCGGGGTGCGCCCTTAGATTGGCACCTTACGCCGCCTCATGATATTTTAGGTAAAGCTGTGGGGGATTATCTTCCCGGTGGTTCGTCTGCCGGTATTATTACTGAATTGATGATTGAGAGTACGCTGTTTTTGCCGCACCATCCGCTGAATGTGGTTCGCGTGGCAAGAGGTTTGCGTCCTGCCAACGCCATTTGGTTTTGGGGTGAGGGTAAAAAGGCGCAGTTAACATCTTTTAATCATAAATATGGTTTGCAAGCGGCTGTTATTTCCGCAGTCGATCTTCTAAAAGGAATCGGCTTTTGTGCCGGGATGAAACTAATCCATGTGGCAGGTTCTACCGGCAATTTAGATACAGACTTTCGCGGAGAAGCGGAGGCAGCTTTGGCTGCCTTGCAAGACGGAGTAGATTTTGTTTATCTGCATATCGAGGCACCGGATGAATGCGGTCACCGTCAGGAAACGGAAAACAAAGTAAAATCTATCGAGCTTATTGATAACCTAACGGTTAAAACGCTGATAGACGGGCTTGAACGGTTGGGAGAACCTTATCGCATGATGATTTTGCCGGACCATGCCACACCCCTCTCTCTGCGTACACATACCGCCGACCCGGTGCCTTTCTTGATTTATGATAGTCAGCATGAGCAAAACGGAGTTTCCCGCAGTTTTGATGAACAGTCAGCCAAGGATGCCGGGTTCTATCTGGGGGAAGGCTATCGGTTGATGGATTTATTTCTGCGGAAGACGGAGGGAAAATGATGGCGCAACTTATCTATCACAGTACCCGCGGCGACGATCTGGCTGTAACTGCCGCTGAGGCAATTCTCTCGGGCATTGCGGCTGACGGCGGTTTGTATGTGCCTGCAGAAATCCCACTGCTGACAACACCCTTGCACGAACTTGCTCAATTGGACTACCGGGAATTAGCTGTTACTGTGTTGCGTTTGTTTCTGACGGATTTTACCGAGAAAGAATTGCGTGAAGCTGTGGCGGCTGCTTATAACAGTCGATTTGACACTTCGGAAATTGCGCCGGTGGTGGAGCATGGTGGCGTCCGCTACCTGGAACTTTTTCACGGCCCAACCTTGGCGTTTAAAGATATGGCTCTTGCCCTTCTGCCTTACCTGATGAAAATGGCAGCCGGAAAAACTGGATTTAATCATGAGGTGGTTATTCTAACCGCCACATCAGGTGACACCGGAAAAGCAGCGCTGGAAGCGTTTGCCGGAGTTGAGGGGACAAGGATTATTGTTTTTTTCCCTGAATATGGCGTAAGTCCGGTGCAGAAGCAGCAAATGGTGACGCAGGCTGGAAATAACACTTTTGTAATAGGAATAGAAGGCAACTTTGACGATGCACAAAGTGGTGTTAAGCAGTTGTTCACCGATAAAAAGCTGATTGAAGCGATGGAAGGCAAAGGTTTGATCTTTTCTTCGGCCAACTCCATTAATATAGGTCGTCTAATCCCGCAAGTCGTCTATTATTGGCACGCATATCTGCGGGTTATGGAAGATGGGGGAGTACAGGCGGGCGAGCCGCTTGACTTCGCGGTGCCAACCGGTAATTTCGGAAATATTTTGGCAGGGTACTATGCAAAAAAAATGGGACTGCCGATAGGGTCGCTGATTTGTGCTTCAAATGAAAATAAGGTTTTGTCCGACTTCTTTGCTTCCGGCATTTATGATAAAGAGCGTGAATTTTATCTGACCAGCTCACCGTCGATGGATATTTTGATTTCCAGCAATTTGGAGCGGCTGCTCTGGCAGATTTGCGGGAAGTCGTCGGCGCACGTTGCCGTCCTAATGCAACAGCTCTCCTCTGTAGGACATTATCAGATTAGCGAGGAGATGAAGAAGAATTTGACGGACTTTGTGGGTGGTTATGCTACGGAAGAAGAGACATTTCAAGTCATTCGCCGTGTCCAGGAAGCAACCGGCTATCTGTTGGATCCACATACGGCTGTAGCGCATTCCGTCTGGGAAAAGTATCGGCAGAAAACAGGCAGTAAAACACCGGTAGTAATAGTTTCTACTGCCAGTCCCTATAAGTTTACTAAAAATGTAATGCAAGCGGTGAATCCGAAATATGCTGACGGTGAAGATTTTGCCCTTTTCGCTGAGATGGAAAAAATGACGGGTGTCCCTATACCAGCAGTTATAAGAGGCTTGGCAAGCCGACCGGTTCTGCACAAGAGAGTATGCAAAAAAGCTGAGATGCAGCAAGTGGTTGAAAATATTCTCGGACTGTAAGAGCCGGCCCCTCCCGTTTGCGGAGGGGTTTTGCCGGTCTGACAGACAAGGTTTTATTCTTTACTGTGTGCAAAGAATTTAAAGTTAGAGGGAGGAATAAAGATGCCATTATTTTCACAGTTTAATCTAAGCGGTGAAGTATTAAAGGCTGTTAGCATGATGGGCTTCGAAGAAGCTACCCCCATCCAGGAACAAGCTATTCCGGCTGCGTTGGAAGGGCGAGATCTGATTGGGCAGGCACATACGGGGACAGGGAAAACAGCTGCTTTCGGAGTGCCGTTGATAGAAAAGCTGGAGCGCAATGCAGTATCTGTACAGGCTTTGGTGGTTACTCCCACCAGGGAATTAGCGGTACAGGTGGCGGAAGAGTTGAACAAATTGGGCCAGTTCAAAGGAATTCGTACGCTGCCGGTTTATGGAGGTCAGGAGATTAACAGACAGATTCGCGGATTACAAAAGAATCCTCAGATAATCGCGGGAACTCCTGGGAGGCTGCTTGATCACATCCGTCGCCGCACAATTCGCTTGCACGACATTAAAGTTGTAATCTTAGATGAGGCCGATGAGATGTTAAATATGGGCTTTATCGAGGATATTGAGTCAATTTTAAAAGAGACTCCGACTGAGCGGCAGACACTGTTGTTTTCTGCTACCATTCCCACAGCAATACAACAGTTGGCTCGGCGCTTTATGCGTGATGCTAAATTGATTGCAGTGCGTTCGCAGGAAGTAACGGTGCCTAGTACTGAACAAAGCCATTTGGTTTTGGAGGAAAGGCAAAAATTTGATGTGCTTTGCCGGCTTTTAGATACACAATCCCCGGATCTTGCCATTGTTTTTGGTAGGACTAAGCGGCGTGTAGATGAATTGTATGAAGCATTAAATAAACGTGGTTATTCAGCGGAGGGCATTCATGGAGATATGACACAAGCCCGCCGCGACAGCGTGATGCGCCAGTTCAGGGACGGCACTATAGATGTGTTGGTAGCTACTGATGTGGCCGCCAGAGGCTTAGATATCAGCGGTGTCACCCATGTTTATAATTTTGATATCCCTCAAGACCCGGAAAGCTATGTGCATCGCGTTGGCCGTACAGGACGTGCCGGCAAGAGTGGTATGGCGGTAACGTTTGTTACTCCTCGTGAAGCTAATCAGCTTAGAGCAATCGAGTATGGCACAAGGCGCAAAATTGCCCGACTGCCTATCCCTACGATGCAACAAGCGATAGAGGGTCAGCAGCGTCTGGCAGTAGAGAAGCTGCTGAGAATTGTTGAAAGTGAGGAATTAACCTTTTACAATCCGCTGGCAGAAGAACTGTTACAGGAACATTCTGCGACTACTCTTTTGGCGGCTGCATTGAAGATGGTTACCAAGGAGCCTGACAGCACGCCGGTTAAACTGACGGAAGAGACGCCACGTTGGACGAGTAAACCGCAACATTTTCCAAGAGAAGGATTTAAAAATAACCGGCAGAATAACGCAGGAAAGCCCAGGCCGGTAGGCCGAGGCCGCCGCCCCCAAAAATAAGGGGCAATAATTTAGTCAGCATTATCACGCGAGAGGGTGGATAAAGTGCAAAACCCGGTGGCAACGATTGAAATGGCAGACGGAGGTATTATTACGGTTGAATTGGATATTCAGGCAGCTCCCAATACAGTAAAAAATTTTATTGCTCTTGTAAAAGACGGTTTTTATGATGGTTTGATTTTTCATCGTGTTATTCCCGGTTTTATGATTCAGGGTGGTTGTCCGCAAGGTTCCGGCATGAGCGGGCCTGGCTTTACAATTAAAGGGGAGTTTAGCAAGAACGGATTTCCTAATCCAATCTTGCATAAGCGCGGGGTGATTTCCATGGCTCGTACCGCAGCTCCCGACTCAGCCGGCTCACAGTTCTTCATCATGGTCGCCGATTCACCGCATCTGGATGGACAGTATGCGGCCTTTGGCAAAGTGAGCGAAGGGATAGATGTGGTGGATGGGATAGTCGCTGTGAAGAGGGATTACGCCGACAAACCGCTCGAGGATCAGCAAATAAAAAAGATTACCGTGGAGACCTTCGGCGTAGATCACGGGCAGGCGGAGAAGCTGGTAAAGAGCTAAACTAAAAGTTCGGTTAATGGCGTCGGCAGGCTATTTGTTAAACAGCCTGCCGACGTCTGGAGGAATTTTCGCCATGCGTGAAATTTACTTGGATAATAGTGCTACCACACCGGTGTTGCCGTCAGTCGCCGCAGTGATGCATAAAATACACATCGACGTTTACGGCAATCCTTCTTCGCTGCATCGGAAGGGTGTGGAGGCTGAAAAAGTCAAAAAGAGAGCAAGACGTACACTGGCAGATGCTTGTGGTGTGAAAGAAAGCGAAATTTACTTTACCTCCGGCGGAACGGAAGCAAACAATTTGGCAGTAATCGGTGCAGCTCGGCGGCTTCGGCGCCGAGGGCTGCACTTGATTGCTACCCAGGTGGAGCATCCGTCGGTACTTTATGCTTACCGCTTGCTGGAGCAGGAAGGTTTTATGCTTACCTATTTGCCGGTAGATGGCGACGGCGTAGTTTCTCCCGCTGTGGTCGCAGATGCCGTGCGTGCCGATACACAGTTAGTCAGTGTAATGCACGTTAACAATGAAGTAGGCGCAATTCAGCCGGTGGCAGAAATAGGTCGGCTGATTAAGAAAAAAAATAGTGAAACGCTTTTTCATGTTGATGCCGTCCAGTCTTTTGGCAAACTGCCGGTACAGCCGCTCCTTTGGCAAGCTGATTTAGTTACATTTTCTGCTCATAAGCTGCACGGCCCTAAAGGAGTCGGCGCTTTATACAAGCGACAAGGAATCCATGTGGAGCCCTTTTTTTATGGGGGCGGACAGGAGGATGGTCTGCGTCCCGGAACGGAAAATATGGCCGGCATTGGAGGGTTCGCCGAAGCAGCGCGTCTGGCAACGGCCGGGCTGTCGGCTCATGCCGCAGCTTTAAGCAGGCTGAAGAAAAAATTTTTAGCGGGAATATTGGCGTTAATACCGGACATTTCCTGTAACAGTCCGGAGGAAGGCGCTCCCCATATACTTAACATTACAGTGGCAGGCCTGCGGGGTGAAGTGTTGGTTCACGCTTTGGCAGAGGAAGGCGTTTATCTTTCCACCGGCGCCGCTTGTCACTCGCGGCGACCGGAGTTAAGCCATGTGCTGCTAGCCATGGGTCGCAAGGAAAAAGAAGTTGAAGCAGCGTTGCGCTTTAGTTTCTCAACGCTAAACACTGAGGAAGAGCTGGCTTATGCGCTCGAGAAATTACAGATTGCTGTTTTGGGTATCCGGAGAGTGATGCGGAGGTAAGCAGGATGAAAGAATTATATCTGGTTCGTTACGGTGAGATAGGTCTCAAGGGAAAAAACCGCAAATTTTTTGAAAACAGGTTGACAAACAATATCAAAAAGACATTGCAAGCGGTGGCGCATTGTAAAGTCTATCAAACTCATAGTCGTAATTTTGTGGCAGTGCTTGACGGAGATCCGGTCCAAGTTCTTAACCGTTTAACTCAAATATTTGGGATTGTTTCTGTCAGCCCGGTGGCTATAGCACCGTTGGAAGTGGAGGCAATTAAACAGGTTGCGCTTCGGGAGTTTACTGCGGTGGCAAAGCCCGGGTTGCGTTTTAAAGTGAAGACAAGGAGGGCGAACAAACAGTTTCCGCTGAAATCACCGGAAGTGAGCAGGCAAGTCGGAGCTTACCTGTTGGCAAAGATGCCAGACTTGGTGGTAGATGTGCATACTCCCGAGGCGGTGCTTGAGGTTGAGATTCGGGAGAACGAGGCCTATCTTTATACTCAAACAATTCCCGGCCCCGGTGGTCTGCCGGTAGGAGTTGCCGGTAAAGGACTGCTTTTGCTCTCCGGCGGTATTGACAGTCCTGTGGCTGGGTGGTTAGCGCTCAAACGCGGGGTTACGCTGGAAGCAGTTCATTTTCACAGTTATCCTTATACAAGCGAACGAGCCAAGGAAAAAGTTTTTGATTTGTGTCGGGAGCTGGCACGTTACGGCGGCAAAATCAAGCTGCATTTAGTCCATTTTACAGAAATACAAACCGAACTGCGGTTGAAAACGCCTGAGCGATTAACAATCACCCTAATGCGCAGGATGATGTTACGAATTGCAGAGCGGTTGGCTGAAAAACAAGGTGCTTTGGCACTGATCACGGGAGACAGCCTAGGGCAGGTGGCAAGCCAGACAATGGAAAGCATTAATGTGATTGAACGAGTCTCGGCCATACCCGTTTTTCGTCCGCTAATTGCGCTGGATAAAACAGAAATTGTTACTATCGCCCAGCGGATTTGTACTTATCCAATTTCTGTGCGCCCTTACGAGGATTGTTGCACCGTGTTTCTGCCGGAATATCCTGTTACACGTCCGCAGTTGGCTGAGGTAGAAGCAGCGGAAGCAGTATTAGATGTTGAATCACTAGTTGAAAACAGCCTGGCAAATATAGAGGTTTTCCTAAACCATGGGGACGGTTCTGGTGGTTGAAACCACCAGAACCGTCCCCATGGTTTAAGAGAGAGCTCTGACGAAAGAGGCGATTCGTTCTATGCCTTTTTGCAACTGTTCCATGCCAAGGGCGTAAGAAAGTCGCACATATGTCGGGGCTGCGAAACTGATACCGGGCACTACCGCCACCTGAAAGTGTTCCAGAAGGAGCTCGGCAAAATCAGCGCTGTCGGTCAGCTGTTTATCCTGAAAATAGCGGCCTAGCAGACCGCTCGTGTCCATCAAAACATAGAAAGCACCGGTCGGCTCAATACAGGAGAGTCCGGGGATAGAAGCAATTTGTTGTACCAGATAGTCTCGTCGCCCGGCAAAAGCGCTTCTCATTTCTGCTACGCAGTGCTGCGGGCCGGTGATTGCCGCCAGCGCGGCTTTCTGGGCGATTGAGTTGGGGTTGCTGGTGGCATGGCTTTGTATGTTGCTCATCATTTGGGCAATTTCCTTGCGGGAGGCTGTATAGCCAATGCGCCAGCCGGTCATGGAATATGTTTTAGAGACACCGTTAACCACAATAGTAAGATCTTTTATTTTTTCGTTTAGTGAGGCGATGCTCACATGTTTAAAGTTGCCATAGATTAATTTTTCGTAGATCTCATCTGAAATTACAAATAAATTATGCGCCACGGCAACGTCGGCTATCGCTTCCAGCTCTTGTCGTGTATAGACTTGTCCCGTTGGATTGTTTGGGCTGTTTATCAGAATCGCTTTTGTTTTTTCTGTCAGAGCAGCGAGCAATTCCTGACGGGTAAGCTTAAAGTTGTTCTTTTGCTGAGTTTGCACAACTACAGGCACACCGTCATTTAGCTTAATCATCTCTGAGTAACTGACCCAGAACGGCGCAGGAATAATCACCTGGTCTCCCGGATTTAGGAGTGCGGCAAAAATATTAGTCAGTGAGTGCTTTGCCCCATTGCTTACCACAATTTCGGCGGGTTGATAAGATAAGCTGTTATCCTCCAGGAGTTTTCGGCAAATCGCCTGCTGCAGATCGAGTGAACCGGCGACAGGGGTATATTTAGTAAAGCCGCCGTTAATTGCTTCGATAGCTGCCTCCTTAATGTGATCCGGGGTATCAAAGTCCGGTTCTCCGGCTCCAAAACCAATTACATCAATCCCCTCGCTTCTCAGTTGCTTAGCCTTAGCATCAATGGCTAGCGTGGCTGAGGGTGTGATTGACAGCGCTTTTCTTGACAGCATAGGGTACGCACTCTCCTTTGCAGGGCTTTTATCTTATTGATTGCTTTGATTAGCCGTGGCGCTTGCGAAATGTCTCCATGAATTCAGCAAGTTTTTCGCAGCCTTCACTGCTCATGGCATTATAGACGGAAGCACGTATGCCTCCTACGGAGCGGTGCCCTTTTAATCCAACCAGTTTCGCCTCCGCCGCTTGCGCTAAAAATTGTTTCTCCAGCTCTGTCGTCGGCAGTCGAAAGGTAATGTTCATTAATGAGCGGCTGTCTTGTCGGGCGTGGCCCTGATAGAAATCATTGCTGCTGTCAATTCCTTGATAAACAACCGTTGATTTTTCCGCATTATATTTGCCAATGTAAGCCAGACCGCCTTTTTCTTTTAGCCACTCGAGCATCAGTCTCAACAGATAAATGCTAAAGGTAGGCGGTGTATTGTAGAGCGAATCGTTTTTGGCGTAAACATCATAGCGCAGCATGCTCGGCAGTGATGGTGGCACATGTTCGAGCAGTTCTTTGCGGATTAATACTACGGTTACTCCCGCAGGTCCGAGATTCTTTTGGGCGCCTGCATATACTAGGGCAAATTTATTGTAATCAAGCGGGCGGGAAAAAATATCGCTTGACATATCGGCTATTAAAGGGACGCCGTATGTTTCCGGAATATAGTGCCACTCAGTACCAAAAATTGTGTTATTGGTGGTGATATGTAGGTAAGCTGCATTTCTGTCCAGCTCCAGATCAGCTTGGCGCGGAATTTCGCTAAAGTTACGGTCTGCCGTCGTAGCAGCCACACGTATTTCAGCAATTTTTCTTGCTTCCTCATACGCTTTTTCAGCAAACTGTCCTGTGAGCACATAATCTGCAGATTTATTGCCGATAAAATTGAGAGGGATCATACTAAATTGTAGGCTGGCACCGCCCTGAAGAAACAGCACGCGGTAATCGTCTCCCACCCCGGCCAGTTCCTTAAACAGTGCCTCTGCGCTGTGGATAATCTCTTCGAATTCTTGCGAACGGTGAGACATTTCCAGCACCGACATGCCGGTGCTTTCGTAGTTTAAAAAGGTGGAACGAGCCTTTTCAAGCACGGGGAGTGGCAGGGCGGATGGGCCTGGGTTAAAATTATAAACACGATCCATTTTTATACCTCCAATTTAGGAGAATTTCTTTTCATTATAATCTAAGTTGATAAAATATCGCAAGAAGCTCTTTTTTCAGGCGCATTTTGCCGGTTGATTGTTCGATAACGGGACGAAGTCAGGCAGATGAGGGCGGCTCACAGTATAGCACCGATAGTTTATCGCTCGGTCACGATGTAAAAAAATATTTGACAGCAGCCTAAACGGCTGTTAACATAGTAAACAGATAGCAAACACGGTAATTGAAAAATGAATAAAACTCTTATCAAGAGTGGTGGAGGGACTGGCCCGATGAAACCCGGCAACCCCAGGCAACTGGAAGGTGCCAATTCCTACAGGGTCACTCCTGGGAGATAAGAAGAGTGCCGTAAACAAACAGCCTCTTCTCTCCGGAAGAGGTTTTCTTTTTGCCTACAAAATGCCAACAGTCAAAAAATGAGGAGGAATAATAATGACAAAAGAGTATCGCTTTGACACACTGGCCGTTCATGCCGGTCAGGTGCCGGATCCCGCCACAGGCTCACGCGCTGTGCCAATTTACCAAACGACTTCTTATGTGTTTCAGGACACTGAGCATGCGGCGCGTTTGTTTGGTTTGCAAGAGTTCGGCAATATTTACACCCGGATTATGAATCCAACTACAGATGTGCTGGAAAAACGAGTAGCAGCTTTAGAGGGAGGCGCTGCGGCGCTTGCAGTCTCCAGCGGACAGTCGGCGATAACGTTGTCGTTATTAAACTTGACGCGTCCCGGTGATGAAATTGTTTCTGCGAACAGTCTCTACGGCGGGACATACACCCTCTTTACATCAACTTTCCCAAAGTTCGGTGTAAATGTCCGTTTTGTTGATCCAAAAGAGCCGGAAAATTTTCGCACTGCTATTACTGAAAAAACTAAAGCAATTTATGCTGAAACCATGGGGAATCCAAAGCTGGATGTGCTGGACATTAAAGCTGTCGCCGCAATTGCCCATGAAGCCGGAGTACCGTTGGTGATAGATAGTACCGCGACCACACCCTATTTGCTCCGACCGATTGAGCACGGTGCCGACATTGTCGTTCATTCGCTCACTAAATTTATCGGCGGACATGGTACATCTATCGGCGGGATTATTGTCGATTCCGGCAAATTTGACTGGGGTAGCGGCCGCTTCCCTGATTTTACAGAACCGGATCCTACTTACAACGGACTTCGCTATCTTGAAGCCTTCGGCGGACTGGCTTATATCCTTAAGGCTCGTGTTCAGCTTCTGCGAGATATGGGCACCAGTCTTTCCCCGTTCAACTCTTTCTTGTTTCTGCAGGGTCTGGAGACACTGCATTTGCGGCTGCAGCGACATTGTGAGAACGCCTTGGCTGTGGCAAAGTTTTTGGCGACCCACCCGGCAGTAGTTTGGGTTAATTATCCCGGATTACCGGGGCATCCGTCTCATGAGTTGGCAAAAAAGTATTTGAGTAATGGATATGGCGCTTTAGTTGGTTTTGGTATCCGAGGAGGTCGGGAAGCAGGAAAACGTTTCATTGATTCGCTGAAGTTATTTTCGCACCTTGCTAATATTGGTGACGCTAAGTCTTTGGCCATCCATCCCGCCACCACAACCCACTCTCAGCTATCGCCGGAGGAACAAGTCAGTGCCGGCGTGTCTGCAGATTTTGTTCGTCTTTCCCTTGGCCTGGAGGACAGCGCAGATTTGATTGCAGATTTGGAACAGGCTTTGGCGGAGGCATCAGCCTAAGATACAATTTGCACTTTTTTCTGTCGAGAAAAAAGGATTTTCTGCGAGGCTGTGGAAGTACTCTGAAAAGTTCCTTTGGTTCGGCTGATTAACAAACTTATTTTTGTTTTAGGGAGGCCGCTATGCTTTTATGGAGAAGAGAAGTGGGTTCTTTTGCCGCTAATTGTTACTTAATTGCCTGTTCTGAAACTAAAGAAGGCATTGTTATTGATCCCGGCGCTGAAGCTAAACAAATTCTAAAGATGGTTGAAGATGCGGCTGTGACAGTTAAGTATATTGTCAACACCCATGGTCACTTCGATCATGTAGGAGCAAATGCGGAAGTGCGTCAAGCAACCGGGGCGCCTATTTTGATTAATGAGGCGGACAGGGAAATGTCCAGCAAACCGCCTGCCAGCCTCTCGGTTTTTGTTGGCAAATTGCAGTTTGTTGAACCGGATCGTTTTATCAGAGAAGGGGATAAGCTTACCGTTGGAAATCTGCAGGTGGATGTGATTGCGACTCCGGGACATACTAAGGGCTCGGTTAGTTTGCTGGCGGATGGCAAATTATTTACCGGAGACACGCTTTTTTCAGGTTCCGTTGGCCGTACCGACCTGCCCGGCGGTTCTCATGGAGAGTTAATCTATTCCATAAAAGAAAAGTTGCTGATTTTCCCAGGCGAGACTATTGTTTATCCAGGCCACGGTCCGGAAACGACTATTGCCGACGAAAAAAAATATAATCCTTTCTTACGTTAAAAAAGGATTAGCTTTATTGAGAATGTTTGATAAGGGCGAGCAAGAGAGGGGATGCAATTTATGAAAAGGGCCGTTGCTTCATTGTTTCTGGCAGTGATTCTTGTGCTCCCATTTCTCCTTCCTGTAAAGGCCGAAGCAACTGTGGCTGCTTCCGACCCGCAAATCGCAGTGAGATTAAGCAATTTTCTGGGAAATCGGGAGGCAGTGACTTTTGCCGTTGTGGGTGATTATGTAATCAGTTCGGACAATCTCCCACTGGAGCAAAATGTGAGATTTACGGTGAGGAGAGAGAACTCGGAACTCGTGCTTTTTAGGGGAAGCGAAAGATTGGGCAGTTACGGGAATTCGTTTACAGTAAGGCCTCTAAGCTATAACACTAATTCATTTATTACAATTGAGAGCCCAACTGCCATTCTTGATTATCTGGGAGAAATTACTTTTACTATTGAAAGTGGGCAATTTATTCGCCCGATAAATAGGCTTCCATTGGAAGATTATCTCAAAGGCGTTGTGCCGCGAGAAATGCCGGCCTCTTGGCCGATTGAGGCGTTGAAGGCTCAGGCGGTCGCCGCGCGGACTTTTGCTTTGCGGCGCGTAAATCAGGTTATTGGTGATACGCAGCAGTTTCAGGTTTACGGAGGTTTTCCCCGGGAGTCCAGGACCTCCTTGGCAGTTGAGGAAACTCGCGGGCAAGTGTTGTTTTTCAACAATGCTTTAGCGGAGACGCTGTATTCTTCCAGTAACGGAGGATTTACGGAGAGCAATATCAATGTCTGGGGAGGGGCTCAGCTTACATATTTGCCAAGCCAAACAGACCCCTTTGATCCGCAAAACGGCTGGGCAGTCACTTTGCACAGACAGCAAATAGACTTGGCCGGCCGAGAGCTGACGAATCCGGCATCATGGTGGAGCAGCGTCAATGAAAGAGATTTAGTGATCGCAAACAATCTCAGGTTATGGTTAGCCCGCAATGGTTTTACCGGTTTAGAGCTGAAAATTGTTGCTATCCCTGACTTGCAAATATCGGAGGAAAGAAACTCAAGCGGCAGGAGGGTATTGGGCAGCATAGCGCTGGAATTTATTAGCAGACAAGCTGACGGCACGTTTGTTATGAATGAGAACGGGAGCCTGAGGATTACCAGGAGCGAACATAGCAATCTTCCTATTGCCACTCTTCGTGCGATGTTAGGCACCATGCAAATGAGAAGCGTTCTTGTTGACAGCTTTACGGCAAATGGCGCGGTTTACTCATTCGCGGGAAGAGGATTTGGTCACGGGGTT